>JBJEAU010000152.1:59836-81206 GCA_051869355.1 Prevotella sp. | reverse complement strand
GCCAAATGCCATGATTGGCGCGCTAAAGATGGCATTTACGGGGGCTAAATGCCGCATTTAGGATGAGGCTTAGATATGGATGAGGAGAAGCAATAGTCTGATGGCATCGTTGCCGGCTGTTTTTTTCAGCGTCTCGATGGCTCTTTGCTTGTGTGCTTTTACCGTATTCAGGCTGATGTTGAGTAAGGTGGCGATTTCCTTGCCGCTTTTCCCTTGGATACTCAGCTCTATGACTCGGCGCTGCTGGTCTGGCAGTTGGCGGATTGCTGCATAGAGCATGCGGTAAAGTTCTTCGCGTACTGCCAAGGCGTATGCCTCATCGTCAAAATAGTCGGTGATAATTCCTTCGTCCAAGGTTTTGCTGTTCTTGTTTTTACGTAAAAACGAAACCGCATTGTTGTGTGTGGCGCGATAGAGATAAAAGCAGAGTTGGCTTTCTGAGTCGAAGGTGTTGTCGGAAGACCAGACTTTGAGCAGCGTGTCTTGTACGATGTCCTCTGAATCGGCATGGTTGTTGAGTTTGTTTTCAACGTACACGCAGAGTGGGGCATAGAGACATGTAAACATGTGCTCCCATGCTTTTGCCTCGCGACGGTTGATTCCTGGGACATCGATCATGGTTGTGATACTGTGGGGTGATGTTTCGGCTGTAAAGACAGTGCCCACTTAGCGTGATAGAGCGTGCTCTGAATGGCTAAGGTGTCGTCTGTCTGCTGCAAAGGTAATCGTTTTGCGAACAAAAATGTCTGTTTTCTCCCAAAATGTAACTATGTTAACATATTTTATCATGGTAGTCTTCTTGTAAGAGCGTGCTTTTCGTGGTTGTGGCAGCTGCAAAAGAAAAGCAGAAGCAGCCCTCTTAAACTGCTTCTGCTATGCTTAAAGTGATGTACTATGTATCAGATGATGCTGGTCTTGCGTGTCCACTCCACGATTTCGGGGATGTAACCGAAAGCGAGGCCGGTCACGGTGTCTGCACAACCGTAATATACGGCTACCCGACCTGTCTCCGGGTCGTGTACCTCGGCACAGGGGAAACATACGTTGGGCACATCGCCCGTGAGTTCGTACTGCTCACGCGGTGCGATGAGGTAGGGGCCGCTGCGGTAGATGGCTTTCCACGGCTGTTCGAGGTCGAGCAGTGCAGAACCGAAGCTGTAGACGTAGCCGTTGCAGGAACGGAGCACGCCATGATAGAAGAGCAGCCAGCCCTCGCTGGTCTCGATGGGGATGGGACCGGCACCTATCTTCATGCACTGCCATGCACTCACCTCAAAGGGAGCCGGAGACATGACGTGGCGGTGCTTTCCCCAGAAGCACATGTCGGGAGACTCGCTGTAGAAGATGTCGCCAAACGGCGTGTGGCCAGTGTCAGACGGACGGGAGAGCATGGCAAAGTTGCCATTGATCTTCTTGGGGAAGAGCACGCCGTTGCGGTTGTAGGGCAGGAAGGCGTTTTCCAACTGGTGGAAGGTCTTGAAGTCTTGTGTCCATGCCACACCGATGGTGGGGCCGTGGTAACCGTTGCACCAGGTTACATAGTAGCGGTCTTCGATGAAGCACACGCGGGGGTCATAGCCATACACCCATTCGCCGATTTCGGCATTGTCGCATTCGAAGCGCAGCGGCTCTTCGTTGATGTCCCACTTCACACCATCCTTGGAGAAACCCACATGGAGCACCATGCGGCGGTTGGTGTCGTCGCAGCGGAATACGCCGGCATAGCCGTCGCCGAAGGGAACCACGGCACTATTGAAGATACTGTTGCTCGTAGGGAGCAAGTCGCGGGGGATGATGGGATTGCGCTCTGAGCGCCACATCACATTCTTGCAGTCTTGCGGACGCTCTTCCCAAGGCATGTTGGGGAGAGGCTGTCCCTGAATAATCAATTTACCCATTGTTATCTTGTTTTTGTTTATAGATTGTATTTGTTATTTCTTGTCAGGATATGTAAACGGCACAAACCATGTGATGAGCAGGGCCGGGATGGTGCAGAAGAGCACGAATATGAAGAAGTTGCGGTAGCCCAGTGCGTCGCTCACCACACCACTCATCATACCGGGCAGCATCACGCCAAGGTTCATGATACCCGAGGCAAAGGCGTAGTGCGACATCTGGTGCTCGCCCGGTGCTATCTGCTGCATCATAAACAGGGTGAGGCCTACAAAACCGAAGCCGTAGCCGAAATACTCGAGCACGATACCGCCGCCAATGAGCCAGAGGCTCTCGGGCTGGTAGATGGCAAGGAAAGTATAGGCCACAAACGGCAGGTTGAAGACGATGGCCAGCGAGAAGAGGCTCTTCTGCAATCCGCGGTGGGCGATGTAGTAGCCGGCGAGGATGGAGCCGATGACAAAGGCGGCTGCACCGAAGGTGCCATAGCAGAGACCAATCTCCTGCTCGCTCAGTCCCAGACCTTGTTCTGCGCGCGGTGCTTTCAGGAACAGCGGCACGATCTTCATCACAAATCCCTCGGCAAAGCGGTAGAGGATGATGAAACAGAGGTAGTACCAGATGTGGCGCTTCTGGAAAAATTTTACAAACACGGCCCACAGTTCGCCCAGCGACTCGGAGAGCGTCTTGCCCTCGGCTGCGGTCTTGCCGTCGGTGGGGAGTATGAAGAAGTGGTACACACCTACCACCACCATGATGGCGGCGATGATGAGCATGATGGCCATCCAGGCCTTGGTCACGCCAAAAGCGTCGATGAAGGTGCCGGCCAGATAGACCAGTCCGCCTGTGGCGGCAATCTTGGCGATATTGTAGAAGGCTCCTTGCCAACCTATCCATTTGGCCTGTTCCTCATTGCTGAGCACGCTCATATAAGTACCGTCGGCAGCGATGTCGTGGGTGGCGCCGCTCAGTGCGATGACCGCCAGCATGGCGATGGTGACGGCGAAGAAGTTGGGCAAGTGGAGTGCGGCAGCCACGAGTGCGAACATCACACCCGACAGGAGCTGCGTGAGCACCACAAAAAACTTCTTGGTCTTGTACATTTCCAGGAATGGGCTCCACAGCGGTTTGAGCGTCCACGGCAACATGATGAGCGAGGTCCAGAATGCAATCTGTGCATCCGATACGCCCATGCCTTTGTACATCAGTGTGCAGACCATGTTGAGTACCACAAAGGGCATACCCATTGCGAAATAGAGCGTGGGCACCCACGCTACGGGGCTCACTGCCTTTTTAGTCTCGTTGTTCATTTGCGTTAGTTGGTTATTGCTTGTTGTTACTTATTTCTGACAGCTGTTGAGCAGGTCCACTTTGCCGTCGTTGACCAGCTTGAGGATGAGTTCGCCGAAGAGGGTGTTTTGCCAGGCAAACCAGGGACGAGAATAGTGGAAAGCATCCTTCACGTCGAACGACTCGTGGATCACACCCGTATTGGCATCGGTGTCCATGAGCATCTGTACACACTCCTTGATTTCCTTGTCATCGCGGCTGGTAAAGGCGCGCATGATGATACTCATGGGCCAGGCCATATCGTAGCCTACATGCGGGCCGCCGATACCTTCGCCGGCCTTGCCCCGGAAGAAGTAGGGATTGTCCTCGCTCCATACAAAGCGGCGTGTGTTCTGGTAGATGGGGTCGTCGATGTCTACATCGCCCAGATAGGGCATGGCCAACAGGCTGGGCACATTGGCATCGTCCATGAGCAGCTGGTTGCCGAAGCCGTCCACCTCAAACGCATAGATCTTTCCGTACTTGGGATGGTTGTGTACGGCATATTTCTTCAGGGCTTCCTTCACCTCGTTGGCCAAATCGGTACACTGCTTGGCCAAGTCTGCACGCTGGTTGACGGTGGTCAGTATCTCGGCAGCCTTGTTGAGGGTGGTCACGGCCATGAAGTTGGACGGGATGAGGAAGAGGAAGGTGGTGGCATCGTCGGATGGACGGAAGACAGAGGCTATCAGACCCACGGGTTTGACAGGAGCTCCCCAGCCGGCATTGCATACCGTGTCGAGCTGGCGGTCGGTGACGCGCAAAAACTTGTAGGGACCGGGACCATCCTTGCGTTGCTGCTCGCGGAAGGTCTGCAGGATGTTGGTAATCACGTCTATCCACAACTGGTCGAAGATGCTGGCATCGCCGGTCACTTTCCAGTATTCGTAGGCCAGGCGCAACGGGTAGCACAGACTGTCAATCTCGTACTTGCGTTCGTGCAGTTCCGGCTTCATGCCGCAGTCATCCTTCATCCATTCGCTGTTGGGATTGGGGTAGCGGTTGAAGGCGTTGGCGTAGGGGTCGAACTGGATGTTCTTAAACTGGCGCAGGATGACACCTTTCACCATCTTCTTCACATCCTTGTCCTCGTTGGCAAACTGGATGTATGGCCATACCTGTGCCCCGGAGTCGCGTCCCCACATGGCGTGGATGTCGCCCGTGTAGACAAAGGTGTCGGGGGTGCCGTCGGCGCCCTCTTCATAGTGCACTGTGGTGTCGAGGGTGTTGGGGAAGCAGTTCTCAAACATCCAAGCCAGATAAGGACTGTCTTTCAGCAGCTTCTTGATTTCCTTGATTTTTTTCTCTATGGCCTTAGAACGGAACAGGCGCTCTTCCACCTGTGGCCGCTTCGATACGTAGAGGGTATTTACAGCAATCGCTTCGATGTACTCTTGTCCAAACTCCTTTTGGATGGCCGGAGTCTGAGCCGACGCTCCCGTAGCAGAGAGCGCCAGCCAGCCGGCTATAATTATCGTCTTTAGGTTCATGTCTTTCTTTAGGTTTTATTACATAGTTTTTTAGGGACGGTCTGCCTCATTTGTGCCAAACTGTGAGGGCTTGTCACCCATCGTGAAGACCAGTTTGCCGCCCTTCTGGATATCCTTGAAGTCGATATACGACTTGGTGTACTCCTTGCCGTCGAGTGTTACGCTCTGTATGTATTTGTTGGTCTTGCTGTTGTTGGCAGCCTCTATCACAAAGGTCTTGCCACCGCCCACATTCACGGTCGCCTTGTCGAATATTGGTGATCCGAAAACAAACTTGCCGCCCTCCGGCTCTACTTGGTAGAGGCCAAGGCTGGAGAGGATGTACCATGCAGACATCTGTCCCACGTCTTCGTTGCCGCTGAGGCCGTCGAAATCGTCCTTGTACATGGTGCTGAGTGTCTCGCGGAGCAGGTCGGCAGCCTTCCAGGGCTGTCCCACGTAGTTGTACATATATATTATATGGTGGCTTGGCTCGTTTCCGTGCGCATACTGGCCGATGAGTCCGGAGATGTCGGGAGAAGCCTCGGCACCCATGTCGCCGCTGACGATGAAGAGAGAGTCGAGTTTGGCCACGAAGCGCTCCTCGCTGCCGAAACAGTCGACCAGACCGTGTACATCGTGCGGTACAAGCCATGCGTACTGCCATGCGTTGCCCTCGGTGTAGTCGTCCTGGCGGTGGATGGCGTTAAACGGGTCGAAAGGCACACGGAATTCGCCCTTCGCATTGACACCGCGCATAAAACCGGTCGCCTTGTCGAAGTGTTTGCGATAAAGCTGGCTGCGCTCGCTGAAATACTTGTAGTCGTCCTCGTGGCCGAGCTCCTTGGCCACCTTGGCGATACCGGCATCGGCCAGTGCATATTCCAGACCCTTGGCTACGGTCTCGAATGTGGGGTCGAGGTCGCAGGGCAGATAACCGTACTTCTTGAGCAGGTCCATGCCGCGCTCGTCGCGCATAGCCGAAGCCTTCAGTGCCTCGTAAGCCTCCTCCTTGTTCTCTACAAAACCTTTGAGCACCAAGTCGGCCAACACGGCTACGCCCGGGTTGCCCACCATACAGTCGGTTTCATTGCCTACCAGATGCCAAACCGGCAGTTTGCCCTGCTGCTTGTAGATGTTGACGAAAGTCTTGGCCATGTCGCCCATCTTTTCGGGATGGATGATGGTCATCAGCGGCATGGCTGCACGGTATGTATCCCACAAGGAAAGGGTAGTATAGTTGGTGAAGTCGCCCTTGTGCACCTCTCCGTCTGCGCCGCGATATTCGCCGTTGACATCAGAGAAGGTAGATGGAGCGGTCATGGAGTGGTACATGGCCGTATAGAAGATGCGGCGCTCGGTGGTGTCGGTGGTCTCGATGCGGATTTTGCCCAACTCGTCGTTCCAAGCCTGCTTGGCGGCCGCCACCGTACCGTCGAAGTCCCATGCGGGTATCTCTGCCTTCAGGTTTTCCTTGGCGTTCTCCACGCTCACGGCAGACAGACCCACCTTTACCAGCACAGGCTCGCTGGCCTCGGCCACCTGCCATACGCTGATGCTGTCGTCGCCGCCCACTTGCTTCACGGGTTTCGAGAATTCGGCGGCGAAATATATCTGTTGGCTCTTGGCCCATCCCACCGAGAGGCGACAGCCGGTCACGAGCGTCTCACTCTCCTGCTTGAAGTTGCACTCCTTCACATGGTCCCAGCCGATGCCCTGCTTCAGGTCGAGCTTGAAGAGCGCTTCCTTACTGTCGGCAAAGGTATAGCGGTGGAAACCGGCGCGCTTGGTAGCCGTAAGCTCCACCTTGACGTTGGGGTCTTTCAGGTTGAGGGCATAGTAGCCCGGGGTGACGGTCTCGTCGCTGTGCGAGAAAGCCACCGAGTCTTGGTCGGCAGCTGCTACAGGGAGCAGGGCGACATCACCAAGGTCGCCGATGCCGGTACCGCTGAGGTGGGTATGGCCGAAGCCGATGAGAACGGAATCACTGTAGTGGTAACCGGAGCACCAGTCCCAGCCGCGGGTCGGCTCGGTGGGCCCCAACTGCACAAAGCCGAACGGCACGTTGGCTCCGAGGAATACATGGCCGTGGCCGCCAGTGCCGATGTAGGGGTTAACATACTGTGTCAAGTCTTGCGAGTCAGAGGTAGACTGCCCGCACGCTGCTAAGCATAATGCTGCCGTTGCACAAATAAACGCTTTTTTTAATAGTTTCATCGTTAATAGCTAATAGTTTTTACAAAGGTAACAATTATCGGGCTGATTACCACCCCTTGGGACATGAAATTTATCTTAAAAAATGTAATTGCTGCCGCTTCTTTTGTTGTTGGCAATAGAGGGTGCTTGCTTGTTTTTGCATATATATGCAAGTTGGTGGCTCCGATTCTTGCATATCTATGCGGTTTTTGTGGTGGAAGAAAGGGATAACAGGTGCAAAACATGAGCTAAAAACAAGCGATTTCCCTCTTTTTATGCCCTGTTTTCCCTGCAAAAGGCTGTGAAAACGGGCATCGGATGCTATTTTTAGGCCGATTTTTACATTCTTATGGCCTCTTTTCCTGCTTTTTCGCATCACGTCAAAAAGGCCCTTTTTCACCCTAAAGATGGCCTTTAGCCGGCTGAATGCCGTGTTTACGTCCGTAAAGGTGGTTTTTGGCTCCTCGGTAGCGGCGATTTTTGCAGCGCTTCGCCCTCGTTACTTCTCCGGTTGCCCTCTGTGCGGTCTTTTGTTTTGTATATTTATGCATAAACAACATTTAACAATCGGTTGCTGCTCGACGAATTCTATTTTTAACGACAACCAAGACAACTGTGACAACACAACCAACACTTTCCGTAGTCCTGATGGTCTTCGTTGTTTGAGTTGTCTCGGTTGTCGTTAAAATATGATTCGTAGATTGGGTGCCTTTCGGCCTTTCCCCATTGTCTGAGGCCATATTGCCAACACGGAAACTGCCAATTGTAGGAATGAAAAACAGTCAACTGACGGAATAATGGGTGTTTCTATCAACATTTCTTTGTGTTTTAATTAGACTCTTTCGGCCTCTTCGGTGCCAAAAATATCACTTTTTGGCTGTTTTATGATGCCAAAAATATCATTTTTTTGTCGTTTTATGGTGTCGTAAAAATTTTATTTTGTATCTTTACGGCTGTAAATCAATATTTTAGAATAGATGGAGCGGTATTATAGACGAAAAGTTGA
Source organism: Prevotella sp. (assembly GCA_051869355.1). Lineage (GTDB taxonomy): Bacteria > Bacteroidota > Bacteroidia > Bacteroidales > Bacteroidaceae > Prevotella. The sequence goes on along the minus strand of JBJEAU010000152.1, from coordinate 73,313 downwards.
TAAAGAACTGGAGGAATGGGCTACTTCCAAGAGTAGGAAACCGCTGCTTTTACGGGGTGCCAGACAGGTGGGCAAGACATCTGCTGTTCGCCATTTGGCACGCCGGTTTTCCCATTTTGCAGAGGTGGATTTCAACGAGAGGAGCGATATACATTATTTGTTTCAAGGCAACTATTCCCCTCAGGAGATATGCCAGATGTTGTCGGTGCTTCTCCGTGTTCCCATCGAGGCAGGAAAAACGCTCCTGTTCTTCGATGAGATTCAGGCATGTCCCGATGCCATCAATCGTTTGCGCTATTTCTATGAGCGTTATCCTGAGATGCATCTCGTCGCAGCAGGTTCTCTGTTGGAGTTTGCGTTAGAATCCTTGCCCTCTTACGGGGTGGGTAGGATTAGGAGTGTTTTTATGTATCCTTTTTCTTACGAGGAGTTCCTATGGGCTACAGGCAATGAAGCGTTGGCTCGGATGATCAATGCCTCTTCGCCTTACAGACCTTTACCCCCACCTATCCACGACGAGGCCTTGCGGATGTTGCGGGTGTTCCTTGTGCTGGGAGGCATGCCGGCTGTTGTGTCGAGGTATTGTGGTGACGGTAATCTTTTGGAATGTCAGCGCATTCTGAGCGAACTGGTTATTTCGTTCCGTGATGATTTTGCAAAGTATCGTCATAGGGTACCGTCATCCCGTATCGATGCTACGTTTAAGTCGGTAGCCGAACAGGGACTTGGGAAGTTTGTTTACAACAAGGTAGATGCAGAGGCTACTTCCGCCCACATAAAAGAGGCGTTAGAGACGCTCGTTTTGGCAGGGTTGGTCTATCCTGTTACCCATACGGCTGCCAATGGCATTCCTCTTGGGGCGGAAATCAATGAGCGTTACAGGAGGATGGTGCTATTCGACACTGGCCTTCTGCAGCGCGTATTGGATCTTGATGTTTCTAATATATTGTCTTCGGATGACATACAGGTGGTCAACAAGGGAGCCATCGCCGAGACATTTGTGGCCACCGAGTTGGTCAAGGCCTCTTCGTGCTATGAGCCAAGTTCGCTATATTGCTGGCACAGAGAGAAGTCGGGCAGCAATGCCGAAGTAGACTATGTGGTGCAGGCGCATACACATATCTTTCCCATCGAGGTAAAATCGGGAACAAAAGGCTCTATGCAAAGTATGCGTGTGTTTATGCAACTCAAAAACTGTCCGATAGGAATTCGTACATCTTTGGAGAATTTTGCTGCCTACGATGATATTCTTCTTTACCCTTTGTATGGAATCAAAAATATCTTTGATACTCCCATAGCAATAGAGGGCAATACAGCGAATGGCCAATAGGTGAGGCATGGTCGCAATGAGAAAAATGATAGAACGTGAACCAATCAACAAGAGATATGAAATATAAGATGATCGTGCTGGATCTGGACGGCACGCTGACCAATGCGAAAAAGGAGATCATGCCCCGTACACATGCGGCACTGATGGAGGCCCAGCGCCGGGGAGTGAGCATCGTGTTGGCCTCTGGGAGACCTACGTATGGCATCGTGCCGCTGGCAGAGCAACTGAAACTGGCTGAAAACGATGGCTATATCTTGGCTTACAACGGTGGTAAGATTGTGGCCTGCCGCACGGGCGAGGTGGTGTTTAACCAAGAGTTGGCTCCGGAACTGGTGCCGATGTTGCACGACGAGGCCAAGGAGGCCGGGATGGAGATACTCACCTATCAGGGAGAGGGTATTGCCGCTACGCGCAAGAAGAATAAGTATGTGCTGCACGAGGCGTTTATCAACAAGATGCCCGTGGAACAATACGATGATTTCCCCCGTCAGGTGCAGCATCCTATCAACAAGTGTCTGATCGTGGGCGACCCGCAACCCTTGCACCAACTTGAGCTTCGGTTGGCGCGCCAGTTGGAGGGCCGCTTGTCGGTCTATCGCTCGGCCGGTTTCTTCTTGGAGTGCGTGCCGATGGGCATCGAGAAGTCGCAGTCGCTCAACTGGCTCATCCAGCAGATAGGCATCCGGCGCGAGGAGGTAATCGCCATCGGCGACGGCTACAACGACAAGGGCATGATCTCCTTTGCCGGACTGGGTGTGGCGATGGCCAATGCCTCTACCGAGGTGCAGGATGCCGCCGATTATGTGACCTACAGCAACGAGGAAGACGGCGTGGCCCATGTGGTGGACAAGTTTATTCTGGCCGACTGATTCGTCTGGCCGACCCGTCTGTAGCGGTAAATATCCTTTTACGACGCATAAAATATCGGTGTGGGCAAAGTCTATGCGATTTTTTTTTCGTAACTTTGCACACATATATTATAGGATATGAGAGTCGTAGACCTGATTAATAGCCAAGAGAAGGGCAGAAACTTCTCTTTTGAGGTGTTGCCGCCCTTGAAGGGTAACGGCACCGGCAACCTGTTTGCTACCATCGATAAGTTGCGGGAGTACAATCCGCTTTTTATCAACATCACGACGCACCACAGCGAGTATGTGTACCGCGAACTGGACAACGGACAGTTTGAGCGGCTGCGGGTTCGTCGTCGGCCGGGTACGGTGGCCATCGCCGCCGCCATCCAGCAGCGCTACGGCATCCCCGTCATTCCCCATGTCATCTGTAGTGGCGCCACCGTGGAGCGTATCGAGTACGAGCTCTTGGACCTGCAGTTTCTCGGCATTTCCAACCTGCTCCTGCTGCGCGGCGACAAGGCCAAGGACGACAGGGTGTTTACGCCTATCCCCGGAGGTTACGCCCATACCACTCAGCTCATCGAGCAGGTCAACAGGTTTAACGAAGGATTTTTTGCCGACGGCACGCCCATCCGCCATCCCGGCGAACCTTTTGGCTATGGTGTGGCCTGCTATCCGGAGAAGCACGAAGAGGCGCCTAACCTGGAGATGGACATGATGTATCTGAAACAGAAACAGGAGATGGGAGCGCAGTATGCGGTCACCCAGCTCTTCTATGATAACTGCAAGTATTACGCCTTTGTGGAGAAGGCGCGTGAGATGGGTATCACCATCCCCATCATCCCCGGCATCAAGCCCTTTGCCAAACTGTCACAACTGACGGTGGTCCCCAAGACATTCCACTGCGACTTGCCGCAAGAGTTGGCTTCGGAGGTGGTGAAGTGCCATACCGATGCCGATGCCAAGGCGCTGGGCGTGGAGTGGGCCACCCACCAGTGTGAGGATCTGTATGCACATGGCGTGAAGAATATCCACTTTTATACCGTCTCGGCCGTGGAGAGCGTGGCCGAGGTAGCCGGGAGGGTGCTATGACATTCGATGAGGTGATAGGACAGCAGGCTGTGGCACAGCGGCTGCAGCAGATGGCCGACGAACAACGGTTGCCGCATGCGCTGATGTTTTGCGGACCCACGGGAAGCGGCAAGATGGCGCTTGCGCTGGCTCTGGCCTCGCGCCTGCTGGGCGACAGTGCCATGCTGCGCAAGTGGGAGCATCCCGACCTGCACTTCACTTATCCCGTGGTACGTCCTGCCGACGCGGGCAGCGACACCAAGGTGACGAGCGATGACTATCTGCGTGAGTGGCGCTCGCTCTTGTTGCAGAGCCCATACTTCACGCTGGACCAGTGGCTGTCGTGTATGAATGTGGCCAACCAGCAGGCTGTTATCTTCGAGGCCGAGAGCGACGCGCTCAGTCGTAAGTTGAGCCTCATGTCGAGCCAAGGCGGCTACAAGGTTGTGGTGATTTGGCTGCCGGAGCGTATGAATGTGACCTGTGCCAACAAGTTGCTGAAGCTATTGGAGGAACCTCCGCAGCTCACGGTCTTCCTACTCGTGAGCGAAGAGCCGGAGAAGTTGCTCGAGACCATTCGCAGCCGTGTGCAGCGTATCGATATCAGGCGCATCGACGATGCCGATATCGAGCGGGCGCTGGTGGAGCGTCGTGGACTGGAGCTTGACACGGCCCGGCGAATAGCCCATTTTGCCAACGGCGACTGGCTGCGCGCCCTGGAGGTGCTCGAGGCCGACAGCGAGAACCTGCAGATGCTGGACATGTTTAAGATGCTCATGCGGTTAGCCTATATGCGCAACGTGAAAGAACTGAAAAAGTGGAGCGAGACGGTGGCCGGATTGGGCCGGGAGCGGCAGAAACGCATGTTGGGCTACTTCAGCAGGATGGCTCGCGAGAACTTTGTCTACAATTTTCGTGAGCCTTCGCTCTGCTATATGACCGCCGAGGAGGAGGAGTTTGCCAAAAACTTCGCGCGGTTTGTCAACGAGGCTAATATCATCGACATCGCCGAGACCCTGCAGCAGGCACAGCGCGAGATAGGGCAGAACGTGAGTCCGAAAATCGTATTCTTCGACCTCGCCCTCAATATGATTATCCTGCTGCGCAGGAGTTGAGGGGGCAATATAAGAAACCATAGAACTAATAACGAACAATAGATATGAGTTGTAAATATAAAATGTGTGTGGGTACCGACCGTGGACTCTGCTGTCAGGGTTGCGGTAGGCAAGACAAACAGTTGAACACCTACGACTGGTTGGCCGATGTTCCGGGCAATGCCGAATCGACCGATCTGGTGGAGGTGCAGTTTAAGAATACCCGCAAAGGCTATTATCACAATGTCAACAACCTGGACCTGAAAAAAGGCGACATCGTGGCCGTGGAGGCAAATCCCGGACATGACATAGGTGTGGTGACCCTTACCGGGCGGTTGGTGAAACTCCAGATCAAGAAAGCCAACCTGAAGTCGGCTGACGACATCCGCCGTATCTACCGCATCGCCAAGCCTGTGGATATGGACAAATATCGCGAGGCAAAGAGCAGGGAGCATGCCACGATGATACAGAGCCGACAGATAGCCAAGGACTTGGGGCTGCAAATGAAGATTGGCGACGTGGAGTATCAGGGCGATGGCAACAAGGCCATCTTCTACTACATTGCCGATGAGCGTGTGGACTTCCGCCAGCTGATCAAGGTGCTGGCCGAAACATTCCACGTGCGTATCGAGATGAAGCAAATCGGAGCGCGCCAAGAGGCCGGACGTATCGGCGGGACGGGTCCTTGCGGACGCGAATTGTGCTGTGCCACATGGATGAAGAATTTTGTCAGCGTGAGCACCAATGCCGCTCGCTTCCAGGATATTTCCCTCAATCCGCAGAAACTGGCCGGTATGTGCGCCAAACTCAAGTGCTGTCTCAACTACGAGGTCGACGACTATGTGGAGGCAGGGCGTAGGATGCCGAGCAAGGAGATCGTGCTGCAGACCAAGGACAGCGACTACTATCTCTTCAAGACCGATATCCTGGCCGGACTCGTCACCTATTCTACCGACAAGAATCTGGCTGCCAACTTAGAGACTATCACGGCCAAGCATGCACGCCGTATCATCGAGATGAATAAGAACGGGGAAAAGCCCGTATCGCTCACCGAAGAGGGTACGGTACGCCGTTCGGACAAGCCTGTAGACTTGCTCGAGGGTGGCGACATCAGTCGTTTCGACAAGAGCAAGCGCAAAAAGAAGAGCAGTAGCAAGCCCAAGGCCAAGCGTCCGGCAGGGAAACCGAGTGGGAATGCCAAGAAAAAAGGCGGCGAGCAAGCGCCTAAGGATGCCAACAAACAGCAAGGAGCATGAAAAGATGGGCGTTGTGGGCAACGGTGGTATTAGGTATTCTCTCGGCCTGTGGCAACAAGGTGTATGACAAGTACCGCCACACCCAAGTTCAGGGCTGGGAGAAGAATGATACCTTGTTTTATGATGTCCCGCCTATCGTGAAGGCGGGCGACTATGACGTGACGTTGGGCCTGCGTGTCAACAACGCCTATCCCTTTACGGGGCTTACGCTTATCGTGGAGCAGAAAGTGATTCCGGGCGGAAAGGTGTATATCGACACGCTCGACTGCCGACTTACCAACAAGCACGGTATCCACAAGCAGCACGGAATCAGTTATTTTCAATATACACAGCCTGTGCGTCGCGAATGGCTTGAAGCGGCCGACAGTCTGCATGTCACTGTACGCCACGATATGAAGCGTGACATCCTGCCGGGCGTGAGTGACGTGGGTATCGCCCTTACCCGGCATGTCGGGCAAGGTGCAGACTGATGGGCAAAGGGCTATCGCCGGGTGAGGTTGCGGCTGGCGTCGATACGAAGGAAGATGAACAGCAGCAACGTGAAGCCCCATAAGGAGGAGCCGCCGTAACTGAAAAAGGGCAGCGGTATGCCGATGACGGGCGTGAGTCCTAATACCATTCCCACATTAATGAACAGATGGAACAGGAAAATGCTCAATACGCAGTAGCCATACACCCTTCCAAACTTGAAGGGTTGCCGCTCTGCCAGATGGATAAGCCTTAATATCAATGCCAAAAACAGCAGGAGTACGGTGGCAGAGCCTACAAATCCCTCTTCTTCTCCTACCGTACAGAAGATGAAATCGGTGTCTTGTTCGGGTACAAACTTCAACTTGGTCTGGGTACCGTTCAAGAATCCCTTACCTCTTAATCCTCCTGAGCCAATGGCGATCTCGCTTTGGTGTACGTTGTAGCCGGCTCCGGCCAAGTCTTCGTCCAGTCCCAGCAACACATTGATACGTACACGCTGGTGGGGCTCCATCATCTCGTTGAGCACATAGTCTGCTGAGTAGAAGAATGCTACCGAACCCAATGCAAACAGGGAAATAAAGAAGTAGTTGCGGATGCGGGTAGCCATGGCCCGATAGGCCAAATAGAGGATGAGCAGTGCCGTAAGCAAGAACTGTACCCACACGATGTCGAAAGGGATGACATATTCGGAGAATCCTAAGAACAGCAAGGTGACACCGAGGGCTGCTCCCGCCAGTGTCCATGCCTCCCGCTTCTTGTGGCAATAGACATAGACCATGGCGATGGAAAACAGTTGGACGAGCAGCAGCACCACAAACTTGCCCACTGATGTCGGTGTGTCCCACAGCATCACCTCTTCGTACTTGATTCCCACGACAAAGTAGATGACCATCGCCACGCCCGTGAACAGGATGCTGCCCTGCATGCCCTCCCGATATAGCATGAGGAAAAACGAGAGATAGACCAAGGCCGAGCCGGTCTCCTTCTGGGCAACAATAAAGAGCATCGGAATCAGGAAGACACCCACGGCTGCGGCGAAGTGTTTCCACTTATGGATGTCGAATCCGTAGGTACTCATGAGTTTGGCCACGGCCAATGCTGTGGCAAACTTGGCAAACTCGGCTGGTTGGAGACGCAGTGGTCCCAGTACGAGCCACGATCGTGACCCCTTGATCTCGTGGGGATTGAAGATGGTCGCGAAGAGTAGCACCAGCAACCCTACATAGATGAGATAGGAAAAGGTGTTGTAAAACCTGTCGTCGAGCATGAGCAGGACAAAGCCCAGTGCGATAGAAGTGCCTATCCATACAATCTGCATGCCCGAGCGGGTATCGAGGCTGAAGATGTCCGTACTGCCATAAGTGTAACTGGCACCACATACGCTGATCCAACCGAAGATGAGGAGGGCCAGATAGATACCAATGGTCCACTTGTCGAGTGATTGGAAAATGCCTTGATGCTTATCTGCTGCTTGAGCCATATCCTATACGTTTCTTTTGGAATACTGCCGCTTTGGTCTCCGACTCGGCCGACAGTCCGCCGGTGATATACTGTTCCATCATGAGGGCACCAATGGGCACGCCGTAGTCTGCGCCCCAGCCACCGTTTTCCACGTAGACGGCGATGGCTATCTTCGGGTCGTCCTTGGGGGCGAATCCCATGAATACAGAGTGGTCGTGGCCTCGGTTCTGTGCGGTTCCCGTCTTTCCGCATATCTCATAGTCGGGTCGGTTGGCCGAACGACAGGTTCCCTTGATGACCGATGAGCGCATGCCGGCCACGACATAGTCGTAGGCACGCCGTGAAGCCTTGGTATAATGCTTCCTCGTAAAGGTGGTATCGAGCGGCTCGCCCTGCACCTTGCGTACCACATGCGGTGTATAATAGTAGCCTCGGTTGGCGATGGTGGCCCCGAGGTTGGCAATCTGCAGCGGCGTAAGGTTCACCTCTCCCTGCCCGATGGAGATACTGATGACGGTCAAGCCGTTCCATGAGCCACGGTAAGCCTTGTCATAGAAAGTGGCGTTGGGGATGAGGCCACGCTTCTCGCCCGGCAAGTCGATGCCCAGCTTGTAGCCGAAACCCATGCTGACCATATAGTCGCGCCAGATGTTCATCGCCTCGAACGAACTCTTGTATTTCTTGCGGTTACCTATCATGTAATACAGTCCCCAACAGAAATAGGCATTGCATGAAGTGCTGATAGCGTCGACCATCGCAATGGGCGAGGAGTGGCCGTGGCAACCCACATGGAGGCCTCGGTGATAGAATCCGCGGTGACAGGGAAACATGGTGCCTGGCGTAAGAATACCCTCGCTCATATAGGTCAGCGCCTGAGAGGTCTTAAACGTGGAGCCGGGTGGATATTGGCCCATGATGGAGCGGTTGAGCAGCGGTTTCCACACGTTATGCGAAAGCGCTTTGTGGTTCTTGCCGCGCTGTCGGCCCACGAGGAGCCGAGGGTCGTAAGTGGGAGAGGAGACCATGCACAGCACCTCGCCGGTAGACGGTTCGATGGCCACGATAGAGCCAATCTTTCCTTCCAACAGGCGCTCTCCAAGGGCTTGCAGTTTGATATCTATGCTCAGTGTCAAGTCCTTGCCTGCCACAGGTTTGCTATCCAACGAACCATTTTGGTAGCTGCCTTGGATGCGGCCGCGGGCATCGCGCAGCAAAATCTGGACACCTTTCTCGCCTCTCAATTGCTTCTCGTACGACTTCTCGACACCTTGTTTTCCGATATAGTCGCCCAGTTGGTAATAATCGTCCTCCTCGATATTACCGGGTGACACTTCTGCCACATCACCCAAGATGTGGGCGGCGTAGGGATATTGGTACTGTCGGATGCTGCGTTTCTGCACATAGAATCCGGGGAAGCGGAACATCTTCTCGCGGAAGACGCTGAACTCCTCGTCCGAAAGTTGTGCCATGAAAAGCTGTTGGGTGAAACGCGAGTAGCCGGGATTCTTGTTGCGGTCCTTGATATCGGCCATTCGCTTGATGAAATACTCTTTGGTGATGCCCAGCGCATCGCAAAACTCCAGCGTGTCGAGGTGCCCGCGCTCCTCGTTCATGACCACCATGATGTCGTAGGCTGGCTGATTGTAAACCAACAGTTTGCCGTTGCGGTCGTAGATGACACCGCGCGACGGGTATTCCACCTTTTTGAGAAACGCATTACTGTCGGCATTTTTCTTATAGTCGTCGCTCAACAACTGTAAGGTGAATAATCGGATGATATAGACCACCACAATGACGATGGCCAAACCGCCAATGACATAGCGGCGGTTCTCAAGTTTGTAGTCTTTCATCGGCTATAGTTTTCTGGCGTTCTCAATCACCAAGATAAGGATGGTTGTCAGCAGAAAACTTCCGCCTATACACTCTGCCCATTGTAGCCAGTTGAAAAAGCTGAAGGCCTCAATGGAGAAGAAGACGAGGCAGTGGATGAAGACGATGGTGGCTGTGTAGTAGCTGAATTTGGCAAACCCCATCGTCTGCATGGAAGGTGCCATGTCTTCGGCGCTGTCGCGGTTGAGGAAAGGCAGCAGCAGGTAGGGGCGGATGAATCCCATGAAGGTGAGCGTGAGGGTGGTGAGTCCGGGTGTATTGGAGAATATGTCGATGACAAGTCCCATGGCAAAGCACGAAAGCAGCATGCCCCATCGCGGAAAGTCGCGCTGGAAGAGCAGTACCACGTAGATGTACAGCAGGGGAGTCGCGCAGTTGAACAGGTGGATATGATTGAGCACCAGCACCTGTGCCAACAGCAGGACGATAAACAGGGAAAAGCCTTTGAGAAAGCCTAAACTCATAGTCTATTTTTATTTGTCTCTCAGTTGGATAGAATCTCGGGCAGCCCTCAAGATGTCTATCCGTTCCTGTAAGAGCGTATTGTCAATGACACAAACGTCACGCAGGTTGCCAAAATCAGTGGCCAATTTCACTTTCAGGCGGTACGACAAACCGTCGGGTGAGTTGAAGACATACTTGATTTGTCCCACCATCACGCCTTCGGGAAAGACGGATGAATAGCCGCTCGTCGTCACATAATCGCCGATTTTGAAGTGTGCATGTCTGGGAATGTCGTCCACGTAGGCCAAGTGGACATAACCACCATTCCAGTGCAGGTAGCCAAAGTAGCCTCTGTTCTTAATCGTACAGCTGATGTTGGATTGGCTATTGAGCACCGGTATGATTACGGAGTAGTGAGTGGAGACGAGGTAGACAATGCCTACCACCCCGTTGCCACTCACCACACCCATGTCTTTGCGGATACCGTCTGCAGAACCCTTGTCGATGGTAATCAGGTTGTCTTGCTTGTCCACCGAGTTGGTGATGACCTTGGCCGGAATGAGCCTGAATCCTGCCAACGCCTGCGTAGCGGCCAGTTGGGCGGAAATGCTGTCCTTGGTGGCAGCATTGAGCTTTTCCGACAAGGTTTTCACTTGTTGCTCCAAATAGACATTGCGCTGGGTGAGCTGTTCGTTGATGGTGCCTAACGAGAAATAAGATGTAATCTTGGCATCCCACTCGTACACCTTTCCAGCCACCACATTGGCAGAGGAAAACCATACACTCCTCTGGTAGCTGTTGTACTGGAAGAGGAGGATAAGGCCGATGACCTCAAGCGCAATGAAGAGAAACCAGTGGTTGTATTTGGCAAGAAACTCCAGTAGGTTCCGCATGGGCTATTACCTCATCAAGAAAGAGAAACGGTCTACGTTCTTCAGCGCGATGCCGGCACCACGTGCTACGCTGTGGAGCGGGTCTTCGGCAATGTGGAACGGTATGTTGATCTTGTCTTGCAGTCTCTTGTCCAGTCCGCGGAGCAGTGCACCGCCACCGCTCAGATAGATTCCGTTCTTCACGATGTCGGCATACAGTTCGGGCGGCGTGTTCTCCAATGCAGAGAGCACGGCATTCTCTATCTTGGCGACCGTCTTGTCCAGACAGTGGGCTATCTCCTGATAGCATACGGGCACCTCCATCGGCAGGGCTGTAATCCTGTTGGGGCCGTGTACCACGTAGTCTTCTGGCGCTTCATCACCCAAATCGGTGAGGGCCGAACCCACATGTATCTTGATACGCTCTGCCATACGCTCGCTCACCTTCACGTTGTGCTGGCGGCTCATATACTCCTGAATATCAGCAGTCAGGTCGTCGCCGGCAATACGGATGGAGTTGTTGGAGACGATACCGCCGAGCGAGATGACGGCAATCTCGGTGGAGCCACCGCCGATGTCGACAATCATGTTGCCCTCGGGGGCTTCTACGTCTATTCCGATACCAATAGCAGCAGCCATCGGCTCAAAAATCAGATATACATCGCGTCCGTCGGCATGCTCGGCACTGTCGCGTACGGCACGCAGTTCTACCTCGGTAGAGCCCGAGGGAACGCCGATCACCATGCGGAGCGATGGCGAGAACAGGCGGCTGCCTGTGTGAACCATCTTGATGAGGCCACGCATCATCTGCTCGCAAGCCGAGAAGTCGGCTATCACACCGTCGCGTAGCGGGCGTACGGTGCGGATGTTCTCATGCGTCTTCTCATACATCATCTTGGCCTTCTGGCCCACGGCAATCATCTTGCCGTCACTGCGGTTGAGTGCTACAACGGAGGGCTCGTCCACCACAATCTTGTCATCACTGATAATGATGGTGTTGGCTGTACCCAGGTCCATTGCAATTTCTTGAATGAAAGAAAAGAATCCCATTTCCTAAAAGTGTCTTATTTATAGCTATAAATGATTTTTCTGCGGGAGTTTCCCGGTCCTTTGCGAACCGGGAACAAGGGTTTGGCTTACTTCGTAAACCACGAGTGGATGGCTGTGTCGTAATGGCTGCTCACGCCAAAGGCGCGTGTAGCAAACATCTTGCGGTCTTCGATGTCGGTCTGGGCTCCTTTGCGGTTGAGAATGTCGAGCAGCACACCGTATTCGGCCTTGCTGGGCACGATGACCACATCCTTGAAGTTCTTGGCACCGGCTCTGATGAGCGAGATGCCGCCAATGTCGATCTTCTCGATGATGTCGGCTTCGCTGGCACCGCTTGCCACCGTCTGCTCAAAGGGATAGAGGTCTACGATGACCAGGTCTATCGCCGGAATCTCATATTCTGCCATCTGGGCCTGGTCGCCTTCGTGGTCGCGGCGAGCCAAGATGCCTCCGAATACTTTGGGATGCAGGGTCTTGACACGGCCTCCGAGGATAGAGGGGTAGGTGGTTACGTCTTCCACTTTCTCGCATGCGTAGCCCAGTGATTCGATAAACTGCTGGGTACCGCCTGTAGAAAGGAACTTAACACCGTTTTCATTCAGTTTTTTGAGCAGCTCGTCAAGCCCGTCTTTGTGGAAGACAGAGATGAGCGCAGTCTTTATTTGTCTTGTTTCAGCCATAAAATAATTAGAATCTATTGGTATGAGTTGCAAAATTACGAAATATCCTTGACTAAGGCACCAAAAAACGGCAAAAAATGCGTTTCTAAGACATAAAAATATCTTAAATCAAGGGGCTTTCCATGGCATTGCCACCTACAAGCATGTGTCTGTTGTCTGGTTGTGTATCTTCTCCTCCAGATATTCGGCAAAGACCCTTGCGGCGCTCTCCACTTTGGCTGCGCAGGGACGTTTCTTGTAGTACTCGGCGTTGCGCTCAGATGCCTCGTGGGTCTCTTGGGCTATCTGTTTTCCGTTGAGGCCCAATAACTCGGCACAGATTACCGACCCGTTGCGATCCTTAAACTTGCCCAGCAGTTGCTGCACCACCTTGTAGCAGGCCGACTTGCCTGCCCTGTCGCTGCCTTCGGTCTGTCCACAGTCCAGTCCGGCCAGAATCACCAGTCCCGATACGGCTCCACACATCATGCGCAGCCGTCCTACACCGCCTCCAAATCCAGCCGCCACGCGCAGGGCCATCTGTTTGTCCATACCATACAGGTCGGCAAAGGCTGCCACCACGCTCTGGCAGCAACCATATCCCTGCATAAAGTTCTCTACCGCCCATTGTATGCGGTCTTCCATCTCCTTGTTCATAATTGCTTGTTCTGTTTGTTCGTTGTTACAGGTCAGGCGATACCCAACAGTTCTATCTCAAAAATCAGTGTGGAGCCACCGGGAATACCCGGTTGGGAGAATTTGCCATACCCCATTTCGGCAGGGATATACACCTCCCACTTGTCGCCTACACACATCTGCTGCATCGCGATGATCCATCCCTCGATGAGGTCGCAGAGCCTGATGGCCAGCGGTGCGCCGCCCCTGCTGCTGTCAAACTGCTTGCCGTCGATGGTCCATCCCGTATAGTGTGCCGTGACGATGCTACGGGCAGTGGGATGCACGCCGTCGCCTTTGCCCTCGGCCATCACGCGATAGTAGATACCCTTGGGCAAAGCCCGTACCCCTTG
>JBJEAU010000152.1:0-59736 GCA_051869355.1 Prevotella sp. | reverse complement strand
ACCTTTTTACCTTTTTACCCCTTTACCTTTTTACTTTTAAAACCTGTATCCCAGATTGATATAGAAATACAACTTGTCGGTATGGTTCGAATATCCTACGCTGCCACCGATAGGGCCGAGCATGGTCTTGTATATGTAAGACAATTGATACCCCATCATCGGGCCATGCTTGAGCAACCGACCTAACTTGTCGGAATGCTGTGCGGCCGAAGCCTCTGCCAAGACATAGTGACTCTTGACAATCTGTGTCTGTACGGTGAGTTGGGCAGCCACAAACATGGGGTCCGTCAGTTCCACATACCCCATTCCCATAAACGGCATCTGCTGCTCCAGATAATGTCCAAACCAGCACCCGCCAATCGCATTGCGCCGGATGTAAGGGATGTCGCTGCCAAAGAGCAACCGCCCGTACAGCATAGGCCGCAGCGTGACACGCGGGCCGATGCTTGCCGACATACGCCAGAAACTACTCAGTTCGCTGAAGCCGGCATGCCCTTGGTATTCGGCAAAGTTGTCGGTGAAGTAAGCATACCGAGCTTGAAACTTGGCACCTCGTGTGGGCAGTGTCCCCGTGTTTTCGGAGTCGTAATGCAGATACGCATGATAGCTGATATAGTGGTCGTTGTCGATACCCAAATCGCTCATGGAGCGCGAACTCGACACCATCAGCTTGCGGTAGTCGTAATAGTCCAGTCTCACAGACAGGTCGAGAATCAGATTGCGTATGCCCATGCCCATGATACCTGCCGAAACCTGATGATGGGCGTAGGTGGTGCTCAAGAAGTCGTCTCCTTGCTCGTTGATATCCATGTCGTTGTATTCAAACGAATAGCCTATCCCCGTCTTGGCAATGCCTCGCAGGGTCCATGTGCCGAGTATGCTTGCCTTGGTACGCTTGCCCAGCCGCAGGGTGGCCTCCACGTCTATGGGCTTCTTGGCCGATTGGTACACGCCACAAAATTGCAGGGCAGGCATCTCCTCGGTGTCAAACCGCGCACCTGCATAGCCCGTTACCTTGTCGTAGGCTGGGCGCTCTTCCACCTTCTGGATGGTAGTTTCCAGAGGCAGCGTCGCCTCTGGATTGGGTTGGAGGATCGTGGGAGCGTAACCGTCGGGCAACTCCAGCTGCTTGCGCAGTGCCACCAGTTCGTCCCAATGTTTCATCGCCTCCTCCTCTCCGCGACGGATGAGTGTGTCGATGGCGGCAGCAGAAAAACTGGCGGCCGAGTAGCCCGTAGTGTTGACGCGGACGGGCACATCCGTGATGGCCAGGTTGTCGTCGTACTTGTTCTTGCAGTTTACATCCACAATCTGCCCCAGGATATCCATGCCAGAGACCAGTTCGTCGGCCTTCTTCTCCTCGCCCTGCACCGTGACACCGATGATAACGTCGGCTCCCATCTCACGGGCGATGTCGGCAGGATAGTTGTTGCGCAGGCCGCCGTCTACCAGTATCTTGTCACCCATGCGGATGGGGGTAAACACGCCCGGAATGGCCATGCTGGCGCGCATGGCTTCGGCCAGTCGGCCGCTGTGGAAATCGTGCTCCGTATTGTCGATGATGTTGGTAGCCACGCAGGCAAAGGGGATAGGCAGACGGGAGAAATCTGTGGAGTCGGTATATCCCGCCGTGAGCCGCTCGAAAAGTCGGCTCAGGTTCTTGCCGTAGATGAATCCGCCTATCTCGTGCGGCGTCTTCGCACCTATGCTTACCGATTTGGAGAGGAAATAAGTGCTCTGCTTATTGCGGTTGGCCAGATTTTGCGAGTAATAGTCGTCATTGTCGGAGAGCAGGAAAGTCCAGTCCTGCCGCCTTACCACCGAGTCCATCGCCTCGGCGTTCCATCCGATAGCATACAGACCGCCGATGATGCTGCCCATCGACGTACCCGTGATGATGTCTACGGGGATGCCCGCCCGCTCGACGACCTTGAGCGCGCCGATGTGTGCCATACCTTTGGCACCGCCACCAGCCAGCACTACCGCCACACGTTTGCGCGGCTGCTGGGTGGCTGCTGTGGAGCCAACAACTATCCCTATGGCTACGAATAGTAATAATAGTCGTTTCATGTTCATGGTTCTATACTTAAACAAAGGTCCAGTTCCTTGGCAATGGCCTCACGGTCCAGGTGCTGGCCGATGAAGACCAACTTCTGCATACGGTCGCCGTAGCGGTCGTCCCAGTCGCGGCGCAGACCGGGTTCACGCGCCATCAGCTCCTGCAGCTCGTCGGCCGGCATGGTGGCATACCACTGGCCTGCATTGCGCAGTCCCATCTGTCGTCCGGCCTGTTCGAAGACGTAACAGGTATCGGGCTCATCCACAAACCAGCAGATACCCTTGCAGCGGATGACACTCCGCGGCCACTTGCGTGCCACAAACTCGTCGAAGCGCGACAGGTCGAGCGGGTCGCGGCGGTAGTACACATAGGTGCCGATGCCGTATTCCTCTACCTCGCCGCCCTCATGGTGATGGTCGTGGTGGTGGTCATGATGGTGCCCATGATGCTCATGCTCCTCATGGTGATGGTCGTGGTGGTGATGTGCCTCCTCCTCCTCATCATCATCATCATCATCGTCGTCCTCTTCTTCCCCGTCGTGGTGGTGCTCTATCGCGTCGATCCATGCCGCCGAGGTGGCTACCTCGTCAAAGTCGAAGCGGTGGGTGCCTATCAGCCGGTCCAGATCCACGTCGCCATAGTCGCAGGTTATGATGTCGGCCTTGGGCTGGATAGCGCGGATGATGTGGGTGATGCGGTCGAGTTCGGTGGCAGACACCTCGGAAGCCTTGTTGAGCAGGATGATGTTGCAAAACTCAATCTGCTGGATAATCAGGTTCTCTATGTCTTCCTCTCCAATGTTGTCTCGTGTCAGCAGGTCGCCGTTGCCAAATTCATCGCGCATGCGCAGAGCGTCTACTACGGTCACGATGCTGTCGAGCCTCACGATGCCGTGCTCCATATATTGTGGCCCCATCGCCGGGATGGAACAGATGGTCTGCGCAATGGGTGCAGGCTCGCAGATGCCGCTCGCCTCGATGACGATGTAGTCGAATCGTTCCATTGCCGTGATCTCGCGGAGCTGCTCGATCAGGTCCATCTTGAGTGTACAGCAGATGCACCCGTTTTGCAGGGCTACCAGACTGTCGTCTTGCTGGTTCACAACACCGCCCTTCTGGATGAGGTCGGCGTCGATGTTCACCTCGCCGATGTCATTGACAATTACGGCAAATCTGATGCCGCGCTCGTTGGCCAATATCCTGTTGAGTAACGTGGTTTTTCCACTGCCCAGATAGCCCGTGAGCAGCAATACGGGTACTTCTTTCTTATTCATATCGTAAACTACATTTGTTTTCTTGGTTGCTTGCAAAAAGCGTGCCAGCCGTCACCGCCGCCTTTACAACATCTTTGTCTATGCAAAAATAAAAAATATATGAAATATGTATAGCCTACGAAAAACGGTTTAACTTTATTTTACAAATGCGGTAGTCAAAGTGATTGTCCAGCCGATATTTAAAACAAACGACAACAGCGACAACATCAACAACCCTTGCCATGGTTCGGGTTGTCTTCTGTTGTCTTGGTTGTCGTATCACCCTACGGAAAGGAGAAGGGCATCCCCGCCAAACCTAAACGTGGCATTTACGGGTGCTAAATGCCACCTTTATGCGGCTAATCATGGCGTTTAGGTCTCGTAAAGGTCATGTGGGGTGACTTTGACTGTACGTTGGGTAGTGTCGTTTGGCAATGGAGAAAGGGGGCAGAGAGGTAATTATGCTGCAATAATTTTGGGCAACTCGTTTAATATCGCTATCTTTGCATCCTATATGATTAGGTTAAGGTGAATAGAGACAATCATGAGTAAACAAGAGACACAGGTCATTAAGGGCATTGCCATACTGATGATGCTCTTCCTGCATCTTTTTAACCAAGGTCAGGATGTGGCTGCATTGCATCATCTGTTTTGGATAGGAGATGCGCCCTTGGTAGGGGTACTGACGAGAGCTGCAAACCCGGTGAGTTTTTATCTTTTTTGTGGCGGTTATGGCTTGTATTATGTGTGTAGGAAGGGCTCGGACAGGCATCACTATACGCGGGTGTTGAAACTGTTTGTCCATTATTGGATTATCTTGTTGGTATTTGTCACCCTTGGGCATTATGTGGCTGCATCGGGAGCTTATCCGGGCTCTTGGAAAACGGTGATATATAATGTGACGGGTTTCTATACCACGTGGAATGGCGAGTGCTGGTTCCTGTTGCCATACGTATTGTTGTCGCTGTCGTCGAAACGGTTGTTTGCGTGGATGGACAAGTATCGTACAAGATATGTGTTGGGCGTGACTTTTTTTATCAACCTATGTGTGGGATATGTCATCTCTCGCTATGGCAGTAAGTATCTGTACACCAATCCTTACTTGTACTTGCCGGTATTGTATCTCAATCTGCTTTTTGCATTCACGTTGGGGGCGATGGCCATGCGTACGGGTGTGATAGACAGGTGGCGTGCAGCCTATGCAGGGCTGGTGCGCAAGCGAACTGGCGTACGTACGTACATACATACATACATACATACATACATACATACATACATATATCCTCTCCTATGCCTCTGTATCTTGATTGTATCAAGATGCGTGATTAACACCTCGGTCTATGGGCCGTTTTACACTTTTTTCTTTATCGTATTGGTGCTGTTGATGAAACGGGGTGCCTTGACGGACAAGATATTGGCGCATTTGGGGAAGTATTCGATGGAAATGTGGCTCATTCATACCTGGTTTTGCTATTACCTCTTCCGTGACTTCTTTTATGGCTTGCAATATCCTCTGCTGATATACGCATTGCTGTTGGCGGTGACGTATGTGGGTGCTGTGGTAGTGAAGGCGTTGGGAGACAGGGTGATAGCATGGATAGGTGAATTATGTAAACGACCGTTTATATAAATTGTCATTTATATTTGTGGGGTAGTTTGTATGTGGTCAATGCTTGAAATCCTTTGCCCGTGAAGGCAACCTAAACAGTTGCAACTCATGTTTTACATATCCTCAAGAGACAATGCCTGAAGCGAAAGATTATATTTCCCGAAACTTTCTTTTGGCAGTGCGGATAGTTTTTCCTTAAGTTTCAGCATACTTGTCTTGTCGGGATTTCGTTTTACTTCTGCAACGATTCCGGTATGGTCAAACTCGTTGATTGCCACGATGTCCAACTCGTTTTCTCCCTTGCGGTCCCACCAATTGCCCACTTGGGTGTACTTGCCCGACTCCATCAGCTGTGTTTGGAAATACATTTCTAAGGAGCGTCCGGAGAAAACATCGTAGTGGGTATCGATGTTGCTGCGCAATAAACTAAACTGCTGTCTCTCGATGAGCGATTGGTATGGACAGACAAATCTGAACCAGAATCTCAGGAATTGATCGGATATTTCGTAAGAAGATGTTTTGCTGTTGGGTTTGGACAGTAGCGGCTTGATGCGTGATATGATACGGAAGTCACGTTCGAGGTTTTGAAGAAACGTCCCTGTGTCTTTCATCAAAGCCCCGTCGATGTCGGCTCTTCTTGTCATGCCCCTGGCAATGAGTTGCAGAATGGAGAAGTATGTCACACTGTCGTCGCTGAATTCCTGATTCATTAAATCGCGTCCCTCGCTGAGGAAATAAGAGTCTTGCCGACATACATTGTTGAGCATCTTCACTTTGGTGAAACATTTGCTGTCCATCAACAGTTCCACATATTTTGCCACGCCTCCGGTCAGCATGTACAGGCATAGCAAATCGTCGTTTGAGAAGTTTGGGCAATGGTCGCGATATATCTCTTTGAGTACATTTATGGTGAATGGTCGTAGGGTGAATTTGGATGTCGGTCTGCCATAAAGAGGTTCGTTGGCATCCTCGAAAATCCGTTTCATAAGAGACTGGATACTTCCACTAACGATGAGATTGAGTCTGGAACGGCTGTGGTGTCTGTCCCAGAGGTCTTGCATCTCACTGAAAATGGCTGGATTTATCTTATACAGATTCTGAAACTCGTCTATCACAACCGTGAAGTGGCGGTGTGTAGATTCCTCCATAATCACTTTGAACAATTCTCTGAACTTTGCCACTTGACCATACACATGTATTCCGACACGTTTCTCCAATTCGTGTTGGAACTTTTGGCAAAGTGCAGCCTCGCTGTCCTTGGAAACGAACAGGTATGCCCATTCGGTACCCTCCATGGCGTGGACTACGAGTGATGTCTTGCCCACTCGGCGTCTTCCTGTGAGCACTGTGAATACTGCTGAGCAGCATGCCTGCCGTTCATTCTCATGTAGTATTTCTATTTCGTTCTTACGGTCGTAGAATCTCATAATGTAAACGGATGTTTATATAAACCATCATTTATATTTGTGTGGCAAATATACAGGTAATAATTGGTTTTCCCAAACAAAATCTCATTATTTTTGCGAAAAAAACAACGTGGGTTCGATGAATGCCCTCATAGGGTGAGGGCCAATGTTGCCCGCGAAAGTGTCATGCGGATAGAGTGGAAAGGTGTATAAAATAAAACAAGGATGGCTTGTGGCCATCCTTGTTGTGACTCGCATGGGGCTCGAACCCATGACCCCAACATTAAAAGTGTTGTGCTCTACCAGCTGAGCTAGCGAGTCTTTCGTTCATGTTTTGCTTCTTTTGTGAAAGCGAGTGCAAATTTACAACATTCTTTTGAATTGGACAAATTATTCTTCGCTTTTTTCTGTTTTTTCTTTATCTTCCACCGTATTGGGGGCATTCTCCTTGGTTACGTATCGTCCCCAATAGGCTATGAGGAGGGTGGTGAGGGGCAGGGCGATGATGAGGCCGATGAAGCCGAGCAGGGCTCCCCAGACCGAGAGTGAGAGCAGGAGGATGGCCGGGTTGAGTCCCATGGCCTTGCCCATGATCTTCGGGGTGACCACCATGTCGGTGATGATTTGCACGACGATGAAGAGCCCGACGGCCAATCCGAAGACCAACCAGAAGTTTTGGCCTGTGTCGGCTGCCTTGAGCATGGCCAGAAAGGCAGTGGGTATGAGGGCGAAGGTGTGCAGATAGGGCACCAGATCCATGATGCCGATGAGGATGCCGAGACCGATGGCCATCGGGAAATCCATGATGGTGAAACCGATACAGAACATGATGCCCATACAGAGCGCCACCATGCTTTGCCCACGGATATAATTGTTGAGCTCGCGCTCCACGTCTTTCATCAGCTCATGCCAGAACGGGCGGTTCTTCTTGGGGAAGATGCGTATCCAGTTGGCCGTGAGATACTCGTAGTCGAGCAGGATGAAGAACATATATAATAAGGTAATCATGGAGGCGACGATGCTCATGATGATGCTGGCTGTCTGACCCACGAACGTGAATATCTTGGGCATGGCTGCCTTGATGGCCTTGCTGAAATCGTCGCTGCGGAAAAAACGCTCTATATCGGTCCGATGCTGGTCTAACCATTGGGAGATGGTGGCAGACAGGTCGTTGGTGTGGGTGGTGTGGTACACCCATCGGGTGAGAATCTCTCCCAGCTTCTGGAATTGTTCCAACATGGGTGGGATGATGAGATAGACGATTCCACCGATGACGGCAACGACCAGTATCAGGGTGATGATGATGGCGACGGCGCGTATCTTGACCCGCATGCGGTATTGCACAAACTGTACGATGGGGTAGAGCAGGTAGGCGAAGAGCCATGCTACGACAAAGGGCAGGAGCACTCCGGCCAGATAATTGACCAGATAGAGTACCGACAGGGTGATGAGAATGACACCAGACCAGCGGATGAACTTGTCGAAGGTGATTTGGTTGCTCATAATCTTATGTTTGAGGGGTGGATTCTTCGGAAATGGCTTTCTGGTAGCAGTCGCGGCAGAGTGGTTCGTAGGCTTGTGCCTCGCCCAGCATCACGCGGCGGTCGTTTTTCACCAGCCTGTGGCTCACATAGGCCAGCGCGCCGCACTTCACGCAGACGGCGTGTACCTTGGTCACCTCGTCGGCGATGGCGCAGAGGGCCGGCATGGGGCCGAAGGGCTGGCCACGGAAGTCCATGTCGAGTCCGGCCACAATCACTCTTACTCCGCGGTTGGCCAACTGGTTACATACATCGACAAGTCCATTGTCCAGAAACTGGGCCTCGTCTATTCCCACCACGTCGATGTCGGAGGAGAGCAGCAAGATGGAGGCGGAAGAATCGATAGGTGTGCTCGGGATGGCGTTGTGGTCATGACTCACCACGTCGTCGTCAGAATAACGTGTGTCTATGGAAGGTTTGAAGATTTCAACCTTCTGCTTGGCAAACTTCGCGCGCTTCATGCGGCGGATCAGTTCCTCTGTCTTTCCCGAAAACATCGACCCGCATACCACCTCGATGCGTCCGGGGCGGTGAGGTTCCCTGTATAAGCTTTCCATCATAGTGGTGCAAAATTACAAAGACGTTTTAAAAATTGCAAAGAAATAACCTGTTTTTTTGTTTGAGAGGATTATTTAATTATATTTGCAACCTATATGGGTGTATTGTATATCATACCGACTCCCGTCGGAAATATGGAGGATATGACCCTGCGGGCCATCCGGATATTGAAAGAAGCTGATGTGGTGTTGGCAGAAGACACCCGTACTTCGGGCAACCTGCTGCGCCATTTTGACATCAAGAATCATCTGGTGGCGCACCATAAGTTTAATGAGCATGGGACAGCCTCGGGCATCGTGGAGCGCCTCAAAGCCGGACAGACGGTGGCGCTGGTGAGCGATGCAGGCACGCCCGGCATCAGCGATCCGGGATTCTATCTGGCGCGGGAGGCTGCCAAGGCGGGTGTCACCGTACAGTGCCTGCCGGGTGCCACGGCTTGCATTCCGGCCATTGTCTCGTCGGGACTTCCTTGTGACCGTTTCTGTTTCGAGGGTTTCTTGCCCCAGAAAAAAGGCCGGCAGACATTGTTGGAATCGTTGCGTGAGGAGCCTCGCACGATGGTGTTTTACGAGTCGCCTTATCGCGTGTTGAAGACCTTGCAACAGTTTGCCGAGGTGTTTGGCCCGGACAGGCAGGTGAGTGTGGCGCGAGAGATATCCAAGGTGCACGAGGAGCATGTGCGGGGAACATTGGCCGAGGCGATCGCCCATTTTACAGATACGGCGCCACGAGGCGAATTTGTCATTGTGGTGGCCGGTTATGACAGGAAAATCAAAAAAGAAATATTATGAGAAGGTTACAGTATCTTGCATGTCTGATACTATTGGTGTTGGGCTCATGTACAGAAAGAAAAGCAACGCCGAATGTTGCAGGTATGGAGCAGACTGAC
Source organism: Prevotella sp. (assembly GCA_051869355.1). GTDB lineage: Bacteria > Bacteroidota > Bacteroidia > Bacteroidales > Bacteroidaceae > Prevotella. The sequence continues at coordinate 50,422 of JBJEAU010000152.1, read as the reverse complement.
TCGTTGCAGCGTATCATTGCCCAGCGCGACAATGAAATCAATGATATGATGGGCACCCTGAATGAGATTCAGGAGGGTCTCAGGGAAATCAATGAAGCTGAGAACCGGCTTAGTGTTGCCAAAAACGGCGAGGGCTCCAGCAAGTCTGTGCAGATCAAGGAGAACATCCGCTTCATTGCCAACACCATGGCGCACAACCGCGAACTGATTAAGAAGCTGCAACAACAGCTGAGGGAAAGCAGATTCAATGGTGACGAGTTGCGGAAAACCATCGAATCGCTCACACAACAGTTGGATGAAAAAGAGCAGCAGTTGCAGCAGCTGCGGGCAGAACTTGATTCGAAAGACATCCATATTGCACAACTTGATGAGAAAATCAGCAATCTCAATACGAATGTGGAGAATCTGAAGACCGAAACGCAAGAGAAATCGCAGACCATCAGCAACCAGAATAAGCAGTTGAATACAGCTTGGTTTGTCTTCGGTACCAAGAAGGAACTGAAAGAGCAGCATATCCTCGTAGACGGCAAGGTCTTGCAGTCTAATTTCAATAAGAGTTATTTTACAAAAATCGATATACGGGTAGACAAGGAAATCAAACTCTATTCCAAGTCGGCGCGTGTGCTCACCATGCATCCGTCGAGCAGTTACACGCTTGCCAGAGATGCCAACAACCAGTATGTGCTGCGCATCAGCAATCCGCAGATATTCTGGTCCACCAGCAAGTATCTCGTTATCTTGGTGAAATGATGCCAATCGGCTGAATCATCCAGATGTAGAAGGGATGAGGCGGACGGCAATAGTGCCCTTGTCCCTTTTACATCTTACTTGAGATAGAACACTATACAAAATGATGGCTATGGGCGAATAAAGTTGTCCAAAAAGTCAAAACCAAAGGTTTTTAGGTCAAAAAATAAGGTTTTTATATTAGATATTCATATACATTTGCACAATTAATCTTTTCGTTAGATCATGAAGAATATGAAATACTATTTTGCTGTAGACCTTGGTGCCACCAGTGGTCGTACCATTTTGGGTAAATTGTCAGAAGACCGTGTAGAACTGGAAGAGCTGACCCGTTTCGGCAACCCGCTGATCAATGTCGGAGGCTATTTCTATTGGGATTTCTTTGCGCTCTATAATGAGATCATCAAAGGTCTGAAGGTCGTGGCAGAACGTAAGATAGACATCCAGAGCATCGGTGTGGACACCTGGGGATGCGATTTCGTTTGCATTGGTGAAGACGGGCAGCCGTTGCGCAACCCGTTGGCATATCGCGACCCTCACACTGTGGGCATGATGGAGCGCTATTTCGAGGAGAAAGTGAGCCGCGAGGAGGTATATCGGCGCACGGGAATCCAGTTGATGAACTTCAATTCGCTGTTCCAGTTGTACACCATGCGTGAGTTGGGCAACTCGGCGTTGAAGAATGCCAAGAAAATCCTCTTTATGCCCGATGCCCTCAGTTATGTATTGACCGGCAAGGCCGTGTGCGAGTACACGATAGCCTCTACATCAGAGATACTCAATCCCGAAACAGGCGATTTGGACGAGACTTTGCTCGAAAGCGTGGGATTGCGTCGTGACCAATTCGGCGAACTGACACATCCTGGAACCGTGATAGGCACGCTTACGCCGGAAGTGCAGAAGCTGACAGGTCTGGGAGCCATCCCCGTGGTCTCTGTGGCTGGGCACGATACGGCCAGCGCTGTGGCTGCAGTGCCGGCCCGTGACAAGCATTTTGCTTATCTGAGCAGTGGTACATGGAGTCTGATGGGTATCGAGGCGCCGCACGCCATCATCAATGACAAGAGCTATACACTCAATTTCACCAACGAGGGCGGTATTGAGGGAACCACACGCTTCTTGAAGAACATCTGCGGTATGTGGCTGTATGAGCGTTGTCGTCTGGAGTGGACCGATCTCAAACATCTGGGACATGCCGAGCTGCAGAAAGAGGCTATTGCCCTGTCTGGTACAGAGAGCATCATCGCTCCCGATGATCCCGTATTTGCCAATCCGGAGTCGATGGTGGGAGCTATCCAGCAGTATTGCCGTGACCACGGAATGCCGGTGCCCGAAGGCCACGCCCAGATTATCCGTTGTATATTTGAGTCATTGGCTCAGCGTTATAAAGAAATCTTTGGCTATCTCAAAGAATTTGCACCGTTTGATATCAATGTGCTCCATATTATTGGAGGAGGTTCGCGCAATGCATTCCTTAACCAGCTCACCGCCAATGCTTGCGGTGTGACCGTTTTGGCAGGACCGCAGGAGGGAACAGCATTGGGCAATATCATGCTCCAGGCCAAGGCTGCCGGTGAGGTAGGCGATGTCTGGGAGATGCGAAGTATCATAGCCAACTCGATCGAACTCGCAAGATTTGAACCTAAAGAATAAAAAATCATGAAAAAAGAAACCATTGAAAAAAACTATGCCATAGCAAAGGAGCGCTATGCAGAATTGGGAGTTGACACAGACAAGGCGATTGCAATATTGGAGAAGACTCCCATCTCCTTGCACTGTTGGCAGACCGACGACGTTGTGGGATTTGAGCGCAATGAGGCGCTCTCTGGAGGAATCCAGACCACAGGTAACTATCCAGGAAGAGCACGCAACATAGACGAAGTGAGGACTGACCTTGAGAAAGTGCAGTCTCTGTTGGCTGGAACTTACCGTGTCAACCTTCATGAAATCTATGGAGAATTTGGTGACAAGTTTGTAGACCGCAACGAGGTGGAAGCATCTCATTTTGCAGGATGGATGCAGTGGGCAAAGGAGCACAATCTGAAGTTGGACTTCAACTCTACCAGCTTCTCACATCCTAAGAGCGGCGACCTCTCGCTGTCCAACCCCGACAAGGGCATCCGTGAGTTTTGGATTGAGCACACCAAGCGTTGCCGTCGTATCGCCGATGCGATGGGTAAGGCACAGGGCGATCCCTGTATCATGAACATCTGGGTGCACGATGGCTCCAAGGACTATACGGTGGAGCGTTATCGCTATCGCCAGATTCTCAAGGAAAGTCTGGATGAGATTCTGGCAGAAGACCTGCCTGATATGAAACCTTGCTTGGAGGCCAAGCTTTTCGGTATCGGATTGGAAGCCTACACCGTTGGCTCACACGATTTCTACGCTGGCTATTGCTCCAAGAACAATGTGATGTACACGCTCGATACCGGTCATTATGAGCAGACCGAGAACGTGGGCGACATGGTTTCGAGTCTGTTGCTGTATGTGCCTGAGTTGATGTTGCATGTAAGCCGTCCCATGCACTGGGATTCAGACCATGTGACGCTCTATGATGACAATACACGCAATCTTTTTACCGAACTGGTGCGTGCCGATGCACTCAATCGTGCCCATATCGGTCTCGACTATTTCGATGCTTCCATCAACCGAATCGGAGCCTACATCATAGGTGTGCGTGCAGCCCAGAAGTGTCTGCTTCAGGCCCTGCTCGAGCCGCTGGCTACCCTCCGCAAGTACGAAGCCGAAGGAAGAGGATTTGAGCGTCTTGCCCTGTTGGAAGAGGCCAAGATGTTGCCGATGGGTGCTGTCTACGACTACTTCAACTTGAAGAACAATGTGCCTGTAGGCGAAAGCTATCTGGCCGACGTACAGCAGTATGAGAAGGATGTGCTTTCCAAGCGCTAAGCCCAAGAGATAAACCATAAAAAAACCAACCTTTCCCAAACGGGGAAGGTTGGTTTTTTTATGGATTGCAGTGATTACTTCGGCAAGTTGAATGCTACCGACATTTCTTTGAGCTGTTCTTCGCTCATGCCGTCAGGTTCATAGCCCATGCACTTGGCATTGATGTAGATTTTAGCACTCTTTGAGAGCACGTCAATCTGGTCAAAGGCATCCATCGCGTCGAGACCTTTGGCGAAGACACCATGCTTTTCCCACAATACCACGTCGTAGTCTTCCAGTTCGTTCAGTGTTCCCTCTGCCAGTTCCATGCTTCCGGGCAATGCGTAGGGCACTACGCCCAGGCCGAGCGGGCAGAAAGCCTTGGTCTCGGGAATCATGCTCCATAGGATATGGGTGAGCACGTCTTTCTCCATAAACTTCTTGCTGTGGCTCATGGCTACCAGTTCGATGGGGTGGGTGTGTACCGTAGCTGTATAGGGCGAACCCTTTTCTATCATGCGGTTGTGCACGCTCAGGTGGCTGGGCAGCTCCGATGTGGGCTGTACGGGATTGTCGGCTATGATGACATAGCTCTCGCAGTCATCGAGGATACGGATTACACTACCGTTTTCCAGCGGGCGGCGGGCCAAGTCTCTCATGCGCTTTCCGGTACCCTTGCAGTAAAAATACTTGCCTTTCAGGTAGGGCAGTTTCACGCCTATCGGTTTGATTTCACTGATGGCGGGCAGATGTTTGATCTCCTCGTCCACGTATTCGGTGATGTTCACAGTGATGTTGCCGCCGTTTCTCTCGGCCCATCCGTTCTGCCAGAGATAACCGGCCACTTCTGCAATCTTGTCGATTTCCTCTTTCAGTTGAGGACGACAGTCTACTATACTTTTCATATTGGTTTAGGTATGATGATTTAACAAATTTGTCTTAACGTTCCATGTTTCTGAAATCGCTGGGTTTCAGTCCCGTCTTGAGTTTGAACTTCGAAGAGAAGTAGTCGGGAGAATCAAAGTTCAGCTTATAGGCAATCTCCTTGATGATCATGTCGGTCGTCGAAAGCAGTTCCTTGGCTCTTTGCAGTTTCAGGTCTTGCAGATAGAGAGCTGGAGAGATGCCCGTGTACTCTTTGAAGAGTTTTCTGAAACTCGAATAGCTCACCCCCAGTTGTTCCGCTATCTGCTGGATAGTGAGGTCGCCCTCTACCTCCCTACGCATAATCAGGCGTGCCCGGTTGATCATATCCACATGCTCGCTGTTCTTTCCCCACATGATGTTGCGCTCCAGCGAGTACATCGTGCCGATAAGGTGGTTGACGATGCCTGCCAACACTTGCTGCGAGTAGGCCTCTTCCTGCAAAGCGCACTTGTAGGCAGAATCAAACAGCCTGATGATGTTGTCCGAGAAACCCACGTGATAGATGGGATGCTGGGGCGAGAGGAAGCCGGCCCTTACACGGTCGTCCATGTTTCTGCCCTTGAATCCTAACCAGTAGCAGTGCCATCCCACGCTGTCCACAGGCTTGTAGGTGTGCCATTCATGGGGGAAGAGCAAGAAGATGTCGCCTTCTCGCACCTTCACGGGTTTCTGGTTGGTCGATTCGAAGATGCCTTCGCCTCTTGTCACATAAAGCATCTGGTATTCGTTCAGTTCCCGACCCTTCTTCACGTCAAAATAGTAACCGTCAGCGTGCCCTTCCTTGGTCGGATAGTCCTCGCCGGGTGCTATTTCCTCGTAGCCGATAGTGTTCACGGTCAGTCCCCAGAGCAAGTCGCGCTCGTTGGTTACCAGATATTTGCTTTTTTGCATACAAGATAGAATTGATACCCCACAAAGTTACGAAATTTTCCTTTGCAAACAAAAAAATACCTATATTGTTTTCGGCGGTCTATGAATATTTTGCTAACTTTGTCGCTATAAAAACATGAAAAAAACAAGTTTATGAAAAAAATCTCAATGATTTTCCTGACGTTGGCACTGGCGCTTGCCGCACGATCGGGCAACGTCGATACCGTGCTTGTACACAGTGATGTGATGAACAAAGACATCAAGACCGTGGTGATTACCCCTACCCAGATCCGCAAAAACAAGGATGCGCGCTATCCTGTGGTCTACCTGCTCCACGGTGCCACCGGCAACTGCAAATATTGGCTGGAGAAGGTCAAATCCACTCTGCCCGAGATTGCCGATGAGAAAGGCATGATCTTTGTCACGCCCGACGCGCTCAACTCATGGTACATCGACAGTCCTATCAACAAGAAGTTGCAGTATGAGACCTTCACCTCTGCCGAACTTGTGCGCTATATTGATGCCCATTATCCCACGGTACCCAAGCGCGAAGGCAGGGCCGTTACCGGTCTGAGCATGGGAGGCCACGGTGCTCTTTATCTGGCTTTCCGTCACAAGGATGTCTATGGTGCCTGTGGCAGCATGAGCGGCGGTGTAGACTTCCGTCCTTTCCCCCGCAATTGGGAAATCAGGCTCAGTCTTGGCGAAATGGCTGCCAATCGCAAGCGATGGGACGACCATGTGGTCGTAAACCAGATTAATCGTATCAACAATGGCGACCTCTCCATCATCATCGACTGTGGCGAGGGCGATTTCTTCCTCGAAGTCAACAAGACCTTGCACGAAAGGCTTCTGGGCAGAGGCATTGACCACGATTTCACGCTCCGTCCCGGTGCCCACAATCCCCAGTATTGGCACAATGCCATCGACTATCAGTTGCTCTTCTTCCAAAAATACTTCGCCTCCAAAGGCATAGGAGCCGCATTGCGCTGATGGTGATGCTGGCCTATATATTATAAGGTGTATTATTAACGACAACTCAAATTATATGAACGACAACCAAGACAACATAAACAACTTTTTCTTGTTGTCTAAGTTGTCTAAGTTGTCGTCTTTATATGAACGACAACAGAGACAACATATACAACTTTTTCTTATTGTCCCAGTTGTCTAAGTTGTCGTCATTATATTAACTAACGACAACAGTGACAACGTAAACAACTTTTTCTTGTTGTCTAAGTTGTCTAAGTTGTCGTCTTTATAAAAAAACTTTCCGTTGTCATGATAAAATGAGTTGTCCCTGTTGTCGTCTTTTTACGCTTCTGATGTGTAAACAATGTTAAAATACAGCTACTTTGTAATGCAATGTACCAAATAATGCCTATATTTGTGGCCGTAAACCAAATGGTAACCACAAATATGGCAAATGCAGACAACACCAAATCGCAGATGCGCAAGGGTATGCTCGAGTATTGCATACTTCTCCTGCTCCGGCATCAGTCCATGTATGCCAACGATATCATCTCCAGGCTCAAGGAGGCCGAGATGATTGTCGTCGAGGGCACGCTCTATCCCCTCCTTAACCGTCTCAAGCGCGACCGATGGCTCAAGTACGAGTGGCAAGAGAGCCGACAGGGACCTCCCCGTAAGTATTACTCGCTTACCGACGAGGGTGAGCAGGCTCTGGAGCAGCTCGACGCAAGCTGGAATGAACTGGCCAACACGGTCGGCATCTTACAAAACAATTATCGTACCTTAACAGAGAAATAAACAATCATCTTATGAAAAAGAATATTTCCATCAACATTTTCGGCACCATCTATGCCATAGACGAAGATGCCTACAACCTGCTGGAGAGTTACCTCCAGAGTATGAAAAACTATTTTAAGGCACAGGATGGAGGCGATGAGATAGCCGACGACATCGAGCATCGGGTGGCCGAACTGCTTTGGCAGTACCGCGAGCAGGGTATGGAGGCCGTCAGTATAGAGACGGTCAAGGAGATTATCGACAAGATAGGCAACGCGGCCGAAATCAGCGATGAGGCAGCCGCCCAGACCGAGCAGGCCGAGGAGCCCGAGACACACGAAGCGGCCGGCGAGCCGCGCGGCCGATGGAGTGCCCTGTGCGACCAAGTGGTCAGCCACCTGCGTGAGCACCGTCTCTACCGCAATACGCAAGACAAGCTGTTGGGCGGCGTGTGCTCTGGACTGGCCGGCTATTTCGGCAAAGGCGATGTCGTGTTCTGGCGATTGGGCACCGTGGCACTTGCCTTGATTTTCGGGTCGCTCCATTACCATTTCCTGCCCGATTTTCTCAACATCGCCATTCCCGCGCTCTACATTATGCTGTGGATCATCGTTCCGCCTGCCACCACCCCCGAGGACAAGTTGCGCATGAAGGGGCGCAAGGTCACTCCCGAGAACCTGAAAGAGCAGATTGTGAGCGACTCGGAGGAGCAGACCGCAGCAGCCGTACAGCCTGCACCCCGCCGCAGCATGGGCTGCCTGCGCCTGATTTTTGCCTCGGTGCTGGTCATGCTGGCCTTGCCGATCGTGGCCCTGCTGGTGTGTCTGGTGTTCGTGCTCGTGTTGGCGCTCTCTGTCATGTTAGGCGGCAGCGCCACCCTCTTGCCCATGTCCCATAGCGGTGCACAGCAGTTTGTCGAGTCGGTATCTACCGGTGGCCCCCTGCTCATCGTGGGACTGATGGCCGCCACCGTCTTTCTGGGTATCACCCTGTGGGCCATCTGGCATTTTGTGCGCACCTCCCGCGAGCCCTTGCCCTCCAGCGTGGTGTTCACATCGCTGGCCATCTGGGTGGTGACCCTGGCCATCACGATCTTTGCCGCCATCTTTGTCTCCATGCGTATCGATGCCTATTGGGACGAGGTGCGCAAGGTCGAGGCCACCCGCAACGGCATCTCGCTCGACAACAGCTACCAGTGGCGTTGCCTCGACGAACTGGGCTGGTCGCTTACACGCTTGGACAATGTAGAGGACTATGTCACCGAGTCGCGTACAGGCTATGCCGGACTGCCTCCGTATGCGCTGCGTATCGTCCGCGATGACAGTACCAAGCCCATGGACTTCTGTCTGGTGCGCAGCATGTACTATGAGCAGGGCGACTACGTGCTCGAATCGCTCACTGAGACCTATGGGCAGGGTGCCGCCATCACGGTGACCAAGACTGATGCCGATGCCGCTCCCTTGGCGGTCATCGATCCGGCATCCGAGGGTGTCAAACTCCAGTCGCTCACGTGGGAGGAGGGCGCACAGTTGCCCATCCTGGCCCAACCCGACAGTGCTTCATGGCACAAGTTTGCCGATGGTGGGCGCCAGCATTTCACCTACCATGTCTCCCAGCCGTTCCACCACGACGGGGGCGAACTCACCCTCACCATCGCTGCCAACCATAGCTACCAGAACCGCCTCTACGTGCGCCAAGTGCAGTTGCGCAAGGTGGAGCCTCTTCGGACTGTGGGTACCAAAAACAAGGAGCAATAAGGTCTTTTGGACACCGTACGGCAAATGCCGTTCGGGCGTATGGCATTTGGAATACGGGCGTATCGCATTTGCCATACGGTCGAACGGCATTTGCCGTACGGTCATGATAGGTGGCTTTGGGCGCAACCCGAAGCCACCTATCGCTTCTGTCTGAAAAACGATTGCATGAGTTGTTTACATTCCTCGCCGAGCACCCCCGATGTCACGGTAGCCTTGGGATGCAGGGCCTTGGGCGCGTAGACGCTGAATCCGCGCTTCTCGTCGGGTGCTCCGTAGACGATGCGCGACAGTTGTGCCCACCCTATGGCGCCGGCACACATCACACAGGGCTCCACGGTCACGTAGAGCGTGCAGCCCGTGAGATACTTGCCGCCCAACTGGTTGGCCGCCGCCGTGATGGCCTGCATCTCGGCATGTGCGGTCACATCGTGCAGCGTTTCGGTCAGGTTGTGGGCGCGTGCGATGATGCGCCCTTGGCATACGATGACGGCCCCGATGGGCACCTCGCCTGCTTCGAGCGCGGCATGGGCCTCCACGAGTGCCTTGCCCATCCACAGCTCGTCGGTCTTCTGTTGTTCTTCCGTTGTCATGGGGTTGTCGGTTATAGGGTGGTTGTTGCTTTTGTTTGTACAAAAGTACGGCTTTTTATTGTAAGAATGGCGGAAAAATCGTATTTTTGTGCATATTATCTGGAATGGATAGAGCGCATGGCGGCACACAATGATCTGGGCAAATGGGGCGAAGAGGTGGCGGCTACCTATCTGCGCGGTTTGGGATTCGTCATCAAGGAGACCGACTGGCGCTATGGCAACCGCGATCTGGACATTGTCGCTATCAGCGAAGACCAGTCGCTGATGGTGGTGGCAGAGGTGAAGACCCGAGCCGACGACGAGGCTGCCGACCCCTTGACAGCCATCGACAAGCGCAAGATGCACCACCTGGCGGTGGCCACCAATGCGTATGTGAAACAGCGTGCCATCGATGCCGAGATTCGGTTCGATGTGGTGACGGTGGTGGGCACCGACGAGGCCCACTGCCGCATAGACCATCTGCCCGATGCCTTTAATCCGCTCCTGCTTTAGACCCCAATGATGCGCACGAAGATCATCAAGCTCGACGAGGTGGACTCCACCAACCGCTATCTGCACGACTACCACGAGGCTCCCGATGAGGACATGGTGGTGGTCACAGCCCGTCACCAGACGGCAGGGCGCGGACAGGGGGGCAACCGGTGGCACGACCGGGCCGGAGACAGCCTGCTCTTCTCCTTGCTGATCTATCCCACCACCGTGCCTGTGGCCTCGCAGTATGTGCTCTCCATGGCCGAGGCGCTGGCGGTGAAAGAGGCGCTCGATGGCTATGCCGACGGCTTCGCGCTCAAGTGGCCCAACGATGTGTATTGGCACGACAGCAAGATCAGCGGCACCCTCATCGAGGCTGCTGTGGGGCGCGAGGGACTGCGCCGCATGATTCTCGGTACAGGCATCAATATCAATCAGCACCGTTTTGCGATCGATGCGCCCAATCCGGTATCGCTCTACCAGATTCTGGGTCACGAGGTGCCTGTAGAGGAGGTGCTCCAGCGCATCCTTACCGCCTTCGGGCACTACTATGGGTTGGTGCTGAGCGGCGATTATGAGCAGGTGGGCCGGCGCTATCATGCCGCGCTCTACCGCCGCGAGGGCTACCATGCCTATCGTGACGAGGAGGGGCGTTTCGAAGCCTGTCTCGACCATGTGGAGCCCGACGGCCGGCTGGTGCTCCGCGACCGCGACGGGCGTGTGCGCACCTACGGTTTCAAGGAGGTGGCCTATATCATCTGAACAATCATAGTATCAATATAAAAGCATAACGTTATGGCAAGATTCAAAAGGATTCTTCTCAAGCTCTCCGGCGAGAGCCTGATGGGTAAACAGAGTTACGGTATCGACCCCGAAAGACTGGCCGACTATGCCCGGCAGATCAAGGAGGTACACGAGATGGGGGTACAGATCGGTATCGTGATCGGTGGCGGCAACATCTTCCGTGGACTCAGTGGCAGTCAGAAAGGTTTCGACCGCGTCAAGGGCGACCAGATGGGCATGTGTGCCACGGTCATCAACTCGCTCGCGCTCAGTTCGGCCCTGGAGGCCATCGGCGTGAAGACCCGCGTGCTTACCGCCATCCGCATGGAGCCCATCGGCGAGTTTTACAGCAAGTGGAAGGCCATCGAGTCGATGGAGGCCGGCAGGGTGTGCATCTTCTCGGGTGGCACGGGCAGCCCCTATTTCACCACCGACACGGGTTCTTCGTTGCGCGGCATCGAGATCGAGGCCGACGTGATGCTCAAGGGTACCCGCGTGGACGGTATCTACACCGCCGATCCAGAGAAAGATCCCACGGCGACCAAGTTTCATGACATCACCTTCGACGAGATCTATACTCGCAACCTGCGCGTGATGGACCTCACCGCCACCACGATGTGCAAGGAAAACAACCTGCCCATCTATGTATTCAATATGGATGTGGTGGGCAACCTGAAGAAGGTGATGGAAGGTGAGGATATTGGCACACTGGTACACAACTGATTATCGGCAAACGTATCATGAACAAGCATATCATCGGATGGGGAGCCGTGGGTGTCCTCATCCTCTTGCTGGCGCTGACATGCCCCGGCAAGGAGGCACATGCGGATAAGATCAGGACTACGCTGGCCAACGCTGTGGAGGAAAAGAATGGCGAGGACAGTGCGCTGGGGCTCTTGGGGGCGCTCTTCGTCTCCAAGATGGCCGATGTGTATCTCGACAGCAAGTTGGAGATAGACAACTATGTGGTCTGCAGCGTGGGCAAGATACGCATGGACGGCGAGACCAAGACCTTGTCGTTTGGGATCCTCAATCAGGTCTTTACCTTTCGCAAGGAAACCATGAAAGAGGCCATGAGTAAGGAGAAATAGCGTCGTGAGCGCAGGATGTGTAATACAATAGTACTAATGTATAGAAGTAATGAGAACAAGCGACATCTATCTGGCTTCCAAGCCGCGTTACGAGATTCTGGATGGGCTGCGCGGCGTGGCAGCCGTGCTGGTAGTGGCCTACCACCTGTTGGAGAGTTATTTTCATGGCGGTACTAACCAGCCGCTCAACCACGGCTATCTGGCAGTCGATTTCTTTTTCGTGCTGTCGGGCTTTGTCATCGGCTATGCCTATGACGACCGCTGGGACCGCATGACGGTGCGCAGCTTCTTCAAGCGCCGTCTGGTGCGTCTGCACCCGATGGTCATATTCGGCACCGTGTTGGGTGCGCTCCTCTTTTATCTGCAAGAGGGGGAGACATTCCCGCTCATTGCTGACACCGATGTGTGGATGGTGCTGCTGTGTATGGTATGGTGCTGCACCATGATACCGATAGGCACGGGGATGGACATCCGTGGGTGGGCTGAGACCAACCCGCTCAACGGCCCTGCATGGTCACTGCAGTGGGAGTATGTGGCCAATATCCTCTACGCGCTGGTGTTTCGCCGTGTGGGCAAATGGGTGTTGGGCTGCTGTGTGGCGGTCTTTGCCATGCTCACCGTGGTGCTGTGTCTCAATATCGACATCTTCGGGGTGTTGGAGGCGCGCGCTTATGCCTCGTACACCGTAGTGGGTGGATGGAGCCTTACGCCGGACCAGTTGCAGATAGGTCTCACCCGTCTCTGCTACCCGTTCTTCATGGGTATGTTGCTCTCGCGGTTAAACTGGAAACTGCGCTTGCCCGGAGGTTTCTGGTGGTGTGCGCTGTCTATCGTGGTGCTGCTTGGCATGCCTTGGATGGGCTGTGGCGAGAGCCGTTTTACCAATGGGGTGTACGAGTGTGTGTGCATCTTGGTGGGATTCCCGCTGATAGTCTGCTTGGGTGCCGGTAGTAGTGAACTGGGCGGCAAGTCCGAAAAGATCAGCAAGTTTCTCGGCGAAATTTCTTATCCCCTCTACATCACCCATTATCCGCTCATCTACATCCATCAGTCGTGGGCTGTGCGTTATGCCGATGCTCCGCTCGGCAGGCACATCTTCTTCTCGGTGTGCATCTTCATCTTGGCCATTCTGGTGGCTTATGCCTCGTACCGCCTCTACGACCTCCCCGTGCGTGAGTGGCTGAAAAACCGCTGGTTTAAGGTGGCGAGCCGTAGCTGATAAGTGTTAGGTGGATGAAAATAAATCCACCACGAATAATTGTATATTTGCGAAAAATTACTATCTTTGCGCCTATAGTAGTATAACCTATAAAAAAGGAGGTCGACAAACAGATACAAACAAGAGAAACGCATTCATGGAAACCGACAACCCCAAGCGGTTGCATTCCGCAGTTGTAACTATCTATTGCCGATAGGATGCGGCAAAGTATTAACAACGAAGGCGTTTCCATTCTACAACTTGACATAAAAATATATTGAGCTTTTAGCTCTTGTTCTCTTTCGATTGAATACCGCCAATATTCGCTATGTGAGAACAGGCAGACAGAAGGTTCACGCTTATAAGGCGTGGATTATTCTGTGCTTGTTACATAGCAGGTCACTTGGCGGTAACCCAATCGAAAGGCAAGCACGAGAATGGTTGCACGCCTTTTTCTGTATCAAAAACAAACATGGAGTTAAATTTTATCAACAAGTTAGACAATGCGATTTTCGCACGTTTCAATCCCAATCACGAGCCTGTGTCAGGCAAACTCATAGTCAATGCTTTTATTGGAGGTGCCATTGTTAGCCTTATCGTTTTCATCATGCAAATGACCAGCGTAAGCAATGATACGCTAAATGCTGTAGCGGGTGTTCTTCTGCTTGCTCTGTTTGCATATATAGGCAAATTGTGCCTGCCCACCGTCAAGGCTTTCGATAGGTGGGGTGCCAAGATTGGATATTCTGTCTATATGGCAGTGCTTACATTTGGAGCCTTTTATCTTGCTATGATGCTGGTTATGGTGGCGCTTCTGCTGCTGTTCCTTTATGTTGTAGTCAAAATCTTCTTTGGTGGTGGAACCAAGAAATCGAAGAAGTGGAAGGTAACCCATGCTGACGGAACTGAAGAGGAAGCCGAGGAAACAGGTAAAGGCATTTGTGGGGAAACCTATATCCGAACCAAGGATGGGGATGAGTATCAGGTGCAATAATCAATATGGCAGGTGGTTGATGATATAGAGGTACTTCAAGATATGGAAAGTCTGCCAATATGATAGAATATTTACTTAATTCATACTTATAATGAAAACAATCTTATCAATTATTACATGTTTCCTATTCTCCATCAGTAGTTTTGCCATGCATGATGTTGTGATAGACGGAGTAGGATATTCGCTTGATAAAAATGCGATGACAGCTCGAGTGGAAGATGACAATACTTTTACTACAGAGAAATTCTCCATCCCCGAAACCATTACGGTGGAGGATGCTGTCTATACGGTAACTGCCATTAACTCGAGCGCGTTTAATGCACAATCACGACTGAAGGAGATTGTTATTCCCAAAACTGTGAAAACCATCGGTGATTATGCGTTTGCAAGTTGCCGTAATCTCGTTTCGGTTACATTGTCGGAAGGTCTTGAGACAATTGGGGGGCAAGCCTTTGACGGCACTGCCATCACATCTGTTGTTATTCCTGCAACGGTTACCAAGCTGGAAAAATCTTCGTTCCCTTACCAAAAGTATAATCATGGACAAAGCGACGTGGGGAAATTTGCGTGTTTCGAGGTGGCTGAGGGCAATACGGCGTACGCCTCGCACGATGGTATATTGTATGATGCGGCAAAACAGACCGTTGTCAGTATTCCGCCCTATATTAAGGGGGATGTCTCCCTCCCTACATCCCTCGTAGAATTTACTTATAGTGAGGAAATCTTCTCGCCAAACCTCACTTCGCTCACGATTCCACGTGGAGTTAGAACTATCAACAGATTCCCTACGGGTGAGAACTTTGTGCGTTATATCGTCAATAGCAGTAATCAGTATTACCGGGCTTATGATGACGGTATCTTGTATGGTTTGAGCAACGGTGCGCTTACCTCTATCGTGCATGTGCCGATGGGCATCTCTGGTGCCGTCTCGATTGCAGAAGGTATCACGGATATCAAGAGCTATACATTCAGCCAGCGTGCTAAGATTACCGCTGTCACATTGCATGATGGAGTGACAACGATATCTGCAGAAGCTTTTAAGGACTGTGCGGCGCTTTCGGCCATCAATTTGGACAAAGTCAGCTACATAGGAAGCGAGGCGTTCTCAGGGTGTAGCTCGTTGACGGAGATATCCATCAATAACGGATCGGTTATACGAGGGGCTTTTGCCAATTGTACTGGATTGACCATGCTGTATTACGATGCAGAGGAACTGGTGGCTAATGTGTTCGATGGCTGTACCAACCTGACTAATATCACGTTGGGTGACAAGGTAACGAAACTCCATTACGGTGCCTTTGACAATACTGGCTGGCTGAACAATCAGCCCGCTGGAGCTGTGTTTATAAAAGATTTCTTCTATGGCTTTAAGGGGGCAGCACCCGAAACTCTGACGCTGAAAGAAGGCACCAGACGGTTTGCTGAGGGTTGGTACAAGAATGTTCCGTACCTTACCACGCTTGAAATCAACAGTGATATGACTATATTCAATACCGGTTTCGGTAATTTGCCTATCGACAATCTGGTCATTACGGGACCAATATACTTCAATACCGGTACGCTGACCGCAAACAAGAACATGAATATCCATGTAAAAACCGCAGCAATGCCTTTCCTGTATGCCTATAACAAGAGCTCTGACGGTGGCATCGGTACGGCTTATCCTACACAGACTGTCTTCGGGGAAAACCAGACCGATAAGAATCTCTGTGGTACGCTCTATATTCCGAAAGGATTGAAGCAACGCTATTTGGATGTGATAGAGAAGAAAACAGACAAATACGGAGAGTACTATACATTTGCTTACTTCGCCTCGGATATACAGGAACAATACGAGGCAACGGACTATAAGGAAGATACCCGTGACGGACTCAAATATACTTTCGACTATTCCATCGGATTGGCAACTGTTCTTGGTGTGGAAGATGAAGCCTTAGAAGAGGCCAGCATTGGCGGAGTAATAACCCATGACTGCCGTGAGTTTGAGGTTAGGGTCATCAATGCCAACGCATTCGAGAATAATCAAACGCTGAGGAAAGTGTCTATTTTCAACACGGTCGTCAAGGCTGGCGCAAATGCTTTCAGGCAATGTACTGGGCTAAAGGAAGTGATATACGACTGCAATATATATGTGAACGACTATAACCAAGAGGTGGATGAAGGCACTCACTTTGGCGTAAAATCTATGTTCCGCCATTGTGTACTCGATAAACTTACCATTGGAAATCATGCCACACGCACGCTGGAGTATCTCTACGATGAGGGAGAGGGAAGGTATTCCCCCGCAGGATGGCTGAAAGTAAAACAGTTTGAGGTGGATAAAGCTCATACAAGGTATGCTGCGGTGGATGGTGCTTTGTACAGCAAAGACATGATGACGCTAATCCGGGCACCTTATAAAGAAACTGTAGCGCAGACACGTAGTGGAAGCGAACCTTACGAACTGCATATAGCGGATGGCGTGACTGCCATTGGCGATAGGGCTTTGGTTTCGACAAACTATGACATCTATTTGCCGGCTACCGTGGCTACGATTGACCAGACTGCCTTTATGGACTGTAGTGCTACACTGCACGTGGAGTGGGCTTCACCAGTAGAATTGTCGAGTGCCTATACAATGGAAAACATGACGTTAGTCGTGCCCGACCAATATGTAAGCAATTACCAGAACTCACCTTCATGGAAGCAAGCGGGCGAGATAGTAGGTGCTGGAGAATATACTGGTATAGAAAACATTCGGAAAGAGGTGCCGAATAGCGACGAAAAATGCTATGACTTCTCTGGAAGACGAATCAAGAAAGGAAATGGTCAAGTTCCCTACATCCTCAACGGCAAAAAGATAATGCCTATGCGTAGATGATGTGGCGGTGATGGGTGTTTCTCATTCAGATAAGAGTGGTCTGGACGGCAGTTAAGAATCCATACCCGCAAAAATAATGGAGCGTAGCGAATCGGTTATTCCGGTGTCTGCTACGCTCCGTTGTTGTGTATCAACCTCTTGTCAGCCTTGCTTGGCGCGACAAGGGTCGCTTTACTTGTTTCCTAACGGTTGTACTTGGTAGGGTTCGCCATTGATGGTAAGATCCGTGGTGCAGCCTGTTGCGTACTTGGGTTGGCCTCCACCGATGAAGATTTTTACTTGGCCGGCTGCTTCGGTCAGATTGCCGTTTTTCTCGGTCAGTGCAAGGTCTTCAGGGGTAAGTCGGAAGGTGATGGTCTGCTCCTCACCCGGCTGCAGGTGTACCCTGCGGAAACCTTTGAGCGCGCAGATGGGACGACGGATGTTGCCGTCTTGCGGGTGTGAAAGATACAACTGGGCCACCTCGTCGCCTTCGCGCTTGCCGGTATTCTTCACTTTCACGCTCACTTCCAAGTCCTCGCCAGTGTTGACGGATTTGTTGCACTGCAGTGCGCTATATCCGAAGGTGGTGTAGCTGAGACCGTAGCCGAAGGGATAGCGCACATCGCCCTTGAAGTAGCGGTAAGTGCGGTTTTCCATTGAGTAGCTCTCGAACGGAGGCAGGTCGTCGTCGCTGCAGTAAGCTGTCAGAGGCATGCGGCCAGAGGGAGAGTAGGTGCCAAACAGTACATCGGCAAGTGCATCGCCTATCGCTTGACCACCATACCATGCCTGGATGAGGGCAGTGGCATTGCGGCTTTCCCAATCGTAGGTCATGGTAGAACCGGACATGTTGACGACAACTAATGGTTTGCCAGTCTTCTTCAGAGCCTTGAGCATTTCTATCTGTACGGGAGGCAAATCCATCGTGGTACGGTCGCCACTGGCAAATCCGGCATAGCCTCCGGCTCCGGCATCGCCAGCCTCGCCCTCGTAGTCGGCTGTGATACCACCCACAAAGATGATGACATCGGCGCGGCCGGCCGCTTTGGCCACCTCGCTGAGCGACGGACCCTCTTTGAGCTTGGCCACAGTACCCGTGCCGGGATAGTAGTCTACGGCTACGCGGTTGCCCAACCGGCGCTTCAGACCTTTCAACGGGGTGACGGTCTCTAACGGAGTGCCGTTGTAGTTGCCTAATGGAGTGGCCTCATTGTCGGCATTGGGGCCAACGACCGCAATGCGTTTGATCTTTTGCTCATTCAGCGGCAAGAACTGTCGGTCGTTTTTCAGGAGTACTATCGACTCGCGTGCCATACGTAGAGCATGCTGTTTGTGGGCATCGCTGTTGATGACATCGCGACCGATGGAAGCGTAAGGCACGCGGTCCTGAGGATCGAACATGCCGAGGCGGAAGAGAATGGTAAGCAGACGGCGGGCAGACACGTTGACTTCACGCTCAGAGTGCAGTCCTTTGCGTACACCCTCGGCCAAGAGCTGGTACAGGTTGCCGCACTCCAAGTCTGTGCCGGCCAACATGGCATCGCTGGCAGCCACGATGTCATCAGGATGGGTCTTGTGATTGTGGGCAAAATCATTGACAGCCCAACAGTCGGAGGTGACATAGCCATCAAACTGCCACTGGTTGCGCAGAATGTCTACGAGCAGTGGGTCGTTGCCGCAGCAGGGCTGGCCGTTGAGACGGTTGTAAGCGCACATCACTCCATGTACGTGGGCCTTGGTCACAAGGTCGCGGAAAGCGGGGAGGTAGGTGTCCCACAGGTCATAGATGGAGGGTCGTGCATCAAACGAGTGGCGGTTTCCCTCAGGGCCGCTGTGTACGGCGAAGTGTTTGGCGCAGGCTACTGCCTTGAGATAGTGAGGGTCATTGCCCTCCAGACCGCGAACCATTGCCATACCCATCTGTCCTGTCAGATGCGGGTCTTCTCCATAGGTCTCCTGTCCGCGTCCCCAACGTGGGTCGCGGAAGATGTTGATATTGGGGGTCCAATAGGTGAGGCCTCGATATTGGGCCACTCCCTTGCCGCCCCGCAGCGCTTCGTTGAAAAGGGCACGGCCTTCAGACGAAATCATGTCGGCCATGGTCTGCATGCCTTCGGTGTCGAAAGTGGCAGCCAGGCCGATGGCTTGTGGGAACACGGTGACGCGCTCTGGGGTGCGTGCCACTCCATGCAGCGCCTCGTTCCACCAGTTGTATGCCGGAATCCCAAGCCGGGGGATAGCAGGCGATTGGTGTTTCATGAGTTGTACTTTCTCGTCGAGGGTAAGTCTTGAGAGCAAATCGCTGACACGTTCCTCGATGGGGAGGTCTGGGTTCTGGTAAGGATAGCCCTTAGCCTCTTGTGCGTGGGTCGGCAACACGGCCATCAAGAGACCCACGACGGTAGTGAAAAACTGTTTCTTCTTCATGTTATTCCTATTTGTAGTTTTAGTTTGCATGTTGAATCTCCTTGCCAGGGGTTATTCCGCCCCCGTTATAGGTGTCGACCGTGAAGTAATAAGGCACGCCTGCGTTGAGGCTTCCTATCTCTACGCGGGTGCCGCTGATGACCTGCCAACTGCTATACAGCTTGTCCTTGGCGATGCCGTAGCGTACTACGTAGCCCTCGGCACCTTTGGCGGGTTGCCAACTTATCGTTGCCTTGCAGGGATCGCTGCTGTCGCGCTGCACGGTAAGACCGGTAGCGGCGGAAGGCTTGCGCTCGCTACTATGGCCGAACACACGCAAGTCGCGGAGCGATACTTGGCCGGAGATGGTGTAGGCCACATTTTCCCACTTGATGTAGCGGGCGCGGAACGGGCGCTCAAACTCGATGTAGTCGTGCGGCAAATCTGTGCGCTTGTCGGCACGGTCTACGATGAGCGACCAGTTGGTTCCGTCGTGCGAAGCATACAGGCGGTAACTCTGATATCGGCCGATACCCATTCCCTTGAAGTTGGCACCATATTCATCGTAGTTGATTTGGATGGCATGGATGTCGGCCTCGCGCTCCAAGTCTATCTGCAACCACTCGTTACCGTTGGTGGCGGCAACCCATGAGGTGCGTGCTTCTTCGTCCACAGCCTGAGTGGCAGGATGGCCGTTGATGGATGAAGACACTTGCACAGGCCGTCTGCCCGACAGGAGCATCCATTGCGGACCTCGGTTGCTGGCTGCCGCATCGGTACCCGGCAAGTAGAGCGGATAGTCACCAAGGTATGTGTCGGTAAACAGGTAGCCATCGCGGTCGAAAGCTGACGGATAGAAAGAGAGTCTGCGCTCGAACATGTGGCGGATGCTGATGGAGTTGGTTGCTGCTTTCCACCACTGGTTGCCTGCTTGGAAGAGACAGCCGTGACCTGCGCCAGCCATAAATCCGGCGGGACGATAAGAAGTGGGATTGTTGGCCATGTATGTGAACGGACCGATGGGGGTGTCGCCGATGTACACGCCATCGGCATACGATTTCCATTCCGTGCCCGGACCGGCGTATTGCATGTAGTACTTGCCGTTGTGCTTAGTCATCCATGCGCCCTCGATGTAAGGACGGCGTGTCAGTTCGTTGGCCTCACCCGGGCGCTCCCATCCGTGTTGCTTCTGGTCGCTGTTCAGACAGTCGATGGGACCTGCTATTTGCTCCAAGGTGTTGAGGTCGAACACGCGGGCTCGAATGGGGTCGGACGGAGAACTGCCATAGTAGACATAGAGTTTGCCGTCTTCCACCCAGAAGGCCGGGTCCCAATAGGTATAGAGCCGCTTTACGGGTTGCCACAATCCCTTTTCGGGTTGGGAAGAGCGGTAGAGCATGCCCTCACCGTGCGTGGAGCCCACGTAGTAGACATGGCCATCGTGTACGAAGATGGCCGGGGCGTAGTCTTCGATGGGCAATACATCGTCTGAGATGAATACATGCGTCCAGTGGGCGAAATCTTTGGAGTACCAATAGCCCGACGATTTGGAGGCGAAAAGCAGGTACATGTCCTTAAACTGCACCACTACGGGGTCGGCGGCCTCGCGGATGCCGTCGCCACCATCGATGACCATGAAGCGGTAGTTGATGTTGAGCGGATTGCAGAATGTCTTGGGCTGCAGCGCAACCTTGGCTTGGATGTCCTGATGGCTCTTGCAACCGGTCGTTAATAATACGATAACAGCCATGACGGAGAATCCCGTCATAGCAAAAAGATTATGATGCTTATATTTCATAGCAGAAAAGTTCATGTTGACATGTCTTTATTTCACATTGAGCGTGATAGAGGCAGATTGCAGACCTTTGGAAGAAGCGGTCACTTCGACCGGATTGCCCGAGCCGTCGGGGGCAATAATCAGCTGTGCATAGCCTGAGAAGAGGCTTCTTCCCGCCGGTTGGCCAGGCGCAAAGACATCGGCCTCGTGACAGGAGGGATTTCCGTTGCCCACACCCAGTATGCGGGCGTTTTTGACCTCGAAGTTCACGAAGTTGTCGGCCGTGGGTACCACGCGCCCTTGCTTGTCTTTGGTACAGACGGTGAGCACGGCAATGTCCTGACCGTCGTTGCGGAGCTCACTACCGGTCTCGGATGTCAGCTGGAGCGCGGCGGCAGCGCCTGTGGTCTGTATGGTTTGAGTAAAGCGGCGGCCACCTTTCTTACCCTTGGCCACCAGTTTGCCCGGTGCATACTTGACACGCCAACTGGGAATGTCGAATTTGCCGACCTTACGCTTACCCAGACTTTTGCCGTTGAGGCTCAGTTCCACTTCGTCCATATTGGTGTAGATGTTGACATCTATCGAGTCGGTGCCAATTCCGTTCCAGTGGGGAAGCACATGCAGTACAGGTTCCTCAGTCCACCATGCCTTGTAGTACCAGAATGCGTCTTTGGGGAAGCCGCAGTAGTCAAGAATACCAAAATTGGAGGCGATTCCGGGCCAGTAATAGCCTAAAGCCTCACCGCCGTAATCAAATCCCGTCCAGACAAAAGCACCGCCGATGTATGGGCGCTCATCCACATAGCGCAGCCACTCGTGTGCCTTGGCACCCCAGCCGGGATGATCCAGGTCGTAAGACTGGTGCCAGTCGGTCTTCTCGTCGGTCTTGTAGATGCCGCGGGTGGTCAATGTACTGGCTTCCTCGGTGAGCAGGCAGGGCAATTTGGGCAGATTGGCATGTACTTCATCCAGATTGCCAATCTTATAATAGTTGGAGCCCTGCACATCTACGGCCAAAGAGAATCCTGTGCCCCAACTGCCGTTCATGGCTACCGTGCATGGACGGGTGGGGTCTAACTGACGCTGCACGGCACGCATCCTCTCGGCCAGCATCTTTCCTTTTTCAGAACCTTGGATGGCCGGTTCCTCATTGCCGAGGCTCCAGATGACGATACTGGGATGGTTGCGGTCGCGGCGGACGATGGTGCGCAACTGGGCCAATCCCTCGTCGCTGCTGCTCATCACACGCAGTTCGTCCATTACAAGCATACCCAGACTGTCGCAGGCATCGAGCACAGAGACTGTGGGTGGGTTGTGTGAGGACCGGTAAGCATTGGTTCCAAATTCCTTCAGTTTGCCGATACGCCAATAGTTGAGGCGGTCGGGTACGGCTACACCTACGCCGGCATGGTCTTGATGGCAGCATACACCTTGCATCTGTACCCGTTTGCCGTTGAGGAAAAATCCCTTATCAGGGTCGAAGGCAAAGGTGCGGATGCCGAAACGTGTCTCGTAGCGGTCGGCGAGCTTGCCGTTTACCATGACATCGGTCACCAGTGTGTACATATAGGGATCCTCCAACGACCAAAGACGGATGTCCTTGGCAGGCAATTTGGCCATTACCTTGGCCGTTTCGAGTGCTTTGATGCTTGCCTGCTGGCTATTGGTGGCTATTGAGTGGCCCTCGCGGTCTACAATGGTGTTGACGAGTTTCACTGTGGTGGCCGATGACGCATCATTGGCTACCTCGATTTCTGCATTGACAGTAGCAGTGCGGTTGGCCACGTCGACATCGGTAGTCACATACGTTCCCCAAGTGGGCACATGCACTGCTGCGGTGCGGGTGAGCCATACATTGCGGTAGATACCGGCACCCTCATACGACCAAAGCTCGGACTGGGTAGCGTCTACACGTACGGTAATCACGTTCTTGGTATTATCACCATAGTTCAGACACTCCGTCACATCGAATAGCATCGGCACATAGCCGCTTTCTCCTTTGCCCAGATAGATACCGTTCATCCATACTTGCGCATCGCGGAATACACCTTCAAACTCCAAGGTGTACCGGCAGCCCTTAACCGGTGTCAACTGGAAAGTCTTGCGATACCATCCCACACTGTTTTCGGGCGAACGGCCGCCGAGTTTGCGGTAGCCTTTGATTTTGAGCTGGTTCTGGTCAAAACCAAGCGCCATGCCCCAGTCGTGGGGGAGCTGGATAGTTTCCCACTCGCTATCATCGAAGCGCTCAGTGTGAGGTACCCGCAGCCTCGACTGCTGGTCTGCCATCAGCATAGTGGCTTCCTGTAGATAGTTGATTTTGGAGAAAGAGAGTGCTTGCCCATAATGGAAGTCCTTGTTGGGGTCGGCAGCGTGACCTTTGGCAAACTTCCAGTCTTTGTTTATCAGCATGCGCTGACGCATGTTTTGTGCCTGTAAGCCTATGCAGCATGCGCAGAGCAGCAAGGCGGCAACGATTCTGGTCATTTTCATATTCATCAAATATCCCCTGCCATCCCCCCATGAGTGGGGATGATAGGGGATAGGTTTAAGGGGTTATTACTTAATGGTGGTCTTTACGGTCTTGTGTGCGGGTATCTTTACCTTGTGCGTCCAGTTGAGGAAAGCATTGTCGCCCAGAGGCTTCTTTGCCTCCTCGCCATTCTCGGCAAAGATAGTCACTACAGCATCAAACTCAGTCGGATTCTGCAACGTCAGGGTGATGCCCTTGCGGCTCTTCTGAATGTTGTTGAGTTTCACGTGGTCGAAGACATAAGCTTGAGCCAAGTCTGTTCTTACATAGATGCCCGGAATCTCAATGGCCATGAGCGCACCGTTGGTCTCGTTCCATCCCGTCTTGCCGCCATCGAGGCGTGAACCGCGGCTGTCGGCATCGCAGTAGGTAAGACGCTCGGTGATTTTGCCGTTGGGCTGAATGCCTTCGGCATGTCCGTGGATGACATCGCGTATCAATTCAGCATACAAGGTGTTGCCTGTGGCGCGGTAAAGCTTGAACAACACATCGCCAGACTGTGTACAGAAGCCCGGTGCACCGTGCTTGTTCTGTGTGCTTGCCCATACGGCACCTGTGAGGTTGGCACCCAGTTTGGCCAATGGAGTGTCCTCGGGCAAGCGATACGGGAAAGATACCGTCCATGTGGCGCAGAGTGCAGCCAGATGGGCAGCCTGGTTCAGAAAAACAGTATCTTGTGTCGTCTCATAGAGCGTAATCATCGAGGTGGTCAATGCGATGGCGGTCTCAGAATCGGCGTTCTGCAGGATATCGCCGCAGCCTCCTGAAGTGAAACCTACCAATGCAAACTGATCGTAGTATGTCTGGCCAGCCAGACGGGCTATCTTCATATACTCAGGGTTTTGATAATAGACCGAAGCCAGAGCCAATCCACCTACAGCCATAGCACCTCCAGTGGTATTGTATACGGCCACCTTGCCGTTTTCTACATTCAGATAGTTCCCCCATGTGCCTTCCTTCTTCCAAGTGGCAGTAAAGGCATCGGCCAACTGCTTTACGCGCGTCTCCCATTCGGGTGCAATCTTGTCGGCATGGCCCTGACGCTTGAGCAGCATCATCTGTTTCACCATCCAATAGAGGATATCGGCGTTTTTGCGGGTCAATGCTATGTTGGTCTTGCCTACGCAACCATCTCTGAAGATGGGTTTTCCGTCCTTGCCAATGACATCAAAGAAGTAGCCAGTGGGCGTAGGGCAGTTTTTGAGACCAAAATCGAAGGTGTTACATGCTTTCTCCAAGTGGGTGGCATCGCCCAAAGCCAGCATGGGGTAGGTGTTCATCAGACCTCCGATCCATCCATAAGACATCCAGTCTGCATTCTCAGGGCAGTAATATTGCCATTGGTCTCCCACATAGTAACGCTCGTCGATATTGCGTACCATACGGGCGAGCACCTCGCTCATAGGCATCAGGTCACGGGGTGTCTCTGCGACAGTGTGGAGCTTGCGCTCGACCATGAAGCGAGACAGGAAAGCGGGCACATCGGCTGCGGTGCAGTCGATACGTGCCACACGAATCTCAATCTTGTCGCCGGCTTTCACGTCGATGCCGCGGTCAGGACTCTTGCTGAAGCCGATAAACTCAGGCTTACGCTCCCTTACGCCCGGTGCACTGATAACCAGCGTGGCGATGCTGCGGTCAGGAGCTTCCTCGATGATAAAAGCATGGTCCTTGACCTCGCCATTCCACTCTATTCCTTGGTCCGTAAAAAGCATGGTTCCCTCCTGTTTCTGCCTGTCGTAAACCGTGATGGCAGGGGTCGAGGTGTTGCTCACGTTTACCTCGATGCGCGAAGGAGCGCCAAAGTCGGGTGAGAGCTGCGGAATGGGGTTGGAGGTGAGGGCCAGGTCGCGACGATAGTAGTCGGTATCGTCCAGACCAGTGGCGTATGCGCGGTTGACAATGCGCTGGCGGTTGCCATTGTACACCACCGAGGGTATCATCACATAGCGGTCGCTGCACCAGTTGTAGCAGTCTGTGGCTACAGCCACACCCACAGACTTCATGGCTCTCCGCGCCTCGAATATATAGCGGGTGCCACCGAACTTGTTATCGGTTACGGTGGTGACAGTCCAGTCTTTGGATTGGCCGTCTACTTCTGTGCAACTTACTAATTGCGCCTTGTCGTAATGGCAAGACAGCAACCTTGTCTTCACATTAGGGTTCTTGCTCTTGGGCAACCATCCCTCTGCATGTAGTCCTGATGCCACTAACAGCATCATTCCCATGCACCATGTTCGCATCGTCGTCTTCTTGTACATTGTTGTTACTTGTTATATAATTATCGTTTTAAAATCCTAAAGGTGTCGTTTACGTGGTCTAAAGGTGTCGTTTAGCCCATCTATTTGCGGCATTTATTCTTCCCAGACGAATGGGGCCGTGGAGCGGATGTCGTCTGAAGCGCTCCCGACCAATACTTGGAATTTGCCAGGCTCTGCTTTCCATCCGTGGATTGAGGTGTCGTAATAGCTCAGGTCTTCCTTACTGATATCAAAGGTAAGACATTGGCTTTCGCCCGGGGCGAGTTTTATCTTGTGGAATCGTTTCAGTTCTTTGACAGGACGCGGTACTGAGCAGGCCTCGTCGCGGATGTAAAGTTGTACCACCTCGGCTCCCTCGCGGCTCCCCTTGTTGGTCAGCTGGAGTGAGACTTGCAGATGCTCGTCACCTTTGATGGTTTTCTTGTCCAATGTGATTTTCCCGTATTGGAAATCGGTGTAGCTCAAACCGTGACCGAAAGCGAACAGCGGTTTGATGCGGTGCTTCTCTGCCCATCGGTAGCCTACAAAAATACCCTCGTTATAACGGATGGTCTTACCGTCTCCGGGAAACTCGCCGAGTGCATGTGCCCCATTATCCTCGATAGTGACAGGGAAAGTAAAGGGAAGTTTACCTGACGGATTCACATCGCCTGTGAGTACCGCGGCTATGGCATGCCCGCTCTCCATTCCTCCGTACCAAGCCTGTACGATGGCGGGCACTTTTTTCACCCAGGGCATGGCATAGGCGTTGCCTGCCACCATCACGGCCACCATATTGGGATTGACAGTGGCCAATGCCTCAATCAATTCGTTTTGTTGGTACGGCAGGTCGTACGATTCTCTGTCTTCTCCTTCGCAGTCTTGATGAGGATTCTTGTTGAGTCCGCCCACGAAGATGACTACGTCTGCCTTGCGTGCTGCGGCCACAGCCTCTTCCCGAAGCGAGTCTGCCTTTTCCGGCTTAGCGGTAGAGGCATATCCAGTGCAGTAAGTGAGCATTGCACGATTGCCCAATCGGGCTTTCAGTCCTTCGAGCGGTGTCACCTCGTACTTGGCTTTTGTCTCAGACGAGCCTCCATCACCCGTCATTTTCTTGATGGCGTTTTCGCCCACCACCAAGATGTGCTTGGTCTTGTCCAGTTGTAATGGAAGCAAATGGCGTTGGTTCTGCAGGAGTACAATTCCCTCTTCTGCGATGTGCCGTGAGGCTGCAATGTGCGCCTCAGAGGCTTGTGAGCCCCATGGCCTATTGGGAGACAGGCACGTGCGGAACATCATTCGTAATACCCGGCGCACTTTCTCGTCCAACTCCTTGGTGCCCACTTTCCCCTCACGTATCAGTTGGAGATAGGGGCGGGCAAGATAGTAGTTGTCGAATGCCTCGATGGAGCCGAGGCGGGTACCAAACTCCATATCAAGGCCATTGAAGATAGCTTCTTGGGTGTCGTGGGTTCCACCAAAATCAGAGATGACCACACCGTCAAACTGCCACTGCTTGCGCAAGATGTCGTTAAGGAGATACGCATTGTGGCAACAGTGTTGCCCGTTGTATTGGTTATAGGCACCCATCACAGCCCATACTTTGCCCTCCTGTACCGCAGCTTTGAACGCTGGCAGGTATAGTTCGTGAAGCGTGCGCTCATCCACAAGGGTGTTGATGCTATAGCGGTTGGTCTCCTGATTGTTCACGGCAAAGTGCTTGACACATGCCGCCACATGATTAGCCTGTACGCCTTGGATATAGGCCACAGCCATGCGTGATGCGAGGTAAGGATCCTCGCCCATGTATTCGAAGTTGCGTCCGTTCATGGGTGTACGGAAGATATTCACGCCCGGTCCAAGGATGATGTTCTTGTTTCGGTACAGGGCTTCTTCGCTATAGGCATGGCCGAAAAGCCTTCCCATCTCTGGATTCCATGTTGCAGCGAGGCAGACGAGTGCAGGAAATGCCGTACACGAGTCGGTACTCATCCCTGCTTGTGTCCATCCGCTCCAGTACATCTCGGGTCGCAGTCCCACAGGGCCGTCGGTGGGGAAGTTGCCCGGTATGCCCAAGCGTGGAACACCGCCCGAACAGTAGCCGCCATTGGCGTGGATGAGCTGTATTTTCTCCTCTACAGTCATCCTTGCCAATGCGTCTTCCACCCGTTGCTCTATCGGCTGGGAGGCATCTTGGTATATGGGTTTCGGCTGGGCATTTGCCATGAGGCAGCCCAGCAGTATCCCTATCCACGTGCAGGCTATTTTTCCCATGTGTGTCTGATGTATGCTGTGTTGTACGTGTCGTTAGCTTACTCTATCAGCAGCCATGTTGTGCCCTGGGCCTTTACGGATACCGGCAGGGTGAGGCTTTGGTCGCCGTCAAGGGTATAGGTAGACTTCTTGCCGTCGGCTGTGGTGATGGTAGCCTTGCCTTTCAGACCTGTATAGTAAAGCGGCAACTTCAGGTTCTTCTCTACGGCGTTATCCGTAGGATTGAATACCACAACCATACCCTTGTGCTGGATGTAAGGATTGACGTGCATGATACAGTCGATGTCGCGTCCGTTGGGACGGCTGACGTGGATGATGTCCGAAGTGAGGATGTCGCGGTATTGCTTAAACCATTTCAGCCATTTCTCCACCATCTGCTTGGTCTCCGGCGTGTCGTAGAGTCGGTTACCGCGTATGGTCAGGTGGCATCCGCTGGCCAGATATTGTATCAGTTGCTGCTCGTATCGGTCTAAGTTGTCACAGAGCGGCTCCAGTCCTACACGTGGGTCATTGGTATAGAATCCCACCAATTGCAGGGTCATCCATCCCATCGGGGGCAGCTTGTGCCATGTGCCGTCGTAGATGTACTGCCTGCCCAAGAGGAGTTGCTGCTGGGGCGTGAGGTTGGCGCTTGCTTCGCGGTAGCCCATACCTGTAGAGTTTTGTCCGTTAAGGAAATACCAGTCGGGGATAGGCACATACATGCCCTTTTGCTTCAACTGGTGGATAATTTCCACTTGGGTCTTCCATTGTTCCCATTGCGAGTCTTCCAGTCCGCGGTGATGGGCATGGTTGGTTGCTGCGCAGACATCGCCATGATAAGGGCCGTCCATGTTGTACGTCATGAAGCCTGTCTTGTCGAAAAACTCCCACATCTTGGCATAGTACTCATCCTTCCACTGACTGGCGATACAAACACTCTGTCCGAAGAGACTGCCCGGTTTTCCGGTCTCCGGATTCACACAATCCACTTTCTCGCCACGGCCACGAGACGCAATCTGCAGTTCGTAGCCACCCATGACGATGCCTCTCTCCTTGGCATACGAAGCCACTCGTTGCCACAGCGACACATATTCGGGCTTCAGGTTGTCGTGGCTGATGCCTGGCCAGGCCATGATGTCGAGTTGCTCGAGCCCGAGCTCAGCCATCTGGTCGATAAAGGCTTTCAGTTTCTTTTCATCGTGCGACGTGATGCCGCCGGCGATGAGCGATTCGGTCACTTGAGGAGCCAGTATCTTGTACATTCTGCGGTGTCCGAGCGACTGACGTTCACGGTCATCGCTGTCTTGCAGCAGTTCGAAGGTGATATACGAAGTAAACGGATGCTTGTTGTCGAGCACTACACTCGGTCCCATCGGCAAGGTGCTGATGAGCAGGTTGCGATGCTGGAATCCTAAGAACTTATCCTCGGCCTGATTATGGCTTGCCCATGTGTTATAGTCGGCATCCACACGCCACTGGGTGGTGCTGCTGCCCACGTGATACTTCTTGGGCGTGCCATTGTAGTGCATCAGCGCGCTGCCTCTTACATCGGCATTGGCCAAAGCAAACGAATAGTCGCTCTCTACGTGGATGCGGCTTATCTGGTCTTGGTTCATGGCCACGATTTCAGTCTCCACCTCATCGAGTATCCGCTGTGTGTCTCCGTGGCATACCACCTCAATCCACTTGGTCATCACGGGTATTCCCTGATAGATTTCATAGTTTACCCTTACTTCTACGTCTTTCACATCGGGCATGGAAGCAGTGGGCTCGTATGTCATGACCACCCTCAGTCCCTTGGCGGGCCAGTCTGTGGGTGTAGCATGGAATTTCGGTTTCCACGGATAGCGCTCAATAGGCATGCCGGTCTCTACTTTGGCCAGTCTGAAAGCCCTGTCAGAAGCCTCCATCTGCGGTAACCATGATTCTAATAGATAGGAGTACTCGGGCTGCTTCTTCAGTCCGCCTACTTCATACCATACACTGTCGATCATGATACGTGCCTCTGGTTTTACGGCGCGCAGGTATTCGGCTCCGTTAGAGAGGTTTTTATAGCCTGTGCAGGCCAAATTCTCACCTACGTAGAAGGTTCTTGAGACCAGACCGTTGCTCAGTCTCATCTGGGTAGACATGGCATCCTTGCCTGTCTGCAATACCTGCAAGCGGCAGGGTGCGTTCACCTTGCTGATAAGCCAGTCGCTTCCTGGATGTTCCTCGCTCAGTTGGCTCACCAGTTCTTTGCCCATACCGGCGGTCTGGAGCTGTGCAATCAGCGCTTTCTGGCGCTCACTCTGCATGCGGTCTTGTCTTTTCAACTGCTTGTAGTCTATCAAGAAGTCGGTGTCCTTACTGAAAGCACCGTTCTTAAAGGTGCTTAGTCTCACCTCGTACACTTCTCCTGCGAAAGCCTCGCCTCCATTATCAGCGATAGCGATGGAGAAATTGGATGCCAGTTCTTTTGTCAGTCCGAATCCCCTGATTCGTTTGCCGTTCATCCATACCGAGCCCTTGCCGCCGTCTATTACCATTGCCAAGTGAACCCATACATCCTTGGCCACCTCGCCTATTTCTGTGATGCCCGTGCCGCCAGCTATCAGAATCCAGCGGTCATTCTTTTGGGCGATGGTATAGCCGTTTTTCCCGTTACCATTGGCCACTACCACCTGGGTCTGACCGTTGGTGTTGGCTGTGCGCGACTTTACCCACACCTCCATCAGCTGATTGCCGTTGGGGGTGCCGGTGGCTTGCGGCAGACGGTAGCCGTCATTTTTACCATTGAATAGGATGCCGCCCTCGCCGCGCAGTTTCTTGTCGCCTGGGGCGTCGGCATAAAACACGGGCGTACCCATTACCTTCAGGGTGCCTTTTCCTGATACAGGATTAATCTGCTCGGGCGCAATGGCATACGTCACATTACCTGCCTTGCCGAAGTTGTAGTGCAATACAGGTGTCACCTTGGCACTTGCCGAGAGACATGCGGCAGCGATGGCCGCCATCAAGAGTGTTCTTTTCATATCTTTCTTTTGTTTTTTAGTGTTTGTCAGGGAGTGGTTATGGCATGCTGACTGTTTCGGGAGTGCCGCGAGTGATGACTCTCACCTCTACGTCGGGGCGGTCAGTCTCTGCTGCCTCGCATGTGAACGACAGCGTCGATGCTTTGGCCGAAAGTTTGAGCGTGCCCTCTGCCTTGACCGTGCTCAGCGTGTTGTAGTTCTTGTCTGTGATGATGGCCGAACCGTCGTAGTCGAGTATCAGATACTGTCCGCTTTCGACCCTGCAGGGAAAGGTGATGGCACTTTCGGGTGTAGTAAACGTCGGTTTGTCGATATAGCCGTCGCCGGTTACACGCAGTCTCAGTTTGGTAGCTCCTGCAAACGGGTTTTCTAATGCCCAGTCGGCACCGGCTGGCTGTCCCGGTTGCAGTTCCGTCAGGTCGCAGTGGAATCGTTGTGAGATGTAAAGGGGATAGAGCAAATAGTGCTTGGCATCTTTTTTCTCCAGATTCCATTCTGTCTGTGGGTCACGGAGTTTGCGTTGTTGGTCTTCGGTAAAGACGTTGGCCTCACGCAGCAGGTTCCAATCGTGCATAGCCGTCATCAGTCGGTCTATCTGTCCATGCTTCTTCAGGGTAGAAGTGTTGCAAGTCATGGCATAGCCAGCGTCGAATCCTGCCGATTCAGACAATGCCCACTCCAAGTCTTCGAGAGTGGTGCACTCAAATTTCTTGTCAGACAATCTGATGAGGAACCATCCCAGCATGCGTGGGAACAGGTTGCGGCGGAAAAACTCTTGGTTTTTGATGCGGCTGGCCACCTGGCCTGTGCGCATCGCTTCGCCCCAGGGTTCACCCCAGTTCATCCTTGTATGGATGTGCCATAGGTTATGGTTCAGTCTGCTGGCATCGTTGATGACCTCATGCTTCCATTGGTTGTAGCAACGGGTTACGAATCGTGAGGTAGCATATTCTTCGTGCCCCGTGTACGAGCAGCCCTCCAGTCCGTCGAACGACACTTGGCAGAGTCCCGTATTGTTCATGCGAGCAGCCAGTCGGTCGGCCACGCTGTCTTGCAGTGTCAGGTCGGGCAGCAACACACGGTATGCGTGGTCGGAGAGCTTGTACAGCGGTTCTTTCTTGTTGTGTGCGGTCGCTTGGGTGCCCCATGCTCCACGCTTGCATCCCGTGAGCAGCATGCCCGTGGGTGTTTCCTCCATCTTGCCATACTGTATCAGTTCGTTGTCTATCTGCAAGGCATTGATTGACATGGGAACCTCGAAGAGGTTACTTTTGGCGATGGCAATATCCGTCTGGTCGGCTGCCAGATTTGCTTGCAGTTGCAGTACGCCCTGTTTGAGCAAATGGCGCGAGGGCACAGGTGTCACGTAGGCATCGTTGGTTGTCATAAAGTTGGAGAGCGTATGTACACCCATCCCTATACCGCGTGCACGGGCCTTGTCTACCATACGCTTCACGCTCTTGTCGCCTTCGGGCGCAAAATTCTTATCCCATGTGAAGTGTCCCCAGTCGCTGAATGGGCCGCTATGATATACATACTTCAGTCCGGCCAAGCTTGCCTTATCCAAGACCAAATCCAGATTCTGCTCAGTAAAGTCGCTGATGAGATAGGCCCTCATGGCTGTGCGTGCCGTCTTGGCCCACTCGCCGCCAATGAGCGGATGGGGCAGTCCCTGCTCCACCTCTATTTCTCCTATGCGTTGCAGTGCATCGGCTTTGGGACATCCGAAGAGGGCGATTTTAGAGCTTTCGATGCGTCCGTCTGCCCCTTTCACCGCTTCAGCCAAATGCTGTTTGAAGTGCATCACCTGCCGATATACGTCCTTGTCGCGCCGTCTTACAGAGAACTGCATCACAGCCCCCTTTCCTGTGTCGGCAGCCGCCATCCTATAGGCTGGGATGCTGGCCACCGAGAGTTCGGTGGAAGCTCCTTGATAACCGAATTTTTCCATCACAGGAGCACCATATTCCTCTACAATTCCCCCATTGGTCTTGATATCCAGCGCCTGCATGCCAAAAGCCACGCCATTGCCCTGCGCCACACCTATCACATCGCCCACCGTCTCGTGGATGCCCACTTGCAGCGGACCATAGATGAGCGCATCATATTGGCTGCTCAGACTCTTCACCTGCAGCATGATACATACATCGCCCTGCTTGTGACGCAACACCACCGTGCCGCCGTCGGCCATCTTCAGGGTGAGCAGTGAGTCGTTGGCCGTCATGCTTGTAGGCAAGACCAGCTTGCCCTTACATCCTGTCGTTACGACAGGGTATTGGTTGTTGGGGAGAATCTCTTTTCCTTCTACGCGGATAGATTGGTAATAGCCACGTTTGTCCAAGGTCACCTGTGTGCATCGGGTCTTGAGCACGATCCCCTCTGCCATCATCGGCAACCATAGCAGGGCGGCCATTCCGCTCAGCCAAAATCGTTTATGTATCATGTCGTTTTTCTTTTAGTTACAGTTTTCTTAGCACAAGATAGGCGGCACTTCAGCAATTTAGAGCAAGTTCTATTGCGTTCTGTTTGCACTATGTTTGCAAAGATAGATTAAGATAGCCTCCTTTTCTGGCAGGCGACATTCTCTCAGGACATCTCTGAAAAACTACCTCCTGTATTGTTATGACACTTTCATCCCCGATGTGGGTAGTTTCGTGTCCCTTTTTTATATTTTGTTAAGATAGTATTTCCCCGTGCGAAACCAATTGAAGTGCTTGGGAGGGTGTTTTGCCATATCTATGTTGCCGTCCAAAACATAGATCATAAAAAACAAAGCGGCCTCTCCCTGTTTTCTCGCTCTATCTTCAGCCCACAATCATGTCGCGTGGGAGTGAAAGATATTGAGAAGCACAGGTAGAGACCGCCCCAAAAGTCTCCACATCCTCTTGCCGCTGTTGGCAATTGCTTTCAGCGGCAAGGAGGGTGAGCCGCTATGGCTGCGGAGTAATGTTGTTGTCCCAAACCTTGATGTTGGTCTTGTTGTTGGGATTAGACAGTTCGATGGGGCCTACCAACGGCGACGTGGTGGAACGCGGATGACCGAAGTAGTCTTTGTCGATGCAGATGGGGGTGCCGTCTGTCATCTCGTAGGGATAGCCTGTGAGTTGTGCATGACCAAGTATCTCTGGGGTGATGGCACGTGTGGCCGGCGCGGTAAGCGGACTGAGGTCGCCCATCCAACTGATATACACGCCATCGGCACGCTCTTCAATCTTCAGTTCGGGCTCGTAGCTGCTGTTGTCGGCTTCGTCTTTGCCCTTGGCAGCGGGCTTGGCAGTACTGCAATACATATTGCCGGCTGCATGGATGGGTCGTCCAGCCTTGTCGTAGGATGCCAATCCGTAGTTCTGTTTCGGGTCTTTGCCACCTACAAAGATATTGTTATAGAAACGGTGGTCGCCATTGGTGATGGTGCAGATACCCTTGGCCGCCGTATGGTGGTTCAAGTGGTAGGGGGTATAACGCTGGTCGTTGCCGTGCGAGATGTAACCGCAGATGATATTGTGCACAAAGGCACCGCCATCAGAGTACTCGCGGATAGACTGGGGCGAAAGCATCAGGTTGTTGTCTACCATATAGGGACCGTGGTCAACCTCGAAGAAGAAATCTTCCTGTGTATTATTGTAGACCAAGTTGGAAGACACGCGCGAACCTTGGTTCATCCAGTCGAGCCAGATGGCATAGCCGCAGTGGTGAATGCGGTTGTTGTGGATGTAGGTGTCGATGGCACCGTGCAGTTTGATACCAGCCATCTCGGCTCCATTCCACAGACGCTTGGCCCAGATGTGGTGGATGTGGTTGCCGTAGATTTCGGAGAAAGCGGCTCCCATACTGCCACAAATACCTGTCTGCTCACAATCAGAAATCTCGTTGTAGCGCACGATGTGTGAACCCACGTGGTCGCGGTCCCAGCCATTGCGGAGGGTGCGGAAAACCACCTCGATATAGTGGGCTGTGCCGTCGAGTCGCTTGTCGTTGCATTCCAGATTATGACCTGTAGCGCGCTCTTTGCCGAGCGTGATGCCGCAGCTACGCGAGTTGCGGATTACATTGTGCTCGATGATCCATCCCTTGCACCAGTGGGTGGACACCATGCCCACCTGTTCGGCGGTGGGAGCAGCCCAGCGGGTGGCGGCCTGACTTACATGGAAACCGCGGAAGGTGATATAGTCCAGTCCTTGACGGGTGGGGTAGAAGCAGGTGGGGCGTACCGAAATCTCCACCATCTCCTTGTTGGGGTCTACGTTGCCGAAATGGGCATAGAGTGTGGTCTTCTCAGCATCCACTTCGGCATACCATACGAGTTGGGTGCCCTGCGGGTCACGCACGGTGCGGATGGTGTCGGGGGTGAGCACCTGCTCTTTCTTCTCCACTTCGTAGAGCGATACGTCGTTCAGATACACATCACCCGTGTGGTAGGTGTGGCCATTGGGCCAATACCAGTCGCCGAACATCTTTTCGCTATAGGGATTATAGTCGCCAAAGAGGCTGTTGGGTACGGTAGCCATCCAGGTACCTTTGGTCTTGGGCACCCGTTTCCATCCTTTCACCACCTCAGAGCCTTTGAGATAGACGCGCTCGCCCTCAGCGGCACGATAGAGGATTCGCTTATGGGGACCATCGCCACCGTTGAGGGGATTTACCCACTCACGGTAGGTGCCACCGTGTACGGTTACGGTGTCGCCGGGCAACGCCAGTTGGGCAGCGGCATTGATGGTGAGCAGCGGATGGGCAGCCGAGCCGTCAGCCGTGTTGCATCCCTGTTTGGAGACGTGGTATTCTTTGGCCTGCAAGGGCAGGGCAGCCATCATGAGGCAGGCTGCCAGAGCTATTTTGGCTTTCGCCGTGATTCGTTGTGTCATGTATGTTTTGTTTGATCTTAGTTGTTAATCGCTTTTGGGAATCTCTATTTGTTAAACACCCATGTATTGATACTGTTGGCCTTGGCATGCAGTGTCATCTTCTGTTCATCCAGATAGAGCGTGATGTTGCGTGCCTTGCCTGTGGTCTCCATGCAGATGAGCACCACGGTGCCGTCTGGATTGAGGAAAGCGAGGGCATTGGCAGGTTTTCCCGGCAACCTCAGCAGAGAGGCTCCGTGCTGTATGTAGTGGCTGAAGTGCTTGAGCAGGTAATACTCGTAAGTGTAGCGGTAGGTCTTCTCTTTCGGATTCACCACCACGAGCGAGTTTTGCGCCCAGCCCCAGCGACTGATTCCCCCCTCTTCGAGCGAGATGTTCCAATAATCGTAGATAGAGACACCGTTACTGAGGTAGTGGTGCATGAGATGCCATGCGTAGACCATCCCCGCCCACGTGTTGCGGCCGTCTCCACACTCCTGTTCGGTCTGCAGCAGTTTCATGCCGGGGTAGCGCCGGTGCGTCTCCTCTATCGCTCCCTTGCCTGCCCATTGGAATCCCACACCCGTGATATAGGGAGCGCTCTGAGAACCACAGAGTACGGTGTCGATGAGGGCAGTGTTGGCACGCTCCATCGTGCCCATCATCACGCTTACACCCTCCTGCATCATGGCTGGGCCGAGGTATTGGCCGATAAAGTTGGCCAGACTGCGGGCAGTCCAGCAGCAACTGGGGAATATCTGGGCCGAGTTGAACTCGTTTTGCGGCATCACGGCGAAGATGGGGATGCCCTCTTCGGCGTAGCTGCGGATGAACTTCTGGAAATACAGGGCGTAGGCTTTCAGGTAGCGTGGCTCCTGTATCATCATGTCGGTACCCTCGTGGCCTTCCTTTCCCTTAGGCAGGCCGTTGCGGTATTTTTCGTCATGGCCTTCGCCGGCCGATGCAGCGGCATAGTGTCCGTTGGTCTTCATCCACGATGGCGGGCTCCACGGCGAGGCCCACAGTTTGAGGTCGGGACAATAATGGCGTGCGGCCTTGATAAAGGGGATGAGCGTCTCGCGGTCGTTGTCGATGGAGAAGTGGCGCATGGCGAAGTCGCCCGGTGTCTCGTTATACGAATACCAGTCGCGGGAGAAGTCGTTGGCACCTACGGGCATGCGGCATACCGACAGTCGGGCACCGTCCGTAGGATGGAAAAGCTCGCGGAGCACCGCGTCCTTGTCTGCCTCCGAAAGCAGGCTCAACGATGTCCACCCCAATTCGTTGAAACAGGCACCGAAGCCTTCTATCTCTTGGGCGCGATAGGCGGGTGTCGTGTGCAGCGAAAGGGTGATAGGCTCACCGTCGCCCGACTCGTTTTTGGCTTGTACCCAGCTCTCTTCAGGTGTGGTGTACACATGTGTGAAAGTGCGTTGCCGGTTACACGATGCCATCAGCACACATGCCAGCACCCCCAAGAGGATGCCTGCCGGCTTGAGGCTCCATCCGCGTTTGTTGGAAAACGGGGCGGTCATAGTGTCAAGAGTGTTTCTTTCCATGTTTCCAATCCTTTGTTGTTTCTTACTGTTGCCTGTCGGCAATCTTATAGCCTTGTCCAGTGAGAGGCTTATTCGTTGAGTTTCTCTATACGGAAGTGATAGGTGAGCGACCCCTCGTTCCACATGGTGAAGTTGGTACCCCATAGATTATTGCTGAGGCAGAAGTGGATGCCGCCCTGCAGGTTGGGATACTGGGTGCTATAAGCCAGTCCGCGTGCTTCGCCTACATTGATGAGCAGTGCCTCGTCGCTCCAGATGCGGTAGGTGCCTGCGGTGGTCTTGAGGTCAACGTAGCGGTCTATGCCGTGCATCTGGCGGTTGCCACGTTCCACGACATCCATCAGGTCGACGCGCTCACCCACTTTCTCTGCCACTGCTGACAAGATGTGGTCGGCGGTGAAGGAAACCCAGTAGGCTTCGGGCAGTCTCACAGCCGGCTTGTTGATGAGGGTGAGGGCCAGTGTGGCGCTTTTGCCGTCTTTGGCCACCCACCAGTCTGTCTGTATCTGCCCGGGGAAGGTGCGGTTGTCCACGCCGCCCTGCTCGGGAAGCGTCCAGTCGGTGATGGTACGTACGCCCTTGCCACTCCGCTTGGCGGTCTGTGTCGTGGGTTGTGCGTGCAGCGACACGCTCACGGCGTGCGATTTGTCCAGACCGGTCTTGCCGATGTCGTCGAGCGCCCAGCCATAGCGTGCCCGAAGGTAGCGGTCGAGATAATCGGCAAAGTCTTTGCCGTCGAACTGCTGATAGACGAGGCCGCTGACCTGCAGGCCGCCTATCTGCATGGTAGCCTGTGTGGCCTTCTTCTTGCCAGTGGGCTGCAGGTCGGGTGTGTCTACGGCGGCCAGTGTCTTCTCAGCCTGCTGTTTGAGTGATGGGGGCAGACAGGCCATGGCGGTATAGAGGTAATCATCAATCTCCTTCCACGACTGTTCCACTTTGCGGAACGGCGCCGAGGAGCGGGCGGCGATAAAATCGGTCATATCGTACTTGTCCCAGTTCTGCAAGTGGGTCTTGATATCCATGCCCTGGGTATGTTCTGCGATGAGGCCGAGCTCGATGGCGAAGTTGATGGCCTCGTCGCTCTGCGGATTGATTTTCCCTTCTTTCACCCATTCGGCATAGAGTGCAGTGAGTTTGCGGAACTTGGCCATGCGGATAGGTGCACTGCCGTAACCGTAAATCCACGTGTCGCCTATCTCGGAGGTCACGACGGGCAACTGGTCGCGCATGGTGAGCAGTGCCTGTGCCACCTCGTTGAATGAGACACCCTCTATCTTGGCGTTGGGATAACGCTTGTGCAGATTGGCGTAAATCTCTTTTACTTGTTTGTACGAGTGCGGGCCGTGGTTGTCTCCGGTGAAATTGATGGAGATGGCCGTCTTGCCGTCGGGCAGAATGCTCTCTGTGCCGTAGTCTTGCTGGTACACTAAGATCAGTTCCTTGCCATTGGTATCGCGCCAGCGGCAGAACTCAGGAACATTGGGGATAGGCGATGCCGGATTGACACCTATGTGCAGCATGCGGATGCCGGCATCGTACATGGGGGTGATGATGCTGCGCGTATGTCCCGGCACATCGGTCATCTTGGCGGCGATGGTCTTGCGGCCGAATCGCTGGTCCAGACGGTGCGAAACCTGCAACATGGTCTCGAAAAGCGGCTTGTTCATCGATTCCGACTCTACCGTATAGGGTACGCCGTTCCATACAATGTCGCCCCGGCGGAGCACTTTCTCCAGCTTGGCCACATTCTCCGGGCTCTCGGTCTGTAGGTATTTCCATATCAGCCACGAGCCTGTGGTCCACACATAGCGGTCGCCAGAGCCGTCGGCAGCCAGTTCCTCTGACACCTTGACCGCCTTGGGGATAAACTCTTCCATGTATCGGCGTGTCACCACCGAACTCAGGTCGGTGAAACCCACGTCGAGATGGGTCTTGAACACTACATACACACGAGATACCTGCTCATTGGCAGCCGAGAGAGTGGTGCTGCACAGCAGGAGCATAGCCACTGCCAACAGCAGCGCACGCTGGTACAAGGGGTGATGGGCATTTGCCACAATAGATTTCATATACATTTTTATAAATAGGGTTAAACGATGTCTGATGATTATTGGATGACAAACCAAGTCTGGCTCTTGGCCGGCACTTCGATGTCTATCAGTGCCTTGTGGCGGTCGTCGATGCGTACCTTGCGGGTCTTGCCGTCTTGTTCGCAGAGCGTGGCGGTCTTGGAGAGGCCGGTATAGTAGAGGTCTACGCTGATCTGCTTGCGGATAGGTTCCTCCAATGGATTGTACACCATCAGCAGACCGCGCTCCTTGCCATGCGGATTCACGTGCAGGATGGCATCGTAGTCGCGTCCGTCGGGACGGCGTACATGGATGATGTCGCCATCGAGCACTTCGCGGTGTTTCTTATAGAAGTCCACCCAAGTTTTTACCAGTTGCTTGGTCTCTGGTGCATCGTACAATTGCGGTCCGCGGTAGCATGCCTGTACACCGGCACCGAAAAGGTTGGCCAGACGCTGCCCGTAGTGGGGCAGGTGGTCCTTGAGCGGTTCGATGGTGGCTGCCTCACCGCCGCCATGGTATTCTACCAGCGGTACAAACATCCATCCCATCGATGGAGCCTTGAGCCAAGTGCCGTCAAAGATGTTCTGACGCTCCACGATCTCCTGTTGCGCACGCGGCAGAGACCAGTTGGCCTCGCGGTAGCCCATTCCCGTCTTGTTGCCTCCGTTGAGGAAGTAGAGGTCGGGAATATTGAGATAGATGCCCTTGCTGCGGCACCACTTGTAATAGTCGGTGATGGTGCGCATCTGGTTCCACTGCGAGTCGCCGATGCCACGGTGGCCGGGATGATAGGTGGCGTGGCAGACATCGCCGGGATAAGAACCGTCGTGCTCGAGCACGTCAAGACCTGTCACTGTGTAGAGTTGGTACAGCTTGCGCATGTAGTCTTGTCCCCATCGGCTCTCGATACAGGGCGAGTTGAGGAAGCGGGCTTGCTGGCCCTCGGGCAGGAGCACATCGTTTTCGCGGTCTATGCTGCGGCTGGCCAGCAGCGAGTAGCCACCCAGTGCGATGTTGCGCTCGTGGGCATAGTCGGCAAGGCGTTTCAGGTAGCCGAGGTTCTTGGCCGATTCGTCTTCGGCATCAAATCCGCTCCAGAAGGTCATGATGACCATCTCGAAACCCACCTCTGCACACTGGTCGATGGCATGCTTCACGGCGGTACTGTCGGCTGTGCGCACGTGCATCAGGATCGGGTTCTCCGTCACCCACGGTGCCATCGCGCGCATCATGCGGCGGTAACCCAGCGATTTGCGCTCGCGCTCCTCGCTGTCGTTGATCAGCTCCCATGCGCGGAAACTGCTGAACGTCTTGCCCGGTTCAATCTGCTGCTCAGGACCCAGCTTGGGTGCCACCTCGAGCAGACAGGGGGTGGTGCGCTCCACATTGGTCTGTGTCTTATACAGCGGATCCTGTTTCCAGGCCACGCTCGACGAGTAGATGTACTCCTCGCTCATGCCGCCGAAGTTGTAGTCGGTGTCTACGGTGATATTGGGATACATCCAGCGGTGGCGTTCGTCAACCGAGCTCTCCGGTTCTACGGCAGCGATGATCTCGCTGACAAAACGGTTCACGGTTACGGTACGCTGCGAGTGGTTGGTCATCGTGATCCATTTGCAGTACACAGGCATGCCATCGTACAGTTCGTAGTGCACTTCCACCTCGATATCCTTCAGATAGTCGGGGCGCACACCACCCTTGCTGGTGAGTGCGGTGATGGCCTCGTCGTCCAATGCGTAGCTGAATATCAGTTCCTTGCCCGGTGCTGGCCACGGCATGTCCTTAGGCATCCACTGGCGGCGCTTCATCCATCCGAAACGCTCCTTGGTGTTCTCCACACGGAATCGTTTCATCTTCATGGCCTTGGGGTCGGCCT
Source organism: Prevotella sp. (assembly GCA_051869355.1). Classification (GTDB taxonomy): domain Bacteria; phylum Bacteroidota; class Bacteroidia; order Bacteroidales; family Bacteroidaceae; genus Prevotella. Next base: position 8,934 of record JBJEAU010000152.1, on the reverse strand, counting down.
TGAGGGTGGGCAGCCATTGCTTCAGCAGGTAGTTGTGTACGGGCTGTCCGGTGAGACCGCCCACCTCTATGTGGTGTCCGTCTATGTCGATGGTGGCCTCCGGACGTATCGATCGGAGCAGCGAGGCGTTGGTGGTCAGTTCGTCTAACGATATGGTGGCCACATTGGGAGACAGGGTAAACACCCGTCGGGTGAGTCCGTTGCTCAGCACGATGTGCCCCTCGGCAGTCTGGTACACCCCTGCCTTGGTCTCGATTTTGTCTACTAACCAGTCTTTTCGCTCCACTTGGTTGGTCGGGTATGCCGGCAGCACAGTCTGTGCCACCAGCGAGGTGCTGGCAGCGCAGGCTATGGCCAAACATGTGCGGCGCAGACTGCGCGCGAACAATGCTGATGATGTCATCATAGTCATTCTTTCTGGTTTATGCTTTTGCTTTAGGTTTTAATTGTAAAGGGCGGGAAAGGGTGTTGAAACCTTTCTTGTTCTTCGTCGTTACATCTATATGACAACGAGCCCCCGCTTTTGGGGTAGTGGATAGAGCTTAATTTAGCATTTGTTAAGGATAAAAGGCGCAAAAGTAACAGTTCTGCGAATGATATTGTGCGCATACAGTCTTATCACAGCTGCCTAATCTTGACGATAACCAAGACAACAATGACAACCAAGTCTGTTCAAACAATGGTAAAAGTTGTTAGTGTTGTCCCTGTTGTCGTTCCACCGTTCCCCGACAACTATGAGAAGAAGTTCGGCAAAGCCAATTATGAATTATGAATTATGAATTATGAATTATGAATTGTGAATTATGAATTGTGCATAGTATAAATATAGGTAGGGCGAAAGGGGAATCACAAGGGGCTATTCCTTTTTGTACCCCTCGTAGTAATACGACTGCTCAATAGCCTTAAAGATAATTTCGCGGTCGTCTGTCCGGTCTGTCAGTGCCGGTTGCAACAGGAAACGGAGTTCCAAATCGTTGATAGGGCTACGCTCCATCGCTTGCAGATACAGGTCCTTATCCACCTGTTGCCAGTCTATCACCTTACCAAGGTTTTTCTTGAGCATCAGGTCGAGCCATATCCGGGTGGCGCGACCGTTGCCCTCCATAAAAGGGTGGGCTATGTTCATCTCGACATATTTGGCAATAATTTCCTCAAATGAGGACTCTGGCATCCGCTCTATGACAGGGAGAATGGCATCCAAGTACATGCAATTGGCAAAACGGAATCCTCCCTTGGAGATATTGAGTGTGCGTATTTTTCCAGCAAACTCATACAGTACTTCAAAAAGATAATGGTGAATCTGGCATAAGCCTTTGGCCGTGCCAATCTCTATCTGGTTGATGGCACCGCTATCAAAAAGCGTGTATGCTTTTTGCAGACTGAGTTCATCGATTGGTTGATGCGTATCCATACTTTTCTCTGATTGTGTTTGATGATGCTCAAGGTCCTCCCTGTGAGTTTTTCCCAAGCCTTTTCTCGACCTTTTGCAAATTTACAAAATAATCTTGTCAGACGGAAATGCTTTCCCGATATTTTTGCAGACAACCCATTGTCTGGTCGTAAAGGTGGCGTTTAGACCTCGTAAACGCCACCTTTAGCCGGCTAATCATGGCATTTAGGTTTGGGATATGACATGGCTGGCCTTTCCAGTGAGGAGCATGGTTCTGCCTGGTGCCGCCGGTACGAATAGTGGCGGATGCAACAAAAGTTAAGCAAAGCCGATAACGGATTCTGAATTATTCTTCGTAACTTTGTCCGCACAAAAGATACGAATCGTAGGAATGATAGTCTGTATAGCGGAGAAACCAAGTGTGGCGAAGGATATCGCCAGAATCATCGGGGCGACATCGTCCCGCGACGGTTATATGGAGGGCAACGGCTACCAAGTGACTTGGACGTTTGGCCACCTGTGCTGCCTGAAAGAGCCCGACGATTATACCGAGAACTGGAAGCACTGGAGCTTGGCCGCACTGCCGATGATTCCGCCGCGTTTCGGCATCAAGCTCATCGACGATGGCGGTATCAAGAAGCAGTTTGGGATTATCCAGCAGCTCATGGCGGCTGCCGACGGCATCGTCAACTGTGGAGATGCCGGGCAGGAGGGTGAGTTGATTCAGCGCTGGGTGATGCAGAAGGCCGGTGCCCGCTGTCCTGTGCAGCGGCTGTGGATCTCTTCGATGACCGACGAGGCCATCCGCGAGGGCTTTGCCACGCTCCGCGACCAGCAGCAGTACGATTCGCTCTATCTGGCGGGTCTCTCGCGCGCCATTGGCGATTGGCTGTTGGGTATGAACGCCACCCGCCTCTACACCCTCAAGTACGGGCAAAACCGGCAGGTGCTCAGTATCGGTCGTGTGCAGACCCCCACGCTGGCCCTCATCGTAGCCCGGCAGAAGGAGATAGACGGTTTTGTGCCCGAACCCTACTGGGTTTTGGCCACCATCTACCGTGATACCCAGTTTACGGCCACCCAAGGCAAGTTTATGAGCAAGGAAGAGGGCGAACAGGCGTTCTCTACCATCGCCGGAAAACCTTTTGAGGTGACCGGCGTGCAAAAAAAGAAAGGCACCGAGGCACCGCCCCATCTCTATGATTTGACCTCCCTGCAGGTGGATTGCAACAAGAAGTTCGGTTTCTCGGCTGAGATGACGCTCAATCTGATACAGAGTCTCTACGAGAAGAAACTCACCACCTATCCACGTGTAGATACCCAGTATCTGTCTGACGATATTTACGCCAAGTGTCCGGCCATCATGAACGGGCTGCGCGACTATCACCCCATCATCCGGCCTATTGGAGGGAAGGCGCTGCCCAAACCGTCGCGCATCTTCGACTCGTCCAAGGTGACCGATCACCATGCCATCATCCCTACGGGAGTGCCAGCCAAGGGGCTGAGCGATATGGAAAACGAGGTGTACGACCTGGTGACGCGCCGGTTTATCGCCGCCTTTTACCCCGACTGCAAGTTTGCCACCACCACTGTTACCGGCAAGGTGGACAAGGTGGACTTCAAGGCCACGGGTAAGGAAATACTCGATCCTGGATGGCGCGCCGTGTATGCCAAAGACACTGCGCGCGAAGAGGAAGACGGTGCCAAGGCCGATGAAGAGCGTACCTTGCAAGCCTTTGTGAAAGGAGAGCAGGGACCGCATACGCCTACACTTACGGAGAAATGGACTACACCGCCCAAATACTATACCGAGGCTACTTTGCTGAGAGCGATGGAGACGGCAGGCAAGTTTGTGGAGGATGAGGAACTGCGTGCCGCACTCAAGGAAAACGGCATCGGGCGGCCCTCATCGCGTGCGGGCATCATCGAGACACTCTTCAAACGCCACTATATACGGCGGGAGCGCAAGAATCTGGTAGCCACCCCGACGGGCATCCAACTGATAGACACCATCCATGAGCGTTTGCTCACCAGTTGTGAGCTCACGGGCATCTGGGAGAAGAAGTTGAGGGATATCGAGCACCACAAGTACGATGCGGCCCAGTTTGTCGAAGAACTGAAAGGGCAGATAGCCGAGATTGTCAACGATGTGCTGCGTGACAATTCGAACCGTCGCGTGGCCGTAACGCTCGAAGAACCCAAGGAGAAGACTACCCGCAAGGCGGCTAAAAAGCCTGCAGCCCGCAAGCCTAAGGCTGATTCGCCTGTCGATGTGCAGCCAAAGGAACCGCCTACCAATACGCTGGTGGGACAGCCGTGCCCGCTCTGCGGCAAGGGCGTGGTGGTAAAAGGCAAGACAGCCTACGGATGCAGCCGCTGGAAAGAGGGTTGTGGATGGAGAAAGACATTCTGATAAAGACAACTAAATCGACCTACAAGGATGAAAAGCCGTTTGTATATCACAATAGCCCTTTTTTCCACCTTATTATATATGGGATGTGGTGTGGAAAGAAACCTCAAGAATGGTGAGAAGTATCTTGCCATCGGTGAGTATTATGATGCGGCCGAGCAATTCAGGCAAGCCTACCAGAAAACATCGCCCAAGGATAAGCAGCAGCGAGGTAAGGTGGCGCTGAAGATGGCGCAGTGTTATGCCCGGATTAACCAGCATCAGCGTGCCATAGGCGCGTATCGCAATGCTTTGCGCTACGGGCAGGCAGGGATGGAAGATAGGGTGGACTTGGGACGGCAACTGCTCAAGGCAGGGGCATACAAAGAGGCGGCCATCGAGTTTCAGACAGTGCTCGATTCGGTGCCAGACCACGAGTTGGCCAAGAATGGGTTGGCGTCGGCCCTGTCGGCTCCTCGTATCAAGGAACAGGGTTCGCGCTACAAAGTCAAGAGGATGGATGTCTTCAACTCCCGACGCGACGATTATTCGCCGATGCTGGGAGGGGATGGCTTCGACCGGCTCTATTTCACCTCCACCCGAAACGAGGCCGAGGGCGATGAACTGAGTGGGATTACCGGAGCCAAAAACGGAGATATCTTCGTCTCAGTGAAAGATGACAAAGGCAAGTGGTCCAAACCCCAACCTGTGGAGGGAGGTGTGAACACGGCTTACGATGAGGGTGCTTCGTGCCTGTCGCCTGATGGTAGGGAGATGTACCTGACGCAATGTGCCACGGATCCGTCGGCTCCCCGCTATGCGCAGATTGTGACATCTTCGCGCAGTGATGCCGCTTGGGGCAAGGCCAACAAACTTGAGATTACGCGCGACACGCTGTCGAGCTATGCCCACCCGGCTGTTTCGCCCGACGGCACATGGCTCTACTTCGTTTCAGATATGCCCGGCGGCAAGGGAGGGCTTGACCTGTGGCGCGTACGCATCACCTCGGCTGGTTTGGGAGGTGTGGAGAATCTCGGCGAGCCCATCAATACGGCCGGTGACGAGATGTTCCCGTCGTTCAGGGCCAACGGTGACCTCTACTTTGCCTCCAATGGCCATCCCGGCATGGGCGGCCTCGACATCTTCATAGCCAAGGTCAATGCCAAGGGGCAGTATGAGCTGGAGCATCTCGGCTATCCGCTCAATTCCAGCGGCGATGACTTCGGTATGACTTTCGAAGGGCCGCACAATCGTGGATTTTTTGCCTCCAATCGGGGCGATGGCCGAGGATGGGATAATATTTACGCCTTTGAATGCCCCGAAATCGTCAATACGGTGAAGGGCTGGGTGTACGAAAGAGACGGATACGAGCTTCCCGCTGCCCAAGTCTACATGGTGGGTAACGATGGCACCAACCTGAAGCTCGGTGTCAAGGGAGATGGGTCGTTTACACAGGTGGTAAAGCCGGGCACCAGTTACGTGTTCTTGGCTACGTGCAAGGGATTCCTAAACCACAAAGAGGAGTTGACCGTGTTGGCAACACCAGAGTCGGCCGAAACGGTACTGCAGTTCCCCTTGGCATCTATCACAGCGCCCGTGCTGATAGACAACATATTCTATGATTTTGACAAGGCCACGTTGCGCCCCGAATCGGAGGCTGCGTTGGATGAGTTGGTGACATTGCTCAACGAGAATGGTAATGTCACCATCGAACTGAGTGCCCATTGCGATTATAAAGGTTCTGCTGAATATAACAAGGGATTGTCCCAACGCCGTGCTGAGGCGGTGGTCAACTATCTGGTGGCCAAGGGCATCGCCCCTGACCGCCTCACCCCTGTGGGCTATGGCAAGGAGCGGCCCAAGGTGGTGCGTAAAAAAATGACGGAGCGTTATGACTGGCTGAAAGAAGGGGACACGCTCACGGTGGAGTATATCCAGCAGTTGGATGCCGACAAGCAAGAAATTTGCAACCAACTCAACCGCCGTACGGAGTTTATCGTATTGCGAACCACCTACGGCATGTTCGACGAAAATGGACAGCTGAAAAACCAGCCCAAGGTCAGGAAGCCTGAGGCTGAGAAACGTGAAGAAGAGGGTATCAGCATTATCTTCGACTGATACCGATGGCTGGTGTGCTACTCGGCCGTCACCGCGTTGTAGCCCCAAACCGAAACCAGCGTGAGCGCGGCCAAAACCAGCACCAGCGGCGATACGGACGGCGCGTGGATCGAGGCAAACATGCCCACCATGTCGCCAGCCATGCCCACCAATGTATTGCGCAGGCTGTCAACTCCGTCGACCAGCAGGAAGAATACCAGTCCCAGTATCGAGCAGACGGCAGTCCATACCCGCCGAATACGCTGCGTGCGTTTCGGAAGCCGTCGGGCCACCTTGCGGGAAAATCCCTTGTCCTCTATCTCGATAGGATTGGCAGCGAAAAACTGGCTCACCAACAATTCATCATCCATTTCCGTCATATCCATTGTTTCTTAAATAGATTGCTAATTTCTTTTTTCCACGCGACAGATGCGACTTTATCGTGCCCTCTGCCATACCTGTGATGGCTGCGATGCGGTCTATCTGTTGTCCTTCCATCAACTGCAGCACGATGCAGGTACGCTCATTGCCGGTAAGGACAGCCAGTGCATCCTGCAGGTCCATCTTCAGTTGGCTGTCGGTATGCTCGGCTTGCTTGCGTACCACAGCCGGCGTGTCGAGCGACTCGGTCAGCTTGTGTGCCTTTAGGTAATCGTACAGCACATTGTAAGCAATACGATAGAGCCAAGTGGAAAAACTCGACTCGCCACGAAACTTGCCGATATTCAGATAGACCTTGACGAACGTATCTTGGGCCAAGTCATCGCTCAAGGGCGCATCCCCCAGCGTCTGGCTGAGGAAGAAGCGCCGAATCTGCGACTGATATTTCACCACGAGCTTGTTGAAAGCGCGCTCGCTGTGAAATACCGCCGCTTGGGTTACCAGAGATATGTCTTCAAGGTCTTTCACCGGAAGTTGTATTATTCGTTATGATCCTCATGATTCTTAGGAGAGGTGCGGGCTATCACCATCTGCCCCACGCCGTAGCAGGCTACCAGCGCACCGATGCCGGCCAAGAACGATGAGCTCCATATCGTAAACATCAAGGCAAGGCCGCAGCCCAGGGCCACATTGCGTACGCCGCGTTGCCAGAGGTATCGCTCGGTCTGTTTGTCGACCGGTTTCATCGACTCGGGGATCGGTTGTCCGGCCGCCATTGCCTTCTCTGCCAGCTCCACTTTGTCGTTGTGGCGCTTGATGAGGAAGCGTAGCAGGATGATGGCGATGATGAGCGGAAGCAAGGCCAGCAAGCAGAGCATGAGAACGGCGAAGATGCCGATGGCGACACCGCCTGCCCCCCATCCGATGGACTTCCATACGTGTTCGATGGCCTCGTCTACCGAGTCGGAATCGACGACCACGGTGTGCGAGGTTCCTTCCTCGATGATGGTATCGGCAGATTCGGCCGCCATTGTCGTGTCCGAGTAGGCCTCTATGCCCAATGTCGCAGCAGAGGCCGAGTCGGGCTTAGCCACTGCAGTGGTGGGCTGGTGGTTGCGGTGCTTAGGCGCCGCTGCAAGTTGTGTGGCACTGAGGGTAAGCACCAGTGCGAGTGCTGATAAATAGCGTTTCATATCTTTGTCGATTTGATTTTTTCTGTCTATTGGACATATCTGTCGGCGAATTAGTTGCAAAATAACGAAAAAAATTATACTTTTGCAAGCACAACCAACATTTTACGGATGGATTTCCCTATCGATTTTGCCGATTATTCGAGACGACTCATGGGCGAAGCATTGTATCGGACCTTGGAGAAGGGGCTGAATGAGGTCCCACCGACAAGCATCCGCCTCAACACCTTTAAATATAAGGGCGATGTCACGGCTTCACGATTGTTTGAAGCACCTGTCGACTGGTGTGATGAGGGTATCTATCTGAAGGAACGTCCCAACTTCACTTTTGATCCGCTGCTACATGCAGGCCTCTACTACGTCCAGGAAGCCTCGTCCATGTTTTTGTCCCACGTGTTGCGCTCTCTGGTGCACGAGCCTGTCACCATGCTCGACCTCTGTGCGGCTCCCGGCGGCAAGACCACCGTGGCACGCACCGTGTTGCCCGCCGGCAGTCTGCTGTTTGCCAACGAGCCCGACCGCAAGCGGGTCCAGATCTTGGGCGAGAATGTCCAGAAGTTTGGCCATCCTGACGTGGTGGTCACCAACAACTATCCCCGCGACTATCGCAAATCGGCTTTGCAGTTTGATGTCATTGCTGCCGACGTGCCATGCAGTGGCGAGGGAATGTTCCGAAAGGACGAAGGTGCGCTGGGCGAGTGGAGTCCGCAGAATGTGGACAACTGCTGGCGGCTGCAAAGGGAAATCATCGCCGATGTATGGCCCTGTCTCAAGCCCGGTGGATGGTTGATTTATTCTACCTGCACATTCAATGCCCATGAGGATGAGGAGAATACCCGTTGGATAGCCCATGAACTGGGTGCCGAGCACGTTGCCGTGGAGGTACCTACGGCATGGAATATCACGGGGTCGCTCGTCGACCACCAGCCCGTATATCGTTTTATCCCCGGCAAGAGCAGGGGAGAGGGACTGTATATGGCTGTCTTGCGTAAGCCCGAGGACGATGGGGGAGCGAGAGCCAAGGCTCCGAAAGCAGCTAAACCTGTCGTCCTACCCGCCCGGATAGGCAGTTGGCTCACCGATGCGCAGGCCTACACCCTCGTGTCCGACAAAGACCTGCTCACGGCCATACCCCAGCGGTGGGCTGCCATTTACCAACAGGCTGCCAAATCGCTGCGCATCGTGCATGCGGGCATCCCCTTGGCCACGGTCAAGGGCAAGGACTATCTGCCCACCCAGGCGCTGGCGCTCTCTACTGTGCTCTCTCGCGAGGCTTTCCCACAGGCACCGGTAGACTATCTGCAGGCGATGGCCTATCTGCGCAAGGAGGCTATCGTGTTGCCGGCCGACACGCCGCGCGGCATCGTGCTCGTCACCTATAGGGACATCCCTCTGGGCTTCGCCAAGAACTTGGGAAACCGCGCCAACAACCTCTATCCGGCAGAGTGGAGAATCAAGAGCACCCATACACCTGACCAAGAACCAAA
>JBJEAU010000151.1:0-4594 GCA_051869355.1 Prevotella sp. | reverse complement strand
TGGCTGAGTCAGACACACACGAAAGCTAAACGCCACCTTTACGACGCTAATCATGGCATTTAGCCCACCTAAATGCCACCTTTAGGTTTCGCAACTGCCATCACTGTCTTCTAAAACATAGGCAACTTTTACAGAAAAAAAATCTAAAAATAGGCAGTCGCCGGCCTTGCGTCTTCTCAAGGAGAGGCAAGAGATCGTTTTTCACAGACCCTGTTTCTTCAATACTGATTTAGGCTTGTCGATTCATTATCGTATGATATGGAAAAAGGCTGACACTCACCCAAAAGCATGAAGCATCCGGGGATGGACGTAGGAAAAATACCTATTTTTGGGTAGGCTATGAGAAAAGATAGAGTCCTGTTTTTTCAGTAACTTTGCATCACATTTTCCGGGAGACCATGGTTTCCCCCGAAACAGACAGCTACAGACAAAAGATGAAAAGACTGATGACTTATCTCATGGCCATGCTCGTGAGTGCCAATGCGACAGTGATTGCCGAATCGACCGAACCCGTAAAGCATGGAAACAGGGTAACGGGACACGTGGTAGACAAGATTACGGAAGAAAACCTGCCTTACGCCACTATCTTTATCGTGGAAACGAAACAAGGTACAGTATCAGATGCGGAGGGTAAATTTGTTTTCGACCGGCTGAAAGAGGGCAGCTACACGCTGCGGGTGCAGCTGCTGGGCTACGAGACCCAAGAGAAGCGGGTGACTGTAAGCCGGGACTACACGACAGACTTGCATTTTGTCATGGAAGACGCATCATTCAAGACGGGAGAGGTGGTGGTTTCGGCCAACCGCAACGAGGTAAGCCGACGCGATGCGCCGGTGATGGTCAACGTGTTGGGTGGCAAACTCTTTGAGACGGTCAACTCTACCGATCTGGCCAAATCGCTCAGCTACCAGTCGGGATTGCGCGTGGAGAACAACTGCCAGAACTGTGGATTCCCACAGGTCCGCATCAACGGTCTGGAAGGCCCCTACTCACAGATACTTATCAACAGCCGACCGGTGGTGAGTGCCCTGTCGGGCGTGTATGGACTGGAGCAGATTCCGGTAAGCATGATTGACCGCGTAGAGGTGGTACGTGGCGGAGGCTCGGCCCTCTTCGGTGCCAATGCCGTAGGCGGCACCATCAACATCATCACGAAGGACCCTGTCAACAACTCATTCCAGCTCTCATCCACCCTCTCCTGTATCGGCAACGATGCCTGGGAGGAGTACGTGGGAGCGAATGCCTCTATCGTGTCCAAAGACAATGTGTATGGGCTGGCGCTCTATGAGAGTTACCGTAACCGTATGCCCTACGATGCGGACGATGACGGGTTCTCAGAGCTCGGCAAGCTCAACGCTCACACCTTCGGCCTGCGCGCCTACTACCGCCCCACCGCGCTCAGCCGCCTCGGCATAGAGTATCATACCACCAACGAGTTTAGAAGAGGTGGAAACAAGTTTGACCAAGAACCTTTCCTGACCGACATCACCGAGCAGACGCGGCACATCATCAACAGTGGCGGCGTGAACTACGACCTGTACTGGCGCGAGTATGCGCACAAGCTGACGGTGTACTCGTCTGTACAGCATGTAGACCGCAACAGCTACTATGGTGCGCAACAGAACCCGGACGCATACGGCAAGACCAAGGACCTGACCTATGTGGGCGGTGCCACCTATACGGGCAAGTTTGATAGGCTGGTCTTTGCCCCTGCAACGCTCACCACGGGCGTGGAGTACCAATACAATGCGTTGCACGACATCATGGTGGGATATGGGCGCGACCTGAAACAAGATGTAAGGATAGCAAGTGCCTTTGCACAGTCTGAGTGGAAGCTGGGAACGCTGACACTGCTCGCCGGCCTGCGACTGGACGACCACAACCTGATAGACAATCCGATCTTGAGTCCGCGCGTGAACCTGATGTGGAAGCCTTCGCAACAAGTACAGACCCGACTGACATGGTCTACCGGATTCCGTGCACCGCAGGCATACGACGAAGACCTGCATGTGACGGCTGTGGGTGGCGAAGGTGTACTCATCCAACTGGCCGAGGGACTGAGTCCGGAGCGTTCCAACAGCTTCAGCGGGTCGGTAGACTGGACATTCCATGCGGGTCACTTCCAGTTTAATCTGTTGGCCGAGGCATTCTATACCACCTTGGACGACGTGTTTTACCTACAGAATCTGGGAAGCGACGAACAAGGAAACAGCATACAGGAACGCCGCAACGGAAGCGGGGCCACGGTATATGGCGTAAACTTTGACGGCAAGGCCGCACACGGCAACACATTCTCCGCACAGGTGGGTCTGACACTGCAACGAAGCCGCTACAAGCAGCCCACGACATGGAGCGAGAATGCAGAGGTAGAGGCTGTGCGTGATATGCCCCGCACACCTAATGTGTATGGCTACTTCACGCTGACGGCACAACCGCTGCGGAGACTCGACCTGTCGCTGTCGGGCATCTACACGGGCCGGATGCATGTGCCCCATTTCGCCCCCACCGATGACATACCGGTAGACTTCCCCTATACGTATATCGACAAAGACGAGATGGTACACACGCCGCAGTTTATGGAGCTGACAGCAAAGGTGGCTTACACGTTTGTATTGAACGATCATGTGAAACTGCAGGTGAACGGCGGTGTACAGAATATGTTCAACGCCTTCCAGAGCGATTTGGACCGTGGCACATACCGTGATTCGGGCTACTTCTACGGACCTACACAGCCCCGTACCTACTTTGTGGGAATGAAACTCTTCATTTAGCATGAAGATGCTGTTGAACAGAGGTTGATTGGTATGGTTTACCAACCTCTATTCGACAAACCAGCCGTGCGCGCCAGCCCTTTACAACCAAGGGAAGCGCGCACGGCTGGTATATGGGACAGGCAGCCCAAAACTATCTTAATCGGCTGCCTCTGTGGTTTGCGGTCTTGCGGCAAAGATTTGGCTGATTCCTTGTTCGCGATGGCAAACATGGACCTCGATGCCAAACTTGTCGTGTATATGCTCGGCCAAATGCTGCGCGCTGTACACGCTGCGGTGCTGGCCACCGGTGCATCCGAAAGAAAACATGAGTGAGGTGAAACCACGCTGGATATAACGATGCACATGGGCATCGGCCAACTTGTAGACACTATCGAGGAAAGTGAGGATCTCGCCATCGTCTTCAAGGAAACGGATGACAGGCTCGTCAAGACCAGTAAGTTTCTTATAAGGTTCATAGCGCCCTGGATTGTGGGTACTTCGACAATCGAAGACATAACCACCACCATTGCCCGACTCATCTTCGGGGATTCCCTTTCGATAGGAAAAACTGAAGACACGCACCACCAACGGCCCACGACCATCGTATCGGGAGAATGTGGCCGGACCATCTTGGGGATGGGCAGGATAGACATTGACAGGCGAGGTCTTGTAGCCATCTGATCGGGTGGTAGCCACTGAGGCGATATGGGTAAAACGGGGCAGCTCGGTGAGGCGCTGCAACATGTCCATAAGATAGGGATAGGGATACATGTGGCGCAGTTTGAGCAGCTCGCGCAGATTGTCCATCGCGGCTGGGATACTGTCTAAGAAATGTTTCTTGCGCTCAAAATAACCTCTGAAACCATAAGCACCCAGCACCTGTAAAGTACGGAAGAGGACAAAAAGCCCTAAGCGATAGGCAAAATGGCGCACTGTGGGTACTTCGGTATAATTTTTAAGCGACTGGTAATACTCATAGATCAGTTCACGGCGCAATTTGGCGGGATATTTGGCGGAAGCCTGCCATAAGAATGATGCCAAATCGTAATAATAGGGACCTTTACGCCCGCCCTGATAATCAATAAAGTGTGGGTGTCCGTCGGCATCGAGCATCACATTGCGTGCCTGAAAGTCGCGATAGAGGAAACTCTCAGAGGGCTCGGCCGTGAGGTCCTTGGCAAACATGCGGAAGTTGGCTTCCAATTTCAACTCATGGAAGTCGAGCTCGGTGGCTTTAAGAAAACAATACTTAAAATAATTGAGGTCGAAGAGCACACTCTCGACATTAAACTCAGGCTGCGGATAGCACTGTGACCAGTCCAGTCCACGTGCTCCTCGCATCTGCACATTGGGCAGTTCGCGTATGGTTTCCACCAGCAGCTTACGCTCTTTCTGGGTGTATCGCCCACCGGCCTCGCGTCCGCCTCTGAGGGCATCGAAGAGAGAGGTAGCTCCCAAATCGGTCTGTAAATAGCGTACCTCATCATCGCTAACGGCAAGAATCTCTGGCACCGGCAGCATGCGGGTGTTGAAATGATGGGTGAGATAGATAAAGGCATGGTTCTCATCTCTGCTGGTTCCCACCACACCTATCACGGTAGAACCATCTGTCCCTGTGATGCGATAATAGGACCTATTGCTTCCTGCTCCCGGAAGCGTATCTATCTTGAGCGGAGACTCACCTCGCCAAGACTGATAGAGCGCTAAGAGTTTTTCCATTGTCAATCATTTTCCATGTGCGAAGTTACGAATATTTTGCCAAAAGCTACACAAATCATCAGAAAATATTTAAATGGCTTATCACAATGTGCGAAGAGCGACAACAATGAAATGGTTTTAAC
>JBJEAU010000150.1:17239-24987 GCA_051869355.1 Prevotella sp. | reverse complement strand
TCGCGACTTCCCTTCCGAAGCCATCGAACGGCTCCGGCCCTATGTGACATTCTGATGGAAAAGCTAAAGGTGGCGTTTAGGTGGCCTAAATGCGGCATTTAGGTGAGCTAAACGCCACCTTTAGGATGGCTATATACGACAAATAGGATGCGCCGAGGCACATCCTATTTGTCTATCAGTCGGGATGAGGCGACTCGAACGCCCGACCCCTACGTCCCGAACGTAGTGCGCTACCAACTGCGCTACATCCCGATTGCGGTTGCAAAGATACTTCAAATTTATGAAACAGCGGCATTTTTACCTGAAAAAAATTGCCTGAGTGCTGCAAAAAGGCTAACTTTGTCAAAAATATCTGCCTGCGGGCAGCTTTTTAATCGTGATTGCTATTAACAACTAAAACCTATTCCGTATGATCCGTACATTTCGAATCCTTTCTTTGGCGGTGGCCGTTGGACTGTGTGCCGTGGCGCATGCGCAACTCACACTGGTGAAAGGCGGCAAGGCCAAGGCCGCTATTGTGCTGGCCGACGACAATGCGACCAACCGAGAGGCTGCAGAGCTCCTCAATTTCTTCATCCAGAAAACCTCCGGGGCTTCCCTGCCCATCGTTCAGGGCAAGCCTGCACGCGGCGCGGTCGTTATTGGCGAGCCCACCACCGAGGCCGGCTATGAGGGATTCATGCTCCACTGCCACGACGGCAACCTGCACATCCAGTCAGGAGGCGGTAGGGGCGCCATCTATGGGGTGGCCACCCTGCTTGAGCAGTGGTTGGGCGTGGCTTATTATGCCTACGAGGCCTATACCGTGACCCCTTCGTCCACCTTGCAGGTGCCAGCCATCCGCCATGCGGAGACCCCCGCCTTCCGTTTCCGCCAGACGTTCAGTTATGGTTGTGAGGACCCGCGCTATGTACGCTGGTTCCGGCTCAACCGCCACGACGAAGTCTTTGCCGGCAACCTGTGGGTACACACCTTCAACCGCATCCTTCCCTCGGCGGTCTATGGCAAGTCGCACCCCGAGTATTATTCCTACATCAATGGGCAGCGCCGCCCCGGCGAGCATAGCCAGTGGTGCCTGTCCAACCCCGATGTCTTCCGCCTCGCCGTGCAGAAGATAGACTCCATCTTCCGTGCCCATCCCGGCATGGAGATGATCAGCGTGAGCCAGAACGACGGCAACAACACCTACTGCCAGTGTCCTGAGTGTAGCAAGGTCGATGCCTACGAGGGCTCTCCTGCCGGATCGCTCATCCGTTTTGTCAACCGCTTGGCCGAACGGTTCCCCGACAAGCAGTTTTCCACCCTTGCCTATCTCTTCAGCATGCATCCGCCGAAGCATGTGCGGCCGCTGCCGAATGTGAATATCATGCTCTGCGACATAGACTGCAAGCGCGAGGTGCCGCTCACCGACAATGCGTCGGGCAGAGACTTTGTGAGCGCACTGGAGGGCTGGTCGCGTATCTCCAACAACATATTTGTGTGGGATTATGGCATCAATTTCGACAACATGGTGGCTCCCTTCCCCAACTTCCATATCCTTCAGCCCAACCTCCAGCTCTTCCACCGCCACCATGCTACGATGGTGTTTGAGCAAGCTAACGGAGGGCGACAGCGCGGTACCGATTTCGGCGAACTGAGGGCGTATATGTATGCCAAACTGATGTGGAATCCCTATCAGGATGCCGACTCGCTCATGCAGACTTTCCTCCGGGGCTACTATGGGGAGGCCGCTCCCCATCTCTATCGCTACCTGCAACTGCAGCAGGGGGCGCTGCTCTCGGCCGATGTGCCGCTGTGGATCTACGATTCGCCCATCTCGCACAAGGACGGTATGCTCAACGACCGCCTGATGAAGGTCTACGATGAACTGTTCGACAAGGCCGAGGCTGCCGTGCAGGCCGATCCGGTGCTGCTGGGACGTGTACAGACGGCTCGACTTCCCCTGCGTTACAGTCAGCTTGAGATTGCGCGCACCCGTCAGGGCGGCGACGCCCGCCACATCAGTGAGCAGCTCGATATCTTTGAGGACCATTGCAACCGCTATGGTATCACCAGTCTCAACGAGCGCAACAACCGGGCTACCGACTATTGCCGCCTGTATCGTAGTCGGTTCCTGCCCCGTCCCAACAACAACAAGGCCGACGGAGCCAAGGTTATCTGGCATCAGGCACCGGCTCCCCGCTACCAGTCTATCGCCGACAAGGCGCTCACCGACGGTCTCTACGGCGGTACCACGTTTGTTGAGAGTTGGGTAGGTTGGGAAGGCTGCGATGCCGACTTCGTGCTCGATATGGGAAGTGACCAGCAGGTCAGCCGCATAACCACCGACTTCCTCCATCAGCTTGGAGCGTGGGTGCTCCAGCCGCGTAGCGTGGACTATTCGTACTCCACCGATGGCGAGACCTATCATCCTTTCGGCACACACACCTTTGCCGACGACCGCGATGTCTCCGTCAAGTTTGTCCCGGCCACCGTCAGTGTGGCAGCGCCCGTCACGGCCCGTTATGTCCGCGTGGTGGTGCATGGTCTGGGACTCTGTCCCTCATGGCATTATGGCGTAGGCTATCCCGCTTGGTTCTTCATCGACGAGGTGACGGTAGAGTAGGTGGGGTTGTTTTGGAAGAATGCTACGCAAAAGGGTGACAATGGTTTCGGCCATTGTCACCCTTTTGCTTGGTAGGTATTTGTGAAAAAACGGTTTCTGTCCTATCCGCTTCTCCCGAAAGAGACAGTCGCTACAGGATCGAGGCCAGTTGCGAGAGGTGGATACCGTTGCTGCCCTTGATCAGGATATAGTGCTGGGTGGGCAAAGCCTCGGCGAGTGCGCGCTTCACCTCCTCCACATCGGCAAACTTGCGGTAGGGACATTGCGTCTGGGCAAACTCGCTGCCTACCAGCCACACGTTGTCCAGCCCTCGGGCTTGCAGATAGTCGGCAATGCGCTGGTGCTCCTCGGCCGAAGCCTCGCCCAGTTCGCGCATGTCGCCCAGTATGGCCATCTTGTTGGGCACCTGCATGAAACAGAAGTTGTCGATAGCCGCCCGCATGCTGGTGGGATTGGCGTTGTAGGCATCCACGATCAGACTGTTGTGCGGTGTCACGGTGAGCTGTGAGCGGTTGTTGGTGGGCTCGTAGTGGGCGAGGGCATGGTCTATGCAGGCATCGCTCACGCCGAAGTAGCGTCCGATGGCCACAGCAGCCAGCAGGTTGGTCACATTGTAGGCACCGATGAGCCGGGTCTGCACCTCGTGGTGCCCCGTGCCTTCTGCCCACCACGCAAAGCGCAGCAGCGGGTCGCAGCTCAAGGCTTCTCCCTCTACCGTGGCGGCACTGTCGGCCGAGGCCGAATAGCTCACCATGCGCCCCAGTCCCCTTTCGTCGGCCATAGCCACCAGATGCTCGTTGTCGGCATCGATAAAGGTGAGGCAATCGTGTGCCTTCAGCCAGTCGTAGAGTTCGCCCTTGGTGCGCTTCACGCCCTCAAACGAGCCGAATCCTTGCAGATGGGCACGCCCCACATTGGTAATCAGTCCGCAGGTGGGCTCCACATATTCCACCAGCTGGCGGATGTCGCCGGGATGCGATGCCCCCATTTCCACCACGGCTATCTCGTCCTCTTCGGTCAGGCGCAGCAGGGTCTTGGGCACGCCCACATCATTGTTGTAGTTGCCCTCGGTACACATCACGCGATAGCGTTCGGCCAGCACCGCCGATACCAGTTCCTTGGTGGTTGTCTTGCCGTTGGTGCCCGTGATGCCGATGACCGGAATCTGGAATTGCCGACGATGCTCGCGGGCCAGTTCTTTGTACGCCGTCAGGCAGTCGGGCACCAGGATATAGCGCGCGTCACCTTGCGGGCAATAGGCCGGATTGTCCACCACGGCATAGGCACAACCCTGCTGGAGGGCGGCTTCGGCAAAGCGGTTGCCGTCAAACGAGGCCCCTTTCAGGGCGATGAAGATACTGCCTTCGGGGCAATGGCGGCTGTCGGTGGTCACCACCTGCTGCTGCCGGTATAGATGGTACAGGGTACTTGTTTCCATTGTCTTTGTAAGTTTTGTCATCGCAAAAGTACAAAAAATATCCGTCCCCTGTTTATGATTCGCCGAAAATGTTGAGAATTAGTGCCATGAAGCTGTCGGAGGTACCTTGGAAACCTTTTGCTGGTGTTAACATAATTTAAATGCGGAAAAACGTGTCGCATAAGGCTAAAAATCGTATTTTTGCAACTACATAGTATCTTGCCATCCTTAGTATATAACGAATATCAGAAAAATGACTATCATGAAGCAAACTATCTTTGTCTTGTTGCTCGTGCTCGTGGGAGGAACCCAACGTATGCAGGCGCAGCGTCCTGCTTATCTTGACACATCCCAACCTATCGAGAAACGAGTGGAAAGCGCCTTGAGTCTGATGACATTGGACGAGAAAATCAGAATTGTCCACGCCCAGAGCAAGTTCTCGGCTGCTGGCGTGCCCCGTCTCGGCATCCCCGATTTTTGGACAGCCGACGGTCCGCACGGCGTACGCGCCAATACCCTATGGGACAAGTGGGGACAGGCTGGCCAGACCAACGACTCGTGCGTGGCATTCCCCGCACTTACCTGTCTGGCGGCTACGTTCTCCACCGACATGGCCATGCGCTACGGCACCGCGCTTGGCGAGGAGGCGCTCTACCGTGCCAAGGACATGATCCTGGCCCCGGGTGTGAACATCAACCGCACTCCCCTCAACGGGCGCAACTTCGAGTATATGGGCGAAGACCCCTTCTTGGCCGCCCGTCTGTGTGTGCCCTACATCCAGGGCGTGCAGGCCAATGGTGTGTCGGCCTGTGTGAAGCACTTTGCGCTCAACAATGACGAGGAATATCGCATGAAGGTGAACGTGACCGTGTCGGACCGCGCGCTGAGGGAAATCTATCTGCCCGCTTTTGAGGCGGCTGTGAAAGAGGCCGGTGTGTGGGGCGTGATGGGTGCCTACAATCTGTACGACGGACAGTACTGTTGCCACAATGAGGTGCTGCTCAACCGCATCCTGAAGCAGGAATGGGGATTCGACGGCGTGGTGGTGAGCGACTGGGGAGGCTGCCGCAACACCACACAGGCTGCCCGCAACGGACTCGACATGGAGTTTGGCTCTTTTACAGACGGTCTGGCCAAGGGCAAGGCCAACGCCTATGATTTTTATTACCTTGCCCAGCCCTACAAGCGTGCCCTTCTCGAAGGCAAACTGGACATGAAGGAGCTGGATGATAAGGTCCGCCGCGTGCTTCGCCTCCATTTCCGCACCACCATGAATCCCCACCGGGGCTACGGCTACCTCTGCTCGGAAGACCACTATGAGACTGCGCGCACCATCGGCGAAGAGGGCGTGGTGCTGCTGCAAAACAAGGGCTCGCTGCTCCCCATGCGCAACTACAAGAACCGCCGCGTGCTGGTCGTGGGCGAGAATGCGGTGAAGATGATGACCGTGGGCGGCGGCTCGTCTTCGCTCAAGGTGCAGCGCGAAGTCTCTCCGCTCGACGGCTTGCGCCAGCTCATGGCCCGGACATGCCCCGACGTGACGGTAGACTATGAGCGGGGCTACGTGAGTGGGACCGACAGCAGTCAGGATGGTCTCGCGGCAGGTGGCAATCTGGCGGAGAGCCGGTCGGCAGAGCAACTGATGGCCGATGCGGTGGCCAAGGCCAAGGGTGCAGACTATGTGGTCTTTGTGGGCGGTCTGAACAAGAGCGACTACCAAGACAGCGAGGGGCACGACCGCAAGTCGTTGGCGCTGCCCTATGGCCAAGATGCCGTGGTGGAAGCGCTGGTGAAGGCCAATCCCAATGTGGTGTTTGTCAACCTGTCGGGTGCTGCTGTGGCCATGCCGTGGCGCAACAGCGTGAAGGCTGTCGTCCAGGCGTGGTACTTGGGTTCTGAGGCCGGCACCGTGATAGCCCGCATCCTGACGGGCGAAGCCAACCCGTCGGGCAAACTGCCCTTTACGTGGATGGAGCGGCTCGACGATTATGGCTCGCATGCCCTCGGCACCTATCCCGGCACTTGGTACGACACCCCTCCTTTCTATGACGAGAGGCTGGGCCGCAATGTCACCGTCGGGTATAAGAAACTCATTCATGAGGACTACAAGGAGGGCATCTATGTAGGCTACCGTTGGGCCGACAAGCACGGCATACGTCCGGTATATGCTTTCGGTCACGGTCTGTCGTACACCTCTTTCCGTTTGTCGGATCTGCGTGTGTCGCAGCCGGTGATGCCGGCCAGTGGGCAACTCACCTTTACCGTGAACGTGAAGAACACGGGACAGCGCGCCGGGGCTGAAGTGGTACAGCTCTATATCCACGACGATGAGGCCAGTGTGGACCGCCCGTACAAAGAACTCAAGGGGTTTGCCAAAGTGTGGCTGCAACCGGGAGAGGACCGCGATGTCACCCTGACCATAGACCGCCGTGCCCTGAGTTTCTGGGGCGAGTCGCAGCACGAATGGGTGCTGGAGCCGGGTACCTTCACGGCCCTTGTGGGAACGGCAGCCGACAACCTACTCCTCAAGGCTTCGTTTAAGGTAGCGGAATAGGGTCGTGAGCAGGGCGCACGCACCACAGATGCGGCAGCGCCCATGACATACCCGTTGGCTAAAGGTGGCGTTTACGAGTCGTAAATGCCACCTTTAGCGCGCTAATCATGGCATTTACGGTGGAGATATGCCACAGCCGGTTTTTGGGAGTGGCATGCCGTCGGCTGCTATTTGCAGCCTGTCGCATGAAAAATAATCGCCTATGGGCTTCGCATACTCGGATTTTTATGCTAACTTTGTCGCTGCATAGGGGTGCGGAGCCGCTATGATGAAAACCTAATGTGAGATTAACGACAAATGGAATATACAATCAATGTGAGGGGGAAACTCATCGACCTCAGTCAACCGCAGGTGATGGGTATCCTGAATGTCACGCCAGACAGTTTTTATGAGGGTAGCCGCAAGCAGACGGAGCACGAGATAGCCGAGCGGGCGGTGGAGATCGTGGAGCAGGGAGGCAGTATGATCGACGTGGGTGCCTTCTCGACCCGTCCCGGAGCACAGGAGGTGAGCGCACACGAGGAGGCGCGCCGCCTGCAATGGGCATTGGGCATCGTGCGGAGAGAGGTGCCCGATGCCGTGGTATCGGTCGACACCTATCGGCCTGCCGTTGCCCGCCGCTGTATCGAGGACTGGGGTGCCGACATCATCAACGATGTGAGCGAGGGAGGTATCACAGGCATCGTCAATACGCCTATCCACGAGGAGGAGCGCATGTTTGATGTAGTGGGGATGCTGCAGTGCCCGTACATCCTCATGTCGGTGAAACCCACGCTGAAGGATATGCTGCTCTCGTTTGCCGATGAGGTGCAGCAACTGCGCGACCGAGGTTGCAAGGATATCATTCTGGACCCCGGTTTCGGTTTCGGCAAGACCTTGGAGCAGAATTACCAGTTGATGGCAGGCTTGGAAAAACTGCAAGTGCTCGAGTTGCCGCTCTTGGTGGGCGTCTCGCGCAAGTCGATGATATACAAGTTGGTAGGAGGTGACCCTACTACCTCGTTGGCGGGAACCACCGCGCTGCATGCACTGGCGCTCACTAAGGGGGCGAGCATCTTGCGTGTACACGATGTCAAGGAGGCTGTCGACACGGTGGCTGTGGTGGGGAAAACCCTTGTCAATTCATAATTCACAATTCTTAATTCATAATTTATAATTCACAATTCATAATT
>JBJEAU010000150.1:0-17139 GCA_051869355.1 Prevotella sp. | reverse complement strand
TCAATTCATAATTCACAATTCTTAATTCATAATTTATAATTCACAATTCATAATTTAGAAATCATAATTCATAATTGGGACTTCATCATTGAGAATTGGACAATATTTCTGCTTGGGTAATATATATAATGGATAGGAAGTCTTTTAAAATTCCTTGCGTATGTTTTTCGATTTTGGCATAAAGGATATTATTGATATTTTCCTCGTCGCGGTGCTGCTTTACAACATCTATCGGCTGATGAAGGAGAGCCGGTCGCTCAATGTGTTTATCGGCATCATGGTGTTTGTGGTGCTGTGGCTCTTTGTGAGTCAGGTGCTGGAGATGCGCTTGCTTGGCAGCATCATGGACAAGTTGGTGAGTGTGGGTGTGTTGGCGCTCATCGTCCTCTTTCAGGAGGATATACGCAAGTTTCTCTATACGCTCGGTGCCCACCAGCGGTTCCGGAATGTGCTGCGCTTCTTCTCGTCCGACAAGAAAAAAGGGCAGGAGGACAAGGAGACCATCATGCCCATCGTCATGGCCTGCATGAGCATGGCCAAGGGTAAGGTGGGAGCTCTGATTGTCATAGAGCGTGCCACGCCCCTGGACGATATTGTGGACACGGGCGACACGATCGATGCCAACATCAACCAGCGGCTTATCGAGAACATATTTTTCAAGAACTCCCCGTTGCACGATGGTGCCATGGTCATCTCCAAGAAGCGTATCAAGGCTGCCGGATGCATCCTCCCCGTGTCGCATGATATGGATATTCCCAAAGAATTGGGTCTGCGTCATCGCGCGGCGATGGGTATCTCGCAGAGCTCCGATGCCATCGCCGTGGTGGTGTCTGAAGAGACGGGCCGTATCAGTATGGCGGTGAACGGTTCTTTCCGTCTTCGCCTCTCGGCAGAGGAGCTGGAGAGCCTGCTGACGAAGCTGATGGCAATGTAAGTGAAAAAGCTATGAGATTTTTGTGCCGTCATGGCCATGATATGATAAAAAATTGCTACTTTTGCAATATCTAAATGGCAATGTGAGGGCATCCCTAAACGATAATGAACTT
Organism: Prevotella sp.; assembly: GCA_051869355.1. Taxonomy (GTDB): domain Bacteria; phylum Bacteroidota; class Bacteroidia; order Bacteroidales; family Bacteroidaceae; genus Prevotella. The sequence continues at coordinate 16,093 of JBJEAU010000150.1, read as the reverse complement.
TAATCATAAATAAAACTATGGATTTATTGCAACAAATTGTAGCGCGTGCTAAGGCAAACAAGCAGCGCATCGTGCTCCCCGAAGCAGAAGAGGAGCGCACCCTAAAAGCAGCCGACAAGGTGCTGGCTGACGACATCGCAGACCTTATCCTCATCGGTAACCCTGCCCATATCAAGTCGCTGGCAGAAGGCTGGGGCTTGACGCACATCGACAAGGCTACGATCGTGGATCCATTAGACAACCCCAAGTCGGAGGAGTATGCAGCCCTGCTGGCCGAAATCCGCAAGAAAAAGGGCATGACCATCGAGCAGGCCCGCGAACTGGTGAAAAACAATCTCTATTTGGGCTGTATGATTATCAAGACCGAGGGTGCCGACGGTCAGATTTCTGGCGCTCTCAGCACTACCGGCGACACCCTGCGCCCTGCGCTGCAGATTATCAAGTGTGCTCCCGGCATCTCTTGCGTGAGTGGTGCCATGTTGCTCATCACGGAGCAAAAACAGTTTGGCAAGGATGGCGTGGTCGTCATGGGCGACGTGGCTGTGACTCCCAACCCCACGGCAGACCAGTTGGCACAGATAGCCTATACCACGGCACAGACTGCCCACAGCGTGGCAGGTATCGAGGAGCCGCGCGTGGCCATGCTGAGCTTCTCGACCAAGGGCAGCGCCAAGGATCCCATCGACAAGGCTACCGGCAAGAGTGTGTATATCATCGACAAGGTGATTGAGGCTACCCAACTGGCTAAGGAGAAATATCCTGAACTGAAGGTGGACGGCGAGATGCAGGCAGATGCAGCCCTTGTGCCCTCGGTGGCTGAGAAGAAAGCCAAGGGTTCGGAGATTGCTGGCAAGGCCAACGTGCTGATAGCTCCCAATTTGGAAGTGGGTAATATCGGTTACAAACTGGTACAGCGTCTGGGCGGTGCGGTGGCCATCGGCCCCATCCTCCAGGGTATCGCACGTCCGGTAAACGATCTGAGCCGTGGTTGCTCGGTAGATGATATCTACTACATGGTGGCCATCACCGCCTGCCAGGCACAGGATGCCAAGAAAGACTAATGTAATAACGTCAAATCCCTATTATAAAAACTGACATTCATGATAGTATTAGTATTGAATTGCGGCAGCAGCTCCATCAAATACAAGCTCTACGACATGAGCGACGAGAGTGTGCTGGCCCAGGGTGGTGCTGAACGTATCGGTCTCGACAATGCCTTCGTCAAAGTGACGCTCAAAGACGGCTCCAAGGAGAAGGTGATGCATGATATGCCCGACCACAAAGAGGGCGTGAAGTTTGTGTTCCAACTCTTGCTCGATCCCAAATATGGTGCGCTGAAGAGCCTCGACCAGATCGACGCGGTGGGTCACCGCATCGTGCAGGGTGGCGACCTCTTCGAGAAGAGCTGTATCGTCACCAAGGAGGTGGAGGACGGTATCGAGAGCCTCTGCGACTTGGCTCCCGTACACAATGCAGGACATCTGCGCGGCATCCGTGCCGTGGATGCGCTCATGCCCGATACCCCGCAGGTGACCGTGTTTGACAATGCGTTCCACTCTACCATGCCCGCCCATGCTTATCTGTACGCTGTTCCTTACGAACTGTACGAGAAATATCACGTGCGTCGCTATGGCTTCCACGGAACGAGCCACCGCTACGTGTCGCAGCGTGTGTGCGACTTCCTCGGCGTGGACATCAAGACCCAGAAGATCATCACCTGTCACATCGGCAACGGTGCCTCGATGGCAGCCGTCATGTATGGCAAGGTAATCGATACCACGATGGGACTCACGCCGCTTGCCGGCCTGATGATGGGTTCGCGCAGTGGCGACATCGACCCCTCTGCTGTGACCTACCTGATGGAGAAACTCGGCAAGACGCCGCAGGAGATGGCCGAATATCTCAACAAGGAGAGTGGTGTGCTGGGTATTTCCGGTCTGAGCTCGGACATGCGCGAGGTGGAGAGTGCCGACAAGGAGGGCAACGAGCGTGCCAAGCTGGCGCTGGCCATGTACAACTATCGCATCAAGAAGTATATCGGCGCTTATGCAGCAGCCATGAATGGTGTGGACATCATTGTCTGGACTGCCGGTGTGGGTGAGAACCAGGAGGGTGTGCGCTGGGATTCGTGCTCAGGTCTCGAATACTTGGGCGTGAAGATGGACAAGGAGCGCAACCACTGCCGCGGCGTGGAGCAAGTGCTCTCTGCCGACGATTCTAAGGTGAAAGTGGTGATGATACCTACCGACGAGGAGATTGTCATCGCCCGCGATACCGTGGAATTGGTTTCGCAGAGCAAGTAAGGCGATACTTAATAAGGGCAAAACCTGCCCAACCGAAAAGGGTAAAGATGAGGGGTGCTTCCCATCTTTGCCCTTTCTTCGTTTCCCTACTGTAATGTTGTTTTTCGTAAATGCGGCATTTACGCCTCCTAAATGCCATGATTAGCGCGCTGGAGACGGCATTTAGGATTAACAAAGACCGTCCTTGCAGTTGTTGAGGCTGCAAGGACGGTCTTTCTATGTGCACTTATAAAGAATCGTTGTCCTTATTTCATGCTGGCGCGGTATTGTCTGATACCGTAAGTGAATACCACGATGAAGCAAATCAACGGCAATGCATACGATACATTCACGGCCGGATGTCCGCAGATGGTACCCATGTCGATCACCATGCCCTGCAAGGGGGGCATGATGGCACCGCCCACGATGGCCATTACCAAGAAGGCTGCGCCCAGACTGGCATCCTCTGCCTTGATATTCTCCAAAGCAATGCCATAAATGGTGGGGAACATGAGCGACATAAATACGCTGATGCCTACCAGACAGTACAGACCGGTCATGCCGACAAACAGGATGGAGCCCGCAGCACAGATGGCGGCACCTGTGGCGAAGATGGCCAGCAGCAGTCGGGTGTTGACGTACTTCATCAAGAACGTACTGATGAAGCGGCCGGTAAGGAACAGTACCATCGCCACGATGTTGTACATCTGGGCAGTAGCCTTGGTGATGCCCAAGTTGCCGGCGTACTGGATAATGAATGTCCACGTCATGATCTGGGCGGCCACGTAAAACATCTGGGTAACCACGCCTTCCTTGTAAGCATTGTTGTGCCACAGGTTGCGCAGCGTATCCTTCACCTTACCCTGCTCTCCGTGGCTCTCGGTGCGTGGCATCTTGGTCAGGGCGATGACTACCAGCATCACCACCACTACCAGGCCGATGACCACGTACGGGTCACGGATGACAGCCAAGTCGTGCAGTCTGATATTCGCCTTCTCAGCCTCGGAGAGGGTGGGGAATATGATGGCACCGGCGGCATCGCGCTTGTCGGAGATGAGCTGTGGCAGCACAATCAGTGAGGCCACGGCCATACCGCTGAGCGAGCCCATCGGGTTGAATGCCTGTGAGAGATTAAGTCTTCTCGTTGAGGTCTCCTTGCTGCCCAATGAGAGGATAAAGGGATTGGCTGTGGTCTCCAAGAAGGCCAGGCCAAACGTGAGGATGTACAATGAGATGCAGAAGAACGAGAACTCCTGGTTGGCGGCGGCAGGAATAAAGAGGAAAGCACCTACCGCATACAGCGAAAGACCCAGCATGATACCACTCTTGTAGCTGTACTTGCGGATGAAGAGGGCTGCGGGAATGGCCATCGTGGCGTAGCCGCCGTAGAAGGCAAACTGTACGAGCGAGGCTTTGGCTGCGGAAATCTCCATGACCGTCTGGAAGGCGGCAACCATCGGGTTGGTGATATCATTGGCAAAGCCCCAAAGCGCAAACAGGGTTGTGATGAGAATAAAGGTAACGAGGTATTTCTTTTCTACGAGTTTGGTTTTCTCCATAGAGTTATTTGGTTTTTTGAAACATTCCGATACCGGGGCAGAAGGCCCCGGTATCGGATCTGTTGATGGATGATAGATTGGCTATAAGGTCTCTATCGGCTTATTTGTAGATAGGACCGAAGTTTTCGCAAGCACGATAGTCTGCTCCCTCCTTGTCCATACCGAAGGCATTCCATGCTGCGGGACGGAAGATGTCCTCGTCGGCCACGTTGTGCATGCAGACGGGGATGCGGAGGATAGAGGCGAGCGTGATCACGTCGGCACCGATGTGTCCGTGAGCAATGGCTCCGTGGTTGGCACCCCAGTTGTTCATGACCGAGTACACGTCCTTGAAAGCGTCGCGTGTCGGGTCGAGACGGGGAACAAACCATGTGGTGGGCCATGTCTTGTCAGTACGCTTGTTGAGTACGTCGTGGATTTCGGGATCCAGGTCTACAGACCATCCCTCTGCAATCTGCAACACGGGACCGAGACCCTTCACACGGTTCACGCGCATCATGGTCATAGGCATGCCGCCCTTGGTGAGGAAGTTGGAAGAGAAACCGCCGCCACGGAAATAGTCTCTGTCGGCCGGATACCATGTGGTGGCTTTCAGACAAGCCTCTACATCGGCCTCGGTCATCTCCCAGTGGTGCTTCATGGTGGCGTTGCCCTCGGCATCGGTCATGGCTCCGGTAGCGTCGAGAGTCGTTGCACCCGAGTTGATGAGGTGGATAAATCCGCCTGCTGCCAGACCTGTGGTCTCTTTGCCAGCCACACGCTTCACGGCTTCGGGGCTCCAGTAGGTACGGATGTCGGAGAACATTACGCCTTTGTTGGTGAGCAGGTGGCCGAAGAGCATCGCTACACCGTTCAGCGCATCGTTCTCAGTAGCCAATACGTTGGCTTCGCGGATGCCGTTCCAGTCGAACGAGGTACACATCAGTGCCTCGGGGAAGTCGAAGTTGGGCTTGTAGTCGGTCCACTGGCGCTGTCCCTGCACGCCACCGAGGATGGCGTTGTGGCCTAATGACTCCTCTTTGAATCCCAGTTCGAGCAGTCTGGGGTTGCCGTGCATGAGGTCGTTGATGATCATCATGTTCTTGACGGTGAACTCCCAGTCCTCGTCCTTCTGTTCACGTGTCTTAGCCTTTCCTTTCTCAACGTTGTAGTCGCGGCCTTCGTTGCACTTGCAGTATTTCTCTGTCCATGCCATCGCCTTCTTGTACTCTTCGGGATCGTAGATGCCCTCTTCCACGCGGCGCAGAATCTCTACCAGGTCCACGTACTCGGTACGCATGCCGAGGTAATCTTGGAAGAAGTCGGCGTCGACGATACTGCCGGCGATACCCATACAGGTGTTACCCATGCTCAGGTAGCTCTTGCCGCGCATGGTAGCCACAGCCTGGGCGGCACGGGCAAAGCGCAGGATTTTCTCTGCCACGTCAGCGGGGATGGTGTTGTCTTCCAAATCCTGCACGTCGTGTCCATAGATACCGAAAGCGGGCAATCCCTTCTGTGCGTGTGCGGCCAGTACGGCAGCCAGATACACTGCACCCGGGCGCTCTGTGCCGTTAAAGCCCCAGACAGCCTTGGGATAATGCGGGTTCATGTCCATTGTCTCTGAGCCGTAGCACCAGCAAGAAGTCACGGTGATGGTGCTTCCCACGCCCTCGCGCTCAAACTTCTCGGCGCAGGCGGCGCTCTCTGCCACGCGGCCGATGGTGCCGTCGGCGATGACACACTCCACCGGGGAGCCGTCTCCGTTTCTCAGATTGGTTGAAATGAGGTCTGCCACTGCGTGAGCCAGTGCCATAGTCTTGCCTTCCAGGCTCTCACGTACGCCTCCTTGACGACCATCGATCGTCGGGCGAATACCAATTTTAGGATACTTCATGGTTGTTGTTTTTTAGTTATGTTGCTTTTTTGTATAGTGTTCACGTCAGTTCTCTATGTCTGTGGCGGCTTTGTCTCCGGCATGCAGAGTCGTTAGCCACAGACCGTTGTTGTGGTAGATACTGGTAGTATGCCTTGCGCATACGTTCAGCAAACAAAGATACCGCTTTTTTTGCTTTTGTCGTTGTTTTTCACACTATTTTATTATGTAATAAAAGTTAAAGCCCGCGTTGGCGGGCTTTGATATGTTTCCTAAGGGCGACTCTCGCCCTCTACATAGGTTTCCAAGAACATGTGTTCGCCGTCGAATACGGCATACGAGAACTGCCAAATCCAGTCGCCGAGAATCATCATGCGCGTCTTGCGGCTCAGCATGAGGTCCAGTTCGATATGTCGGTGCCCGTAGATAAAGTAGTCTATGTCCTTGTGTCCTTGCAGATACTGTTTGGTGTAGCGCACCAGAAACTCCTTGTCCTCACCCATATAGGGCGCTTCCTTGCCATCGGCGCGCTTGAGGCGGCTATGCTTGGCCCAGGTGAGTCCGAGGGCCATGCCCCAGCGGGGATGGATGAAGTTGAGGAGGCGCTGGCATGTGCGGTTGTGGAACATGCTGCGCAGGAACCGGTACTTGCGGTCGGGGTCGCCCAGTCCGTCGCCGTGGGCAAGATAAAACACCTTGTCGTAGATTTCGGTAGTGAGCGGTGCCTTATGGACGATGAGCCCACACTCCTCTTCCAGATAGCCGTAGGTCCATATATCGTGGTTGCCGGTAAAGAAGTGTACCTCCACGCCCATGTCTGTCAGTTCGGAGAGCTTGCCGAGGAACCGTGTGTAGCCCTTGGGTACCACGTAGCGGTACTCGTTCCAGAAATCGAACATGTCGCCCAGCAGATAGATGGCAGCCGCCTTGGTCTTGATGCTGTCGAGAAACCGCACCAGTCGCCGCTCTTGGGTGCGCCCGTGCTCAATGGCCCACGAGCCAAGGTGTGCATCGGAGAGGAAATATACGTTCTTCATCGTCTTCTCATCAGTCAAATCCCAGTTCTACCCGTGCCTCTTCGCTCATCATGCTCTGGTCCCACACGGGGTCGAAGACCAGATTGATGGTGGCCGATTTCACTTCTTCCAAACTCTCTATCTTGGTGCGCACGTCCTCGAGGATGAAATCGGCTGCCGGACACGATGGGGCCGTGAATGTCATGTCCACTTCCACGGTGTGGTCATCGCGTACATCCACCTTGTAGATCATTCCCAGGTTCCATATGTCTACCGGAATCTCCGGGTCGTACACCGTTTTCAGCACGTCTACGATGCGCTCTTCGATACGGGTTTTCTCTTCTTGTGTCATATCAACAATTTCTTTTGCGCAAAGGTAATGCAAAAATTCGATTCATCGAAAAATATGGCGAGGGAATATGCTTGCTGCGGCCAATTATCGCCTGTCCGAAGCATCCTCAGTCGCCGTTTGGCCTGTCCGCATGGGCATCAGTACAGCAGTCGGGCGAGCAACATGGAGACGAGCGTGGCCACCCCTACGCTCACCAGTCCCGGCATCATGAAACTGTGGTTGAGCAGATACTTGCCGATAACGGTCGTGCCGCTTCGGTCAAAGTTGACCGTGGCGATGTCGGAGGGATAGTTGGGGATGAAGAAGTAACCGTACACGCTCGGGAACACGCCCAGCAGTACCTCGCCCGGTATGCCCAGCGAGTAAGCAAGCGGCAACATCGACACCACCACTGCCCCCTGGGAGTTGATGAGCATCGAAACGGCGAAAAAGACGAAAGCGATGCTCCACGGATAGTCGTGTACCACCGATGAGAGCAGTTGCTGAATGTCGCCCATGTAGTTGGAAAACAGCGTGTCGGCCATCCAGGCGATGCCATAGATAGCCACCACGGCCACCATACCGCTTTGCCACACCGCGCCGGCCACCGCCTTCTTGGGGCTTGCCTTGCAGCAAATCACGATGAGGGCTGCGGCCACCAGCATCACCACCTGTATCACGATGTTCATCTTGAGGGGCTGCTCCACCACCTGGGTCAGTCCTTCACGGACCATCCCCAGCTGCACCAGTTGGGCTGCCGTCAGCCCGTTCCAAGTCCCTGTGGCACCATTCACCGCCACCACCTGACTGTAGGTGGGGAGCAGGCTCTGGCACGAGGCATAGACCACGATGAGGGCGATGGCCCCGAGGAAGATGTACACCGCACGGCGCGCCGAGGCCGGTATCTCCTTGTCCAGCAGTGTCGCCTCGTTGCCGTACATGTACTTGTAGGTCTCGGGGTTGCGCAGACGGGCTTGAAACTGAGGGTCTTTGTCCAGATCCAGGCCTCGCTTGTAGGAGCAGGCGCTGGCTGCCAGCAGACCGATGACACTGGCTGGGAGCGTGACCATGAGGATGCGGGGAATGGTGATGTCGAATCCGTTGGCAGCCGAGATGGTGGCAAAGGCCACTACGGCCGCAGCGATGGGCGAGCAGGTGATACCCACCTGCGAGGCGATGGATGCCACGCCGCAGGGGCGCTCCGGTCGGATGCCTTTGCGCAGTGCGATGTCGCAGATGATGGGCATGAGCGTATAGACCACATGACCGGTACCCACCAGTACGGTGAGGAAGAAGGTGCATAGCGGCGCGAAAAACGTGATGTGTCCTGGATGGCGGCGCAGCAGTCGCTCGGCAATCTGTATCAGCCAGTCCATGCCGCCCGAAGCGTGCATCATGCCGGCGCAGGTCACTGCCGCCACGATGATATAGATAACGTCGGTGGGAGGATTGCCCGGCTTCAGTCCGAAGCCCAGTACCAGCAGGGCCAAAGCGATGCCCGATATGGCACCCAAGGCCAGACTTCCGTAACGAGAGCCCACGTATAGGGCCATAAGGACGATGGTCAGTTGTAGTAGAAACATGATGGTCAAGTTTGGTCAGTAAACAGATGTTTCGCACGGGCACCCCGTGCTGTCCTGACAAAGATACATAAAAAAGCGGAAACGGCGCTTATTTTTTCCCCGAAATCACCTTTGCAAAGCTAAACGTGGCATTTAGCCCACCTAAATGCGGCATTTAGGGGTCGTAAACGTGGCATTTGGCATTCGTGAATAGGGCAAGTGGGGAAAATGCCCCATCCTCTATCATGATGCATTCAGATAGAGGATGAGAATAATTAGGATGTATGTTGGTTAAGGGCAGACTGCACGGACTGACAGACCCAAACTATTATTGCCACCGTTATACCACATAGCGGGTCCTATGGAGAAGCTTGTCGCAGTCTTAGGGAAATCAGGATCCAGAGTACTTGTCCAGTAACAGGCGACAACAATATCTGTGTTGAGATAGCCGTCAATGCGATAGCCGAAGGCAGGGAAAAAAACCTGACCTCCGCTCGGACCGGTCATAAGTGTACCTAAGACCCCTTTTATTTTGGTCATTTCTTTTCTACAATATTTGTGAATTTCTTCTGCCCTTTCCAAAGAAGGCATAACCCATGAACCGCCCCACTTCACGTGGGCTACATCATATGGAGTGCCAGCGATGTTTGAACCAATATAGATTATGTCATAATTCTGATCAAACCATCCATCTCCATCGGTATCCTGTCCAGTACAGTACATATAGGTTTCATCGTTATATATGCTTTTCTCACTCGTCTCTCCCCAGGCGTAATAACCTCCAGCTCTTTCTGGGGTAGTGGCACCAATGTTACAGCATGCCCACTTGGTGCCGCTTGGCAGGCCAAGGTCGATGGCATGGGGATGGTTGTTGTTAGGGCAACTGAATACTATGATGTCCAATGGATAGTCATGCGGCTCACTATCATAGTATTCCGAATCGCCAACATACTTGACGTAGGTATATAAACATGCCGTGGAGTGAGCCTCGTTGCGATAGTAAGCATAGCGTGTGTCAGTGTACGACTTACCATACTCCATAAGTGAAATGCGCTTGATGTTACCGGACGGGTCGCGGTAGACATAGCCCCAATCGGCAACTCCATCCAAATGGTCTATCTCAACAGTCAGGGAAACGTTGAACTTGTAATTGTAATACAATCCTTCGTTCAAGAAAGCCCCCGGTTTGTACTCGGAATCTGTCACGTCAAATCGAGTTATATGGACAGGTATAGAACTCAAATCTACGTATTTGGGAACACGGACACTCAGCATGTCCAAAAGGCGTACTACGGGATAAGCCTTGCAGTTGCCAGTAGGGGGAATGTCAGACAACTGATATTGCAGGCCATTGTTGTTCCATGAATCCTGCACCCAATAGGAGTCTGGTAGGAAATGAGTAGAATGACATTCATCATTGTTATAGACCGCCCATCCCAACTTGCAAGGAAAGAATATGTCCTTTTGTACGCTTCCGTTAAGTTCTCCACCAGTGCTTGACAGTCGCTTCCAACTCAAATTTGATATGGACGGCATAAGCGGAACTGTCTTTTTCAAGAACTCGACCGACAAGTTGATTCCACCAAATTCTTTTCTTTCATCGAACCACACCCGATAGCCTGGAGTCAATTCGAGTTTGAGAGATGATGTGACTTCAACCTCTTTCAAATTTTCATATACAGTGGTGTGGATGCCTTCGGCAGAACTAATAGTAAAGGAAGAAGATACCTCGGGACCAAATTTTCCCGTAAGGTCGATACATGCAACTTTCGTGTGCAGCAAGGCAATAGACAGTCGGGATGCAACACCGGCATATAGTGAACCATTGATAGAGGCCTTCCACTCTGGCTCTTTCCATGTGAAAGAGCGTTGGGGTGTATCAGAAACTATGCCTTTGCTATCTGTATATAAGAAGCCACCTGAATAGCCCACTTCGAAGGGGAATGTCACGCCTGCTTCTATAGACCCTGATGCCTGCACAAAATAACCGAAATCTATACAACCGCTTACTACACCGACCTTGATAGGAATCGAGCTGAGCCAATGAGGCTCGTCGCCAAAAGTGGCATCTTTCGATACTTTTAGACTCAGGCTTCCTGCCGAGTTGAACCGTGCCTTAAACATGACGTGGTTTTGAAGACTTCCTTCATTGATACACACAAAATAATCGATCCTTAGGGAGGGACGCTCCAATTCGGCTGTAACCAGTCCTGCTTTCAAAGGGATGCTTGCCGGCAAGTATATATTTCTGTCATGGTCTTCCCATATCGCCCTGGTTTGGGCTCTCGACGGGTTGGCCTCATCGTGATAGGACTCGGCAGAACCTACAAGAAGCAGACGTGAATAAATGTCGTCAAGATACACACCCTCAAACATGCAGACAATGCTGTCGGCATATTCCTGCATACCTGTCATTCTGCCGGAGAAACCTGTGGCGAAAGGGTCCTCGTATTTGTCAGCCACAATCACCTGCCCTTGTGTCGGTAACAAACGGGAGGGTATGTCGGGCTTGAATGTAATGGTGCTGTCTGTATAGGAAATGACATATTCATACAGGTCTGCACTTACCTGTTCCACCCCCTCTTGATAGGATGGTGGCGGCGTTACAAAATTAATGCTGTCAATGACTGCCAATGGTATACGATAGATGGAATCGGCCGTACAGACTTCTTGTACGACATATTCTTTGTGCTGTACATTGTCAATATCAAGATTGGAGAATCTGATACTGTCTATATCGGTTTTTAGGAATGCATTGATTGCTCCATCGTTGCGGTATACATACATGGCATTGTTTTGTGCCACAGCTTCTACGGACAATGCTGTTAGGAGCATAAGGAGAAGAAACGGTTTTTTCATGGCTTGGTGATTTTAAAGTTTGCGACTGCTGTTTTAACGATATATACGGTTCCCGACTGCGCTGTAAAGGATAATGAAGCATTTCCATTCGCGTCAGCCACGGAAGAAACTACAAGAATGCCGTCAACGGTGTATAATTCCACCTTTGAGGATGGCTCGATATGGGTAAGTTGTAGAGAGTTCTTGCCGAACTTAAACATGGTAATGGGATATTCGATATCCATTATGCCACTGGGGTCAATGTATGTGTATGTAAACTTTAGCACATTGTTTGACTTGTATGCCACTTGGTTTAAATGAGTGGTGATGATAAGCTCCTCATCACGGAAAGTAACAACTGGTTTTTCGTCAAGAAGACAAGTTATTTGTTTGCCAGTGGCAAGATGCAGACACAAAGCATTGATTTCTTTTGCAGATGCCTTGGCCATACAGAGTAGAAATCCTATAATGAATAGGTGCTTCATTTTCATAGCTTTATTGTTTTAGAGTTGTTTTTAATGAAAAGGCGTGTAACCATTCTTTTGCTTATTTATTACTCAGGTAACCGCCAAGTGACCTTACGACTAACAAGCATGGAATGATTCACGCCTTATAAGCGTGAACTTTCATACTGCTTGTCCTCAGTCGTTGAATATTGGCGGTATTCGAGTAATAGAGAACAAGAGCTAAAAGCTCAATATTATATCAATGTCCAATTTCAATTATTCAGAACGGAAACGCCTTGTGATATGGTATATTCCCAATTGGATGATGATGCACCTTGGGCACACATCATGCACGTTTCTGTTTTCAGATTAGTGTCTGTTTCTTATTTTCTTTGTTAGTTCAACCTTGTATTCTGTCTATATCCCCATTTGCAGGGTAGCAGGAATGAATACGTGTTCCTACTTGTTATCCTTTGCCAGTTGCATCAAGTCGAAATACATCAGGCGCGTGTTTAATGGCTTTTCCTCGTCGGCATGACGGTACTCCTTCTCTTGCTCCTCAGAACTGAAGACAGTGGCAAAGCCATTGCTCTCGTAGAAGCGGATGGTAGAAGCTGAGTTGTATGCGTCGACAAGCACATATCGGCAGCCTGTCTTGTTGTACGGGTCAAGAAACCAATACTTGACATTCTCTAAAACATCACTACCAATGTGTTTGGAACGAAAACTTTCGGACACTCCTAAACGAGCCACAAGTACAGCAGGATAGTCTTTTAGTGATTTTACATGTGGTATATGTGTCTCTATCTTCTTCTTTCTGGCATTCGGCAAATCGCTCACTCTAATACCTGCATTGGCAAGGGTGAAAGCACAGACAATCGTATGTGGATCTTGGTCGAGTTTGTAGCAATATGTCTTACCCAACAACTGTTTGTCGTATGCAAAACAATCGTTGGTAAAAAAGTCGTCAAGGTCTTTGTCACCACAAGTAAACCCAACAATATCTTTGGGTTCTTCCAAACGGTGTAGTGAGCAAGCATCGTCAAGAAAACTCATTTGCTATCAAGATGCGCTTTGGATAACATTTTGCGAACTCTTTCCATGCCGCGATTATATTTTTCTCTCACGGCCTTTTCCTCTTCTGGTGTACGATGTAGAAACTTCTCATAGTTTGCCTGTGCCTCAGCCTCAAATCGCTGAGCCACTTCGCCAGTGAGCACGGGGATGGATGCGATGGGTAATGCCATGTATCTTCTCTTTTAACTTCCTACTATGTATTATACTTTGCAAAGATACTCAGAAGATTTGATACTGAGCAGGATTTTTGCATTTTTTCTTTGTTAAACAACTTGTTTTTCTGTTTTGTGAGCCTTTCTTGTAAAAAGAGATAGGCAAAATCGCTGTCATGGATGTTTGTGGGATTATGCGGAGTACTTCAACGCTCGCATTTGCTCAGTTACAATCTACATCTTCCCCTGTCCAATCCTCGGTGGATGAAGCCAAATAAACACAAAAATGCACCAAGACAAAAGAATGTGGCGTGAAAGTTTGGAGATAGATTAGATTTTCACTACCTTTATCCTCGCTTGCGGCGGCACCTACCTTTGTCTGAGGGATAGGTGTCTGTATGGGGAGCCATGAGACGGCTTGACAAGGACATCCGAACCATGCTGAAAAACCAACAGTTTAAGATATGAAGACCAAGTATTTTCTTACATTTTTACTCTGCCTCGCAGCGGCAGTAGGCTTTGCCCGACCTGTGCGTGTGGCTTGCGTGGGCAACAGTATCACCTATGGTGCCGGCATTGCCAATCGGAACCAGAACAGTTATCCGACCCAGTTGCAATACTATCTGGGAACGGACTATGAGGTGCGCAATTTTGGTGTGTCGGGCACGACCCTGCTCAGCAAGGGGGATTATCCCTACACCAAGACGGCAGAATACGAGCAATCGTTGGCGTTTGCGCCCGATATCGTGCTTATCAAACTGGGTACTAACGACTCGAAGCCCCAAAACATCCAGTATGTGGACGACTACAAAGAAGAACTGCGCCAACTGGTGCGTATGTATCGCGGCTTGTCATCGAAGCCCCGTGTGGTGTTGCTTACACCCATCCGCTGTTTCCTGAAAGACAAGAACAGCATCGACGAGAGCCGCATCCGTAGGCAGATAGTCCCGCTCATCCACAAGATAGCCTTTGAAGAGGGTGTGGAAGTCATTGACCTGCAGCGTATCATGGGTAAGGCATGGGACAAGGGGCTCATGCCCGACCGGCTGCATCCTTCGGCCATCGGGGCTGGTAGGATGGCGCGCCATATAGGCGAGGTGCTGCTCACGCCGCGTGATCCCAAGCCGCAAGTGGTGGCTCCCGAGGGCAAGACTTTCAACTTTTACGGACATAAGGGTGTGGAATTCAAGTTGGATGGCGAGGTGGTCTGCCGTCTGGTGTCGCCCCGTCAGGCGGCCAAGGGGCATCCGTGGGTGCTGCGGGCCCGATTCTGGGGGCATGAGCCGCAGACCGATATCGCGCTCTTGGAGCGTGGCTTCCACATCGCTTACTGCGACGTGACCGATCTCTACGGTTCGCCCAAGGCCGTGGCCCGATGGGACCGCTTCTACAAGCAGATGACAGCCCTCGGACTGAACCGTAAAGTAGGACTTGAGGGCATGAGCCGCGGCGGTCTTATCGTCTACAACTGGGCAGCGCGCCATCCCAAGCAGGTGGCCGGCATCTATGCCGACGCTCCCGTGATGGATCTCAAGAGCTGGCCTATGGGGCAGGGCAAGGGACAGCGATCCGACAACGATGTGAGCCGCATGCTCCAGGCATACGGATGGGCTTCGGAGGCCGAGGCGCTGCAATGGAAGGGCAATCCGATAGACCATGTGCGCCGGGTGAAGAATATCCCTATCCTGCATGTGGTGGGCACTGCCGACGATGTGGTTCCTGTGGCTGAAAATACAGCTGTGTTTGCCGAGCGCATGGCTTCAGCGGGCGTGACAGTGCCCGTGGTGAGCAAGGAGGGCGTGGGGCATCATCCGCACTCGCTCTTCAATCCTGTGGAGATTGTCCGTTTCTTCCTCAAAGCCTATGGACTCTACATTAATCCTTGTACGCGCCCCGTCTGTGGCAACGAGTATCGCATGGCGGCAGGCTGGATTAAAGGGTCGGAATGGCACTCGGTGGCGCAGGACATTACTGAGACGCTCCAAGGCAGGCAGTTGGACTGGCTATGGCTGGGAAACTCTATCACACAGGGGCTTGGCGGCGAGCGCAAGAGGGTAACCCACAAGCCGGGTAAGGCGATTGCCGATCAGGTGATGGGCGCTGGCCGGTGGGAGACGGCCGGCATCTCCGGCGACCGTACCGAGTATCTGCTGTGGCGTGTGAATACGGGAGCCTACGATGCTTCCACGCCCAAGCATGTGGTGGTGACCATCGGGGTGAACAACTATTTCGATTCCGATGACCCCATCGACGTGGCCGAGGGCATCCGTGCGGTGGCTGAGGCTGCCAAGAACCATTTTCCGACTGCCGCTATCCATGTGGTGGGCCTGCTTCCGGCCGGACTGACCCCGACGCATCCCATGCGCGTATATTATAATAAGGTAAGAAACGCCCTTAATGCCATGCGATGGAAAGGGTTTGACTATATCGATGTCACCTCGTGGTTTGTGGGTGCCGATGGCAACATGTTGCCCGAGCTCTATAGCGGCGACGGCATCCATCTTACGGCCAAGGGGTACGAGGTATGGTGTACCCGAATGGTGGAACACGCCGCCCGGTAGCGCCATCCCCCGCTTGTAGGCAAGAACCATCAGGCGTATAGGAAAGGGAGGAAAAACAAAAGAGGAGGCTGGTGACAGTCTCCTCTTTGTTTTATTAAACAGATGGGTAATTTCATTTCACGACACCCAGTTCGCGTCCAATCTTGATAAAGGCTGCGATGCAGCGGTCGAGCTGCTCTCTGGTGTGGGCTGCTGACAGCTGTACACGGATGCGGGCCTCGCCCTTTGGCACTACGGGGTAGTAGAAGCCTGTGACGTAGATGCCTTCGTCGAGCAACAGGTTGGCATAGCGCTGTGAGAGTGGTGCATCGTAGAGCATCACAGCGCAGATGGCACTCTGGGTGGGCTTGATGTCGAATCCGGCAGCCATCATCTTGTCGCGGAAGTAGTTGACATTCTCCACCAAGCGGTCGT
>JBJEAU010000149.1:8558-25123 GCA_051869355.1 Prevotella sp. | reverse complement strand
TGAATTACTCTAAATGCCCGTGGCGACAGTCCTGTCTGCTTCTTGAAGAAAGTGCCGAAGGCCGAGGCATTGGGGAAGTGCATCAGGTCGGCTATCTCGCTGATGGGCTTGTTGGTGTTTTTCATCAGGAAGATGCTGCGGCGCACGATGGCCTTGAAGACGATCTCCTGCACCGTGTAGCCGCAGATGCCCTTCACCAACGACGAGAGATACTTCGGCGACAGACAGAGTTTGTCGGCATAAAACGCCACGCTGCGCTCCTTGTCGAAGTATTGGCTTACCAGTTTGATGAGGGCCACAAAGGTCTCCATCTTACGCCCATGTCCCTCCTCCGCGCTGCCGTAGTGTCGGCTGAAGAGCGAGCAGAGGCGGTAGGTGAGCGCCATGAGCAGCAGTTTCTGCTCGTGGTCGGCAAAGATAGAGGGCTCGGCGGGCGAGGTGGCGCTGAGTAGCGCCGTGTAGTGGGTGATGTCGCTCTCCCCATCTGTCTGCCATACCCTACAGGGGATGGGCGAGAGCATCGCCACCAGTCGCAGGGGCATCACCGTAGCCCCCAGCATGTCCCTGATAGGTTCCACGCGGTAGCAGAGCATGGTCACGGCCATGTCGGGCGATGTCTCGTTGGCCTCCATCAGCGCATCGCGGTCTATGGTGGCCGTCTCCCCCGCGCTTATCCGATAGCGGTGGTGGTCTACCGTCAGCCGGAGCCATCCCTTGTGGCACGTGATGATCGTGATATGGTCCGTACGTGAGGGCGTGTAGAGCCTCTCAGGCAATCTGCTGATGATGCCCCCCGACCCGCACACATCCTGCTGTGTGGCCAGCTCCCTGTCCAGTTTTGCTATCCTTTCCGATTCTGTTTCCATTGCTCCCATCTTTGTCATGAGTGTGGGTGCTAAGTTAGTGCTTTTCTGTGTAAGTGCCAAGTCCTGCGGCCTGTTTTTGCCCTGCGGGCGGATAAAAATATAGGGGGAGAAGTGCCCGAACCTGCCGTGAGCCCCTCCACCGAGAGGCGGATTAAGAATGGCGGTTTCCACTTCTCCCCCTGAGTCATGGGAAATATCTTCTATATCATCGTGGTGGTTGCCGCCTTGGGATGGCGGTCCTCCTCGGTGAGTCGCCGTTTGGTCCAGGGCACCGCCAGCACCACCCCGGCACAGAGCAGACAGCCGTAGAATGTCCACCCTGCCATCTCCTTGATGGTGGTGAGTGTGGCCTGCACCTGTATCTTCCCCTTGAGCGAGAGGGCGGCCATGTGCTCCGCCTCCGCCTCCGAGCGTCCTTGGTAGCGCATGCCCCTCACCGTCTGGTCGTAGGTGGCGGCTGTCTCGGCCTGCGTGCGGTCAAAGTCGTGGGCAAACCGCGTCACGTAGTACTGCTGCCTGTATTGCAGCACGTTGGAGTAGAGTGCCGACCCGATGCCCGGCGCGATGATCATGCGCACGGTGAGCATGATACATACCCACGTAGACAGGAACCGGTAGGGCATGCGCTGGTTGGCGTACACCGCTGTGAGCGAGTAGAGCAGCATCATGCCCGTGGCGCGGACGATGATGGGCCACTTCATGTGGCTGTACAGGCCATCGGTCTGCACCTCAAAGTACATATAGAGCGCCGCCAGTCCTATGAGCACGAATCCCAGGGCGAAGAGCCACTTCAGATGGAATCCCTTGGCGCTGCACAGGATGGCCAGCAGCAGACCGATGAAGTAGCCCACCAGCACCCAGTTGCCCAGTGTGGCGTTCTGCCAGTTGTCTATCTCCATGCCCACACTCACGAAGATGTTGACAAACATCTGGCTCGAGTTCAGGATCATCAGTCCCAGAAACAGCAGGATGCCTCCCTGTATGCTCTTCAGCTTGAAGGCCTCGAGCAGGAAGTAGGGCGACCGCCGCGTGTACTCCAGATAGCCGAAGAGCAGCGTCGACACCACGCACACCGCCGTGGCCTCGCGGATGTAGGGATGACTGTACCAGTCGAGCACCTTGCCGTAGACCATGATGAAGATAAACGAGCAGCACATCATGCTGAACACCACCACGTTGCCGAACTTGGCAAAGTTGATGGGCAGCCGCTTGCCCGGGTATTTGTGGTAGGGCATGGTGCAGAAGATGATGAGGATAGCCGCCAGCATGGCCGCCATCATGAAGTAGTACACATACTGCCACTCGTACGAGTAGGCCAGCCACGCCGTGAGCCACGTGCCCATCTGCCCCAGTATCATGAAGAAGAAGTAGATGGTGGGCATGCTGGTGGTCTTCTCGGTGTCGAGCCTGTCCCAGCCCTCCTCGTCGGTGGGCTCGTTGCCCGGCGTCACGTTGATGGTGGCCTCGATGCCAAAGGCATACTTGATCAGTGTGAAGAGGTTGCACATCAGCAGCGTCTGGCGTACGAATCCCATGATGAGGCTGCACAGGGCCAGCAGGAAGATGCTGTCGGTCTTGGCGCACACATAACTCAGGGCGAAGAGGATGGAGAAGCCTACGATGCACATCATCTTCTCACGGCGTATGCGCACCAGGTCGTAGAAGAAGGGCGAGAAGGCGGCCATGCCCACCGAGGTGACAAAACCTACAAACGATATGTGTTCTGCCTGGATGCCCAGCCCTCCCATCATCTCGCTGCTGTTGGCGCTATACACGCCGCTGATGGTCATGATAGGTATGAAAAGGATCATCAGGAAGATGATGCCGAGGGGCTTGGGCACCCAGTTGTAGAACGGAAAATTGCGTGGATTTGATGCCATGCCTGTTGTGTCTGTCTGTTATCGCGTTGTCTGATACTATATATAGATAAGGTGTGTGGGGCGGCCTTACTTGCGCTCCGCCTTCACGATCACCATCATGCCGGCGGCCAGCCGGTCGTTGTCTTCTTTGGACAGTCCGGTAAAGTCTATGCGCACCGGCACCCGCTGCTGGATCTTCACAAAGTTGCCGGCCGAGTTGTCTGTCGGTATGAGCGAGTATTTGGATCCCGTGGCCCCCGAGATGGCCGTTACCGTACCCGTAAACTCCTTATCGCTGATGGCGTCTACCGTCATGCGCACCTTCTGCCCCACGTACAGGTTCTCCACCTGCGTCTCCTTGTAGTTGGCGATCACCCACTTCTGCGTGTCGGGCATGATATAGGTGATGGTCTGCCCCGCGTTCACCGCCTGTCCCTCCTCCAGGGAGCGGCGGCCGAGCGTGCCGTCACAGGGCGCTGTCACCACCGTGTACGACAGGTTGAGCTTGGCCATCTCCAGCGCGGCCTGTGCCCGCTCTATGGCAGCCTCGGTGTTGGCGCGGCGCGTCTGCACCTCGTTCACACCCGAGTAGGCGGCCCGCTGCTGGCGGCGGGTAGCCTCCAGTTTTTTGCGGGTGGCGTCATATTCTGTCTCGATCTGCTCCAGCTGTATGGGTGTGGCGGCCTTGCGCTCCACCAGGTTCTTGTAGCGCTGGCGGTCTTTCTCCAGTTTGGCCAGTCTCACCTCTATCTCGGCGATGCTTGCCTCGTACACCGAGGCCGAGTTTTGCGTGGTCTGCAGTGTGGCTCCGATGACGTTGGCCCCCGCCATCGCGTCTTTCAGCGCAGCCTCGGCCTCCATCACGCGGATGCGGTACTCGCGGTCGTCAAGCACCAGCAGCGTGTCGCCCTTGTGTACCCGCTGGTGCTCTTGGAAGTAGATTTTCTTGATATATCCCGTAGCGCGCAGGTTGACCGGCGACAGATACTGCTCCACCTGAGCGTCGTTGCTCGTCTCGGTGCTCTTGTAGTCTATGAAGATGCCGATGATCTCTATTGCGCCCCAGATGAGCACGGCCACGCCGATGGCGCTGGCCACCAGTTGGCGGCGGCGCTGCTTTTTCAGTTTTTGTGCCTGTGTGGCGAGTGAGCCTTGCTCGGCGTTTTGTTTCTTATCTTTGGTTTCCATTGTCTTGATGTTTTTGTGATAGGGTTTGTATATGGATGGTTTTCGGGTCTCTTTTTACATCAGTTTGTCCAGCTGTCCCGTGAGCTTGAGCAGCGTCAGGTTGGCCACCTGATAGTTGTAGTGGGCGGTGATATAGTTGTTTTGTGCCTCCGTGATGCGCATCTCGTCTTGCAGCACGTCCGTCATCGAGGCAATCCCCTCCCTGTAGCGGTCGGTGGTCACCCGGCACACGTTCTCAGCCAGCGTGCAGTTGTCTTTCTGCTTCTTGTAGTTGCGGCGGTTGTTCTCCATGTCGCATGTGGCGTTCATATACTGCGTCTGCAGGTTCTTGAGCGTGTTGGCATACTGCGTCTGAGCCGTCTCTATGTCTATCTTGCCCTTGCGTATCTTGGAACGTTTGTCGAAGCCGTCGAAGATGGGCACGCGCAGCGACAGCCCCACCCCGTTGGAGCGGTACCAGTGATTGGATGGGCCGCTGTGGAACCAGTGGCTGAATTTGTCGGTGTATGACGAATACATCCAGCTGCCCGAGAGGCTCAGCGTGGGCAGATAGCCCTCGCGGGTCATGCTCAGCTGCTTCTTGGCCAGTGCCTCGCGCGCCTGCAGCAGCTGTAGCTCATAGAGCTGGGTGCTCAGTCCGGGCAGCGAGGGCTCCACCACCTTGTCGGTCTGGGGCAGTTCCACACATATCTCCTGTTCTGCCGGATAGTCGAGCACATACTTCAGCATGTTGTATTGCTGGGTGAGCATCGCCTGCGCGTTGTCGTACTGCACCTGCAGGTTCTCCAGATTGATGTTCACGCGCTGCACGTCCACCTCCAGCGCCATGCTGTTGTCGTAGAAGGCCACGGTGATGTCGCGCAGCGCCTTCAGTCGCTTGATATTGTCCCTCACCAGTCCCAGCTGCTCCACCGTGTTCTGAGCCAAGTAGTACATCTGGCTGATCTGCATGATCAGGTCCTCGCGCGCCTTCTCGTACGACATGCGGTCGATGCTGTTGAGCAGCCGTGTGATGTCCATCGCCGTGTAGAGCTGTTTGTTGTAGAGCGGCATCTGCAGTTGCAGTCCGGCCGATGCGTTGTACTGCAGCGTCTTGGTCACGTTGTAGAGCGTGCCGTAGGCCGACCCGTCGGTCACCGACACGGGCGGGTCAAAATTGTCGTTGGCCGAGGCCACCCCATTGAGCTGCGGCAGCAGCTTGGCGCGGTTCTCGCTCAGGTTGTGGGGAGCCTTGCGCACCTCGCCCTCCTTCACCCTGAGCGCCAGGTTGCGCTCCAGTCCCATCTTCAGGCACTGCTGCAGGGTGAGTCTTTCTTGTGCACCGGCCGCCAGCACCGTGGCGACGAGTGCCAAAATGAACACTATTCGTCTCTTCATGTAATAAGTTGTGGTTGCTATGTTCTTAATCCGCTGCAAAGGTACGACGATGCGGCCACAAACCGCTATTCACATGGCGACTATTACTGTTCATATTTTCCTTTCTTGCGGCACAAGGGATTCAAAGGCGTGGCATAGGCAAAACCTAAAGGTGGCATTTACGGGTCGTAAACGCCACCTTTAGCGCGCTAATCATGGCATTTAGCTTTGGGATATGCCATGACGTTGGTATCTTGATGGTCCAATGCCGGGAAAAAGAAGACAGTCGTCGCCCTGGCTGGTTATTCACTTTCGTGCCCGTTGTCTCATATATATAATTAAGGTGTTGCACCTCTTCACCCTCACAGCATCCGGATAAGTGTATAGAGGATGAGCAGGGCGAGCGGGTCGTCGGTGAGCGACTGGCGGAGCATGGCGATGAGTTGGGTTTTGTCACGTTTCACGGTGGCCTCCGATACTTGGAGGCGCTCAGCGACTTCTTTGCGCTTAAGACCCTCCTCGAATGACAGCTCAAAGACGGTGCGCAGGCGTGGGGGGAGGGCATCGATGGCCATCTGGAGCCTGTCGAGCGTCTCCTGCATGAGGACGTGGTCCATCAGGTCTTCGCTCAGTGTGCGCTGGCGGTCGAGATAGCGCTTGTGGCGGTCGTTTTTCTTGAAGATGGTCACGATCTCGTTGTGCACGCAGGTATAGACAAACGATTTCAGTTCGGTGGCCTCCTTAAAGCTTAGGCGGTTTTGGTAAGCCTTGAAGATGGCGTCTGCCACACAGTCTTCTGCCACATACCACAGTTCGTTGCCCAAGAATCTGACCGCATAGCGTAGCAATGAGGGGTACACGTCCCGGTAGAAGCTGTGTATCTGGCCTTGCCGGAAGTCGCTATAGACAGTCTGTGAAATGTGCATTTTATACGCTTTGGGGTGAAAAATGGAACATTCAGGTTGCAAAGATAACTAATTTTGTTGTTAAAAATGATATTTTTGTAAAAAATCAATTATTTTTGTGACCCAAAATGACAGGAATGGCGTTATAGGTGTAAAGAGAGTTGTGTAATGCATAATTGGCTTCGCCGAATTTCGTTTCACAATTGGCTTCGGCGTTTTTAAAGGTAAAACGGTCAAGAGGTAAAACGTTTTTCTTTGCGCCAATGCCTTCAACTACGTGTAGGGACGCACGTTCGTGCGTCCGCCACAAAAAAGGGAAAAAAAGGGTAATACAACTATATATATAAACAATAGGAATAAAGGAGATGAAAGAAATGAATACCAAGCAACTGAAAGACATATCGCGGATGGCGCTGCTGCTTTGCCGCCAGATAGTGGGCGCGGCCACGCCGCAGGAGATGGAAGAGATAGCGCAGTGGGCGGCTGCCCGTGCGCACCGCAGACAGTGTGTGGACCGCCTGACGGATCCCGCGTTTCTGAAGGAGGAGCTGGCGCAGCGTGCCCGGATAGACAGCACAGCGGCTGAGCGCGCGATGGCCGAGCGTATTGCCGCCCATGCCATGCACGAGGGTGCCCGCCAGCGCCGCCGCCGGATGCTGCGGTGGGGCAGTGTGGCGGCCTCGGTGTTGTTCGTAGTGGGGGTAGGCGTATGGTATGCGCAGTACACCCATGTGACGCTGCCCACGGTATCGCCCGAGGTGCAACTCGCTATGGAGCAGGCGCAGCGGGCAGCGGAACCCGGGGCGGTGGTGGCCAAGGCCGAGGAGGGCGTGAGGGTGATCACGCCGAAAGAGATAGCTGAGTTTAGGGTAGACGACGATTTTGCCGATGCGCTGGCTAATGGCCGCAAGATGACCACCTATGCCGACAAGGAGTACTGGACCACCCTCGAAGACGGTACCATCGTGCACCTGAACTACTCAAGCCGCTTGATATTCCCTGAGAAATTCGGACGGGCGCAGCGCGACGTGATACTGGTGGGCGAGGCCTACTTCATGGTGGCCAAGGACAAGAGCCGCCCCTTTATCGTGCATACGCCCCACGGTGACGTGAAGCAGTATGGCACCGAGTTTCACGTAAGCACCAAGTCGCATCCCGGCAGCACCGAGGTGGTGCTGGTCCACGGCAGCGTGGGCGTGACGGGCGTGAAGCAGCAAGAGGTGATGCTGCAGCCCGGACAGCGGGCCGTGATAGGCAGGGCACCTGCGCGGGTGGAGGCTGTCGACACCATACCCTATGTGGCCTGGCACACGGGCAAGTATGTGTTCAGCGATGTCACGCTGGGCGAGGTGGCCGACGTGATAGCCCGCTGGTATGGCTGCGAGGTGCAGTTTGACGACGAGTCGCTGCGCGGGGAGCGGCTGACGGGCAACTTCGGCAAGGAAGAACCCATCGAGGACGTGCTGGAGGCACTGGAGATGGTGACCGGACTGTCTTGCACCCTGCACGGGGCGACGGTGGTGATAGAAGAATGACAAAATCTATTAAATAAAAATGAACGTTATGATGAAAAAAGAGAGAGAATGGTTCGCGATGGGGCACAGGTGGCTGCCCGCCATCGTGATGACGCTGCTGCTGGCGTGCAATGTACAGCTGTACGCCGAGCAGCCCGCCGACACCAAGGTGACGATAGAGGTGCGGCAGACTTCGGCAGAGAGCGTGCTGCGGATGATACAGAAGGAGACGGGACTCAGTTTCCTCTACTCGGCAGACGTGGCCAAGACGTGGCCAGCCATCACCCTGAAGGTGAAAAACAAGCCTGCCAGTGAGGTGATAGCCCAAGTGGCAGACTTTATCAACTGCAACTACAGCATCAAGGGCAACATCGTGAGCATCACGCCCAAGGAGGGCAGGCGCCAGAAGCGCTGGAAGGTCTCGGGTAAGGTGGTCGACGAGATAGGCGAGCCGCTGATAGGCGTGACTGTCAAGGCAGCCCACGACCAGCAGCAGGTGGTGACCGATCTGGACGGCAACTTCGAGATGGAGATAGACCGCCCCAAGGCCACGCTGATAGCCAGTTACCTGGGCATGCTCACCCAGATGGTGACCGTGGGAAGCGCCAAGACACACTATACGGTGGTGATGAAGGAGGATGTGAACACCCTCGATGAGGTGCAGGTGGTGTCTAACGGTTATCAGGACATCGACCGCCGCAGACTTACGGGTGCAGTGACCTCGCTCAAGATGGAAGACATTAATGTAGCCGGTCTCTCAACGGTAGACAAGATGCTTGAGGGACATGTGCCGGGTATGATCTTCATGCAAAACTCGGGTGATGCCGGTGCCGCTGCCAAGGTGCGCATCCGTGGTACCTCTACAGTACTTGGTTCACAGGAACCACTTTGGGTGATAGACGGTGTAGTACAGAATGATCCCGTGAATGTGGATCCCGCACAGTTGAACGATTTGGACTTTGTCAATCTTCTCGGTAACGCCATCTCTGGTCTTAACCCCGATGACATTGAGCAGATTGATGTGCTCAAGGATGCTTCGGCCACCGCTATCTACGGTGTGCGTGCAGCCAATGGTGTGATTGTCATCACTACGAAGAAAGGAAAAACCGGTCCTCCCCGTGTTACCTATTCTGTTTCAGGTACTTACACTCGGCGTCCGCAATATTCGGATCGTACGATCTATCTGATGAACTCGCAGGAGCGTGTGGATGTATCGCGTGAGATGTTTGAGCGTGGCATGGAGTTTAAGAACATCACCAACTGGGTGGGCTATGAGGCCGCCTATCTCGACTACAAGGCCGGCAAGCTGGACTACAATGAGTTCAGCCGACTTGCCAACTACTACGAGACGGTAAACACCGACTGGTTTGACCTGCTCTGCCAGGACACTTTCTCGAGCAAGCACACGCTGAGCTTGAGCGGCGGTTCCAACAACATACGCTACTATACCTCGCTGGGCTACAACGATGAGAACGGTGTGACCCGCGGACAGGCCAACCGCACGCTCACGGCCTCGTTTAAACTCAACGGCACGTACGAGAAATTCAGTTTCCAGTTGGGCATCCAGGCCAACAACAACAAGCGCAAGTACACCCCGTCGGTAGACGGAACGTCTATTACGGAGTATGCCTATCAGACCAGCCGCGCCATCCCCGCCTACAATGAGGACGGCACCAAGTGGTTTTATCTGAAAGGTGGCACACCTACCACCTCGTACCCCTTCAATATGCTCAACGAGATGGAGAAGACGTACCAGAACACCGACGGCAACAGCATCACCATCAACGGCAATGCCCGCTACCGCATGCTCAACTGCCTGTCGTTAGAGGGAACGGCCTCGCTCAGCCTCTCCAACACCAATCAGGAGACGGTGTACGAGGAGGGGTCGTGGTACATCGCCAAGCTGAAGAAGAATGGCCCCGGCGATGCCACCTCCACTTGTCCGCTTGGTGGTGAGCTCAACGAGTATATCACCAAGATGAAGTCGTACACCATGCGTCTGCAGCTCAACTTCAACAAGGTGTTTGCCTATAAGCACCATACCAGCGTGCTGCTGGGAGGCGAGGTGTCTTCCACCTCTTACGACAGCTACAAGAGTGTGGCACGCGGCTACTATCCCGGTCGTGGCAAGAGTTTTGCCACCATCAGCGGTACACAGTTGGCGCAGCCCGAGTATGCGGGTTACCGCAACTGGCTGGCTGCCAACAAGCCCACCATCGGCGAGCAGCTCACCAATCTGGCTTCGGCTTACTTCACCGTCTCGTACAGTTACGACAACCGCTATACGCTTAACTTCAACACCCGTATGGACGGCTCCAACCAGTTTGGCAGCCGCAGCAACGAGAAACTGCTGCCCATCTGGTCTATTGCCGGACGCTGGGATATCGCCCGCGACGTGCTGAAGAAGGCCAAGTGGGTGAACACACTGGCGCTGAAGCTCTCGTATGGCAAACAGGGCAACATGCTCGACAACCAGACTTCGCGCATGATCATCGCCAAGGGCGATATGGACAACTGGTACAACGAGTTCCAGTCTACCATCCAGTATTTCCCCAACCCCGACCTGCGCTGGGAGCAGACCACCTCGTACAACGGAGAGCTCACCTTCTCGCTCTTCAAGGACAAGGTGTCCGGTACCATCGGCTACTACTACAAGCACACCAAGGATGCCTTCCTGACCAAGAAGGTGTCGGAGATCAACGGCGTGAGCAGTTATGTGGTCAACAAGGGCGATATCTCCAACCAGGGTCTGGAGGTGACGCTCAACTTCAAGTTTATCGACCAGGGTGTGGACTCGCAGGGCCGCCGCGGATGGGTATGGCGATTCGACCCGCAGTTGGGTCAGGTGGTCAACCAGCTCATCAGCAAGGCCATCAACGACAAGTCGAACACGCTCCGCGACAAGGTCACCTACTCTGACTACCTGAACGGTTCGGTAGAGATTGTGGGCAAGCCGCTCAACACCTTCTACTCGTATCGCTTCAAGGGACTGAGCCCCGTAGACGGCAGTCCTATCTTCTATGGTACGGAAGACGAACTGAAGGACGAGCTCTTTGAACGCTACAAGAACATGACCGAGGAAGAGGTGTGGATGGAAGTGCTGGCCGAGTCGGGTACCCGTGTGCCTGTGATTCAGGGCGGTATCTCCAACTATATCGGCTACCGCCATTTTGGTCTCTCGTTCAACCTCGCCTACAGTCTGGGCAACAAGATCCGGCTGCTCAAGCTCTGTGGCAGCAACAATATCCGTCCTTATCCGGAGCGCAACATGCGCCGTGAGTTCCTCAACCGCTGGCAGCAGCCGGGCGACGAGGCCTATACCAACATCCCGGGACTGGTGGCTTCGGACAACGTGAATCTGCCTTGGTGGTCGCAGAATGCGTATAGCAGCAACCCCAACAAGTTTGCGGGCTCCGACATCTATGCCATGTACGACTACTCGGATATCCGCGTGGTGAGTGGCGACTATCTCAAACTGCAGTCGGTGTCGTTCCGCTACAATGTGCACGACGCACTCTGCAAGAAGATGGGTCTCCATGCGGCTTACCTGAGCCTCACGGGTACTAACCTCTTCACCATCGCCAGTCCTAAACTCAAAGGACAGGATGTGACGCAGTCGGGTGCATCGCCCACCATCAACCTCTCTATCCGTCCCACTTATTCGTTTACACTGAACATCACCTTATAATATATATAGAATTTTAGACAGAAATGAAAACAATGATATTGCCGATTGTGTCGGCCCTGCTGTTGCTGGTTTCGTGTGGAGACTTCCTGGAGGAGCGTTCGCAAAACATGGCCTACGTGGAGGAAGTGAAAGACTTGGACGAACTGCTCATAGGCGAGGCATACCTGAAGGGTGGCAATTCGCTCGACTCTGCCGATGCGGATAAGTATTTCTATTGGACCAATCCTATAGGCGCTTCGCAATATTATTATCCCTATATCCATCTCATGGATGATGACATCACGGAGTATGTGGCCGGACCTTTGGCCGCTACAGTGGAAAAAAACTACACCCGTATGAAGGGTCGCCGTGTCTATGCGTGGCAGCCGGATCCGATGGTGGACTCGGAGATGAACGAGATCAAGGATGTAAACTGGAGCAATACGTATAAAAGGATTGCTGCGCTCAACTCGATTATCGTGACGGCTGAGGACATGCGCCCACAGGAGAGTGACCAGCAGCTGGTGAACCGTGTGCAGGGCGAGGCCTACTTCTTGCGTGCCCAGTATTATTTCTGGCTGGCCAACCTCTATGGCCGTCCCTACTGCAAGGCCACGGCCACGACCGACGGTTGTGTGCCGCTCAAGATTACCGAGGCTGTGGAGGACCGCTACTTCAGCCGCAACTCCTGTCAGGAGGTCTACAGCCAGATGGTGTCTGACCTGCAGCATGCCATCGACTTGTTGCGGGGTATCGAGCAGACCACCAAGTACCGTACCAACCAGGCGGCTGCCTTTGCCCTGCTCTCGAGGGTGTGCCTGTATATGGAAGACTATGAGGGGGCGGTGGCCTATGCCGACAGTGTGCTCAAACAGCACTATGCGCTCAAAGACCTCAATACCTATCAGGCCGGCGAGGATGCGGTCTATGCCAGTTCTACGGAGACCATCTTTACACACGGCCCCAACATCATGGCGGTATTGCATGCCCCCGCAGCCAAGTATGGTGTCAACTACATCTCTTCGGGCTATTCGTGCTCCGATGACCTGATGGCCACCTACGATGCCAACGACCTTCGCCGCAGGGCTTTCTTCATCGACAGGAGCCAGTCGCATGGCAGCGGTTTCCGCTGTGTGAAGATGCGCTTCAAGATCGAGGAGATTTCAGACTATATGGCTATCCGTCTGCCTGAGGTATATCTCAACAAGGCCGAGGCTTTGGCACAGTTGGGGCGTGCGGACGAGGCCAAGGCCACCCTGCAGCAGTTGCGTGCCAAGCGCTTCGCCCCCGAGTGTCTGACGGATATCAACCTTTCGGGTAAAGAACTGGTGACGTTTGTGCGCGAGGAGCGTCGTCGTGAGCTCTGTTTCGAGGGGCACCGCTGGTTTGACCTGCGCCGCTATGCGGTCAATACCGAGTGCCCCATGACCAAGACCATCCGCCACACCGTTTTGGCCAATGATGCCGGCAGCATCTATACCGAAGGTGTGTACGAACTGAAGCCGTACCATGAGGATGTGGCCGCCTATATGATGCCCATCCCCTCGTATGCCATCGATTTCAATATGGGCAACCTCACCAACGAGATACGTAGCGAGAGACCCATCATCCCCAACAACGAATAAAAAGAAGAATAGAAATGAACAAGATACAGTATATCCTCCTTGCGGCATGTGCCCTCTGCCTGACGGTAAGTTGTGGCGAAGACGACCTGATACCGTCAGGATATGAGAAAAACTGGCTGGTGGTGGAGGACAATCCTAACGATGCGCTCGACCATCTGCGCTATGAGGTGTTCCAAAAGACCGGAATCCCCGTGTACTACAACGATACCATCGGCTGTGAGCAGCGGACCACGCTGGCCGGACAG
Organism: Prevotella sp.; assembly: GCA_051869355.1. GTDB lineage: Bacteria > Bacteroidota > Bacteroidia > Bacteroidales > Bacteroidaceae > Prevotella. Next base: position 11,898 of record JBJEAU010000149.1, on the reverse strand, counting down.
CCCTATACCTATTATGAGGTGCTGCAAGTGTTCTACAATCCGGGCAGTGCGACACCGATAGCCAAGACAGCCAACTATACCCTGCCCCAAAACAGGAGCGAGGTGTTGCCGGTTGTGGAGTTCCTGCGCGACGAGGTGTTCCCGCTCTTGCCTGCAGCAATGTACGTGCCCAGCGTATTGCTCACCGATACGCTCAACAGTGCGTCGGGCACAGTGGCTTTCAAGGGCTTGAACACCATCGTGCTGAGCAATGTGCGCCGCTTTGCCTCGCTGAGCGAGCAGGGGCGTAAGGCCTATCGGGCAGCTTTCCTGCGCTCGATGGTGGCCAGTTCGCTCATGTCGTTTGAGGAAGAGTGGCTGGAAGAGAACTTCTTCGCTCTTACTTACGCTGTCAATCCCGACAATATATCCTATCTGTATTCTACAGCCTCAGTTGGCTACATGGTGTACAGGGCATTGTCTAACTTTCCGCTGGCAGACCAGAAACTGTCTACGTTAGGCTTTATCGGTGTTCGCGCCAATACATCGACTACTTCTGCCGATCGTTTGAAGTATGTGCCGGAGAAATCGCAGGATGTGAGCCACTATTGCGAGGCCATCTTCACCTATCCACAGGAGGAGTTTATGGCCATGCATGCCGATGAGCCCGTGGTGCTGGCCAAGTATCAGGTCATGCGCGAGAAACTGCTGCAATATGGTTTTGAATTGGAATAAAATACTATAAATAATCTTTTTTAAACTACAAAAGCAATGAATTTCAACAGGACGTACATTCGTGTGATGGTGGCGCTGCTATGTATGCAGTGCCTATGCGTGAATGTGAATGCTGCCAACAAGCAAAAAAAGAAGAAAAAGGGTAAGGTGGAGGCCGTGGCCAAAGACACGACTGCGGCCAGTGCCGTGAAGACCATTCCTACGGTGGAGAAGTTTATCACCGCTGCGGCCGTGCGCCACGAGGGTATGGTCAACATCTTCGAACAAAACAAGCGTTACTTCATGGAGATTCCCGATTCGCTGATGGGGCGTGACATCTTCGTGTTTGTATCGTTGATCCGTGGCTCGGCACAGGTCAACCGTAGCGCCAACGACTTCATGGGCTACGGCGGTGATGCCCTCTACTCTAAGACCATCCGTTTCGAGAAAGGTCCCAAGGACAAGGTCTTCTTGCATGAGCCTATCTTCACCACCATGCTTCCGGAGCCTTCTTCGCCCCTCTATTCCGCTGTGCAGGCTTCCAATATGATGCCTATCGCAGCCGGTTTCGATGTGAAGGCGCGTTCGGAGCACTCAGTGGTCATCGATTTCACGGATATGTACAAGAGCGACCATCCCTATTTCTCGCTCAAAGGTGCTGCCGAGACCCTCAACACAGGTGCCTATCAGGCAGACAAGTCGTATCCCACCACCATCAGTACCTATGCCAATAACGTCATCTTCCGTTCGGTAAGAAGTTATGCAGAGGGAAAGGCCAAGAAGACATCGGCTACAGCAAAGCCCGTGAAGCAGAATCCCACCATTTGGGAGGTGGCCTCCTCGTGGTACCTGCTGCCCAAGGAGCCGATGCGTCCCCGATACTTCGACAGTCGTGTGGGCTACTTTGCCACTACGGTCAATGACTACACCCGTAATCCCGAAAAGGCCGAGCCAACGGCCATTGCCCACCGCTGGAGACTGGAGCCGCGCCCTGAGGATATGGAGAAATATAAGCGTGGCGAACTGGTGGAGCCTGCCAAGCCCATCGTGTTCTATGTAGACCGGGGCACTCCCGCTTACCTGCAGCCCTATCTGATAGAGGCCATCGAGGCTTGGCAGCCTGTCTTCGAGTTGGCTGGCTTCAAGAAGGCCATCATCGGCAAGATTGCGCCCAGTCCAGAGGAGGATCCCAACTTCTCTATGGAGGACGCACGCTACTCGATTATCTCTTACAAGGCATCGCCTATCCCCAACGCCTATGGCCCCTCGGTGGTGGATCCGCGTTCGGGAGAGATTATCTGCTCGCATGTAGGTCTGTTCCACAGCGTCCTCAGTCTGGCCGAGAGCTGGTATTTCGCTCAGACAGCAGCCGTGAATCCGCTGGCCCGCAAGTTCCCCTACGACGAGAAACTGCGTGGTACGCTGGTGAAATATATCATCACCCACGAGATAGGCCACACCTTGGGACTGCGCCACAACTTTGTCAGCAGCTACACAACCAAGTTGGCTGATGTCCGCAACAAGGATTATGTGAAGGAGCATGGTCATGGCCCGTCGATCATGGACTATATGCGATTTAACTATGCCGCACAGCCCGAGGACGGCATTGCTCCTGAAGACCTGATACCCCGTATCGGCGACTACGACAAGTATGCCATCGAGTGGGGCTACCGCTATCTGCCACAGTTCAAGAACTCGTTGGAGGAGCAGAAATACCTGAGAGACTGGGCCACCAAGCAGCGTAAAGCCAATCCGCATGTGGCTTTCGGCACCGAGACCGACCCCGAGGATCCCCGTTTCCAGTCTGAGGACTTGAGCGACAACACCATCAAGGCCAACGAACTGGGTGTGAAGAATCTGAAAGAAATCATGAAGCATATCGAAGAGTGGACAGGCAGCGCTGACGACGAGGACTATTCGTTGCTGAAGAGCATGTATTCGGCTGTAGTGCGCCAGTATTGGCTCTTTGCCAACCATGCCACCCGCTTCGTAGGAGGCCGCTATTGCGATGCCTCGCTGCGTTCGGAGCAGATGGATCTCTATGTTCCCGTGCCCAAAGAGAAGCAAGAGGAGGCCATGAACTACCTGAAGAAGTATCTGTTTACCGACCAGACGTGGCTGTTCAACAACCGCGTGGAGAAGTTGACGGCCTTTGGAGGTGGTGATTACAAGCGCCGGGCAGTGGCAAGAATCTATGCCACGTTGCTGGCAAAAGCCCCTAATCTCATCAAACACGAGGGACTGCTGGGCAGCAGCAAGGTCTATACGCTCAAGGAGCATCTGGACAACCTGTATCAGACAGCTTGGGCTCCCCTGCCTGCCGGTAAGCAGCCTACCCAGTTCGACCGCGACAAGCAGTCGGAGTATGTAAATGTAGTAATCAAAGCACTTAGTTCTACTACGATTGAGAAAATGCCGGCTTTGTCGGCCTTGCTCGTGGCACAGCTCGACAAGATTGCCGTAGAGGCCAAGCGTAGGGCGGCCACCGCTGCCGATTCGCTGACCCGTAACCATCTGTTGGGGCTCTCGTGTATGATAGAACAGTGGACAAAAGGTGAGAAAGCCTCATTGTTGAAGTAACTAACAGCATACAACATTGCAATATCATGTACAGAAATAGATATCATTCCATCCTATGGGCGATTCT
>JBJEAU010000149.1:0-8458 GCA_051869355.1 Prevotella sp. | reverse complement strand
CCATGTATAGCTATCCCATCGTGGCGTATGCCAAGGGCAAGAAGGGTTTTATCATCGATATTACGAAAGATGTAAATGCCACAGGCAAGTTGTTTGCCTTTCCCAACCTGCAGTGGGTGAACCGCCCGGTGGCCGAGCGCTCAGGACTGGACAGCATCTATGTCATTAAGGATGGTGTCAAGTTCCAAAGCCTTCACACCCAGACCGATTATATGCCAGCCATGATGCCGGGAGGCGTGGGTTATGACAAGCACAATACGGTGCTTCTCGAATGGACTTTGCAGCTGTTGCCAGCACGCAGCGTGGCCTTGCGTAAGGCTGACAAGCGCGTAGGCTTCACCTCTGTCTCGTTCAACGATTATGACATCGACCCTGCCAAGGCACGTAGCATCAGTTATGTGCGCCGTTGGAACCTTCAGCCCAAGGCTGCCGATATAGCCCGCTATCAGGCAGGCGAATTGGTAGAGCCTGAGAATCCGATAAAGGTATATATCGACACTACCTTCCATGCCTCGATGCGGCGTGCTGCCATCCGTGGTGTGGAAGAGTGGAACAATTGTCTGGAGAAAGCTGGCTTCCGCAAGGCATTGGTGGTGTGCGAGGGTATGCCCGAAACCATGTTCGCCTATCATCAGGTCGTGCTCTCGTATGCTATGGTGGTGGATAAAATGCAGACAGTGACCGATTCCCGTACAGGTGAGATTGTGTGTGGTGTTGGAAGCATCTCTGACTATAGGATTTGTGAGACCGAAAAGGATATGCGGATTGTCTTGGGATCCTATGCCCCGAAGTTGTTTGCTACAGATTCTGCTATCATGCGTGAGGAACTATGCCGCTACTATACCTCTCAACTCATAGGAAAGATGCTGGGATTGGAGCCAAACTTGGGCGGCAGTATGGCCTTCACGGTGGAGCAGTTGCGTGATGCCAAGTGGGTGCATGAGCATGGAATCTCTGCCTCGGTGACCGATGGCATTGCCTACAACTATGTAGTGCAGCCCGGTGACAATATCCCGCTGCGCGACCTCTTCTCCAAGGCTTCTGTGTACGACGAGTGGGCCATCGAGTGGGGCTATCGCCTGTACCCCGGAGCCACTAAGGAGCAGGAGCGTGCCGCATTGGGCAAGTTGGCCGGCAAGGCGGCCGACAATCCGTATCTGAAATTTGTTTCTGCCTCGAAGAAGGGCTATATGGCCGCCAAGTTCGACTTGTCTTCCGACAAGATGCGTGCCGCCGAGCTGGGGATGCAGAACCTTCAGCGCATGTTGCCGAAGTTGGAAGGGCTCGTCAACCAGCTGGATCAAGAAGATTATTGGTACAAGTATTGGGAGTTTGCCCCCCAATTGTATACCCTTTATTCGCTGTATGTATTGCAGGCGATTGATTATCTGGGCAGTATCTGCCGTGAGCCTGTCATTGCTGGTTACAATGAGAATCCTTATTCCATTGCCCCCAAGGCGTTGCAGGAGCGCGCATTGCAGTTTGTTGTGAAACATGCGTTCCAGAAGACACCGGCTTGGATGTACAATGAAACCATGCGCAAGATTGCGGGTTACACGGGCGATGACAATATGGGCAAGTTGGCCACCAATGTGGCGTTGCGCCTGTGCAGCCCCGAGATGATGGCCAATCTGATGGCCTCTCAGCTCCAGTTCGGTAAGGATGCCTTTACGCTGGATGATATGAACAAGGTGCTGGACAAGGTGGTTTTCCTCGACTTCAGTGCCCAGAAAACTGTCAGTCCTCATCTTACGGGTGCCCAATACGCTTTTGTGAAACAATATGCGGAGCATTTCTGCAAGGTACGTGACGGCAAACTTACCGATGATGTATCGATGTATGTGGCTGCCCGTATGCAGAAGGTGTATAAGGCTATCGAACGCCTGTCACGTACCCATGTAGATGCTGGCAGCCGAAGCCACTACCGCGGCTTGTTGGTCTACATCAACCGCAAGTTGGTGGCCAAAGGCGAAACGGCCATAGCTGTTAAGAAATAAAAAGGCAGACAACAGACCAACCATAGAGTTTTTTTAAGATGAATATAAGAACAATAATCTGTACGCTGTGCCTGTTGCTGGGGTCGTTTCCGGCATGGGCACAGCGTGCCACGCTGGTGTTTGAGGGTGCCGGTGATGACGTTTCCTATCCCTTTGTGGAATATGGACAAACGAAATTGAAGTCTGTCGTTGAGGCTACCGATGGCAATCGGGTAACATCCATAGAACTTACAGAGCCGGCATACGTCAAGGTGTATTTCACCAAACTTGACTCGCGCCTGTGTTATGTGGAACCCGGCAGCCGTACAGTCCTCAGGTACGGGAAGGAAGAGGGACGAAAAAGCCTGACATTTACCGGAGATTTGGCGGCAGAGAATCAGTATTTGCAGCGTTTGAAGTGGGCTGGCCCCTTGGCTTACGGGCGTAAAGCGTCCATGTCTGTATGGCTTGCCAAATGCGACTCGTTGGCAGAAATCGACAAAAGCCGTTTAGCCGGACAACCGTTGTCGGAAACGTTCAAACAATGGGAATGTAAGCGCATCGAAGTACATGCCTTAGACAATCTGCTAAGGATGTCGGTGGACGATTTTGAGGCGCAGATAGCCCAACTGAACGACAGGATTGTGAAAGATGCTTCATGGCTTCGCATCCCCGATTACAGGCATCTGATGGACCAATATGTCAGGAGGCTGGTGCGGTTGGGTACGGATATCAAGGTCATGCTTGAGGGTGAAGAGCTGGTTAACAAGCGTATCGCGTGCATAGAGACTTACATCCACCAGCCGGAGATAGCCGGCTATCTGATGGATATCACGCTGTTTCACATGTCAGAGCTGAACATCCCCCGTTATAATGACCTTTACCACCGCTATGTGAAAGACCCGGAGCGTATAGCCCTCTATGATGCCGCTACCAAGAAAGCCGACAACATGGCAGCGGGCAAGCCTTGTCCCGATTTCTGTTTCGCAGACAACAAGGGTGGAAAAGTTCGTCTGGCCGATTTGCGCGGCAAGTATGTCTATATAGACTTGTGGGCCACCTGGTGTGGCCCCTGCAAGGGCGAGATGCCAGCGCTTCTGGAACTCGAAAAGAAATTTGAGGGAAAGGATCTGCACTTTGTGAGCATTTCGATAGATACCAACAAGAATGTGGAGCTGTGGAAAAAGACCATCGTACAGATGGGACTGGGCGGCTGCCAACTGCATTTTGGCGAGCAGTGGGACTGGCTCAAAAATTTCATGCCCTCATCTATCAGTGTGCCCCGTTTCTTATTGCTCGATCGAGAGGGGCGTATCGTTGACGCACATGCTCCGCGTCCTTCCGACAGAAATCTTGCATCGCGGTTGGAGCAATTGCTGTCAGAAGGGGTTTGGAAGTGATTCGGAATATTAAAGTTCATGTTCGTAATTAATGATAATGAAAAGAATAGTATATATTTTTATCCTATGTATGGCCAGCCTCGTCGTTTATGGCCAGCAGGAGGAAGGAATCGCCTTCTTTGAGGGGACATACGAGGAGGCTTTGGTCAAAGCCAAGACCGAAAACAAGCTGTTGTTTCTCGATTGTTATGCCGACTGGTGTGGTCCATGCTTCCGGATGGCCAAGGAAGTGTTTACTTTAAAGGAGGTAGGCGACTTTTTCAATGCCCATTTCATCAGCCTGAAGTGTAACATGGAGAAAAACGAGGCCGGTAAGGCACTCAAAAAGCGGTTTGATGTGGTGGCTTATCCCACACTGTTGTTTGTCTCACCCGATGGGTTTGTGACCCAACGTCGGCCGGGCTATGCCGCTGTCGACACGTTGCTGGCTTTTGCCCGGAAGGCATTTGACGGCGGCACGCAGAGTGATGAGCAACGCTTCCTTACCGGTGATCGTGACGAGGCGTTCTTGAAGCGATACATCAGGTCAATGGTAGACTCGCATCAGGCTGATGCTGTAGAAGACACGCTGGGCAAGCTGTTTGAAGAGCAAGGCATAGCCCTGTTGAAGGAAAAAGAATACTGGACAGCGTTCGTGAAGTGTGCCATTAATCGCGAGTCGCCGCTGGCTCGTGGCTTTATAGCCAACTATGAGGCGCTGTGCAAGACACATGGCCGCTACGATGTGGACCAGAAGGTGCGCAATATCTATGCCTCGTTTGCCGTGGTGCTGTCGTTTTACGATACGGAGAACCGCAAGGAGCGGTTTAATGAAGCACGCAAACAGGCGTATATAGCCCAGCTGGAGCAGCAGCGTATTCCCGGGTACAAGCAGTTGCAGCAAGAAGTGGAGTATCTGGTATTACTGAAAGAGAAGGACTATACCGGAGCATACGAGTGGGGCAAGCAATGTCTGAAAAAAGCTGATGCCCGCGTGTTGTGCAACTGGGCTGCGTGGGGCGAACGTATTGTCCGTGGGGACGCAAAGGTACGTGGCCTGATAGCAGCGTGGGCAGATAAGGCCATTAGCAAGGCGGATGGTAACGAGGCGATTATGAAGGAGTGTACCAACGTGAAGCGCGACCTGCTCGCTTCTGCGAATCCCGTCATTACTTATAAGGGGCAGAATGCCCGTACCACCATTCCCATAAGAGGTTACTAACAGATACCTTCCCGAACAATAATTGCTGAAACTATGTATAAGATCAAGTACTTGCTGCTGCTGCTGGCTATCGAGACGCATGGCAGCCTCTATGCGCAGATGGATGCCCGATACCGTGAGGCCGATAAGTATATGGTGGCCAACATGTGGGATGCAGTGGGCTCGCGAGAGGTGAAGCCCGAATTTATCGGTGCTGGCGACAAGTTCTGGTACGTCTATAAGACTTCCAGAGACACGGTACACTATCTGGTAGATGGCAAGACCGGTAAAAAAAGTCCATTGTGGAACAAACCAAAGTTGGCAATAGAGTTGGGCAAGGTGACGCATAAGACCTACGATGCCAACAAACTGAATCTTTTCCCTAAGTTTGAGGCCGATGGCAAGCATTTCTTGCTCGACATAGACGGCAAGCGGGTGCGCGTGGAGCAGAAGACCATGCGCTGCACGGAGGTGCCGTTGCCCAAGCGCCAGCCCTACAAGGCACCTAAGCGCAAGGACCAGATGTCCAAGCGCTCTGCAGACAGCCTGTATGCGGCTTATTGCATCGGGCACGACCTGTGGATGGAGCGCAATGGTGCCGCCCCCGTGCGCGTCAGCCGCGACGGATGCGCTGCTTTCTCTTATTCCGATGACGACAACAACCGCGACTCGGTGCTGTTTACCACCAAGGCCAACTGGATAGGCAAGACCCACTACATGTATATCATGCGCGAAGACCATCGCCGTATGGGGACGCTGCCGGTGGTGTCGGCGCTCTCCGGTCGTCCCCGGTTGGTCACCTCCATAACGGGTGGACAGCAATATGCCATGCCGGGCGACAAGTTTGTCACCCAATACGAACTCTCTCTGGTCGATGCCGAGCAGGGCAAGCTGACCAAGGTGCCGCTCGGCAAGTGGAAAGACCAGACCCTGAAACTGTTGCACGCCACTCGGGATGGCCGCTATCTGTACGTACAGCGCACCCGTCGTACCTGCGACGAACTCGACCTGTGCCGTGTCGAAGTGCCATCGGGCAAGGTGGAGGTGGTGCTGCACGAGGTCTGCAAACCTTATTTCAGCGACCGCATGCAGTTCATACGGTTTTTCAACGATGAGCAAGACTTCATCTGGTGGTCAGAGCGTACAGGGTGGGGACATTTTTACCGCTATGGTGCCGACGGCACTCCCAAAGGCGCGCTTACATCCGGCGAATGGATGGCCGAAAAGATAGTCCGCATCGATGAGAAGCAGGGCAAGGTCTATTTCATAGGGCATGGGCGCGAGCAAGGTGTCAATCCCTATTACTCGCTACTCTATCGTACCGGTCTGGCAGCGGGCAGTCCTATAGAACTGCTCACCCCCGAAAATGCCCATCATGATGTAACATTTTCCCCCTTGGGTCAGTATTTTGTGGACAATTATTCGCGGGTAGACTTGGTGCCCACCTCGGTTGTGCGCGATTGCCGTGGCCGATTGCTCAACCAACTGGAACAGGCCGACCTCACCAAGCTCTATGCGATGGGATGGAAGATGCCCGAACCGTTCAGTGTCAAGGCTGCCGACGGCGAGACCGACCTCTACGGCGTGATGTGGAAGCCTTTCGATTTTGACAGCAACCGCAAGTATCCCATCATTTCCTACGTATATCCCGGTCCGCAGCACGAGGCCGTGCCTTTCTCCTTTACCACGACGGGCGACCACAATGCTGCTCTGGCCCAGTTGGGCTTCATCGTGGTGTGTATGGGGCACCGGGGCGGCAGTCCGATGCGTGGACTGAAGTACCGTACCTATGGGTATGACAACCTGAGAGACTATCCGCTGGCCGATGACAAGCACGCTATCGAGCAGTTGGCGGCCCGCCACGCATACATTGACCTCTCGCGTGTGGGCATCTTCGGCCATTCGGGTGGCGGATTCATGGCTGCTACGGCACTGATGACCTATCCCGACTTCTACAAGGCGGCGGTAGCCTCGTCGGGTAACCACGACAACAATATCTTCCATAAGGAGTGGGGCGAGACCTTCCACGGAGTCAAGCAGCAAGTGGTGCGGGGAGATACCGTGTTCAGTTGCAAGATTCCCACCAATCTCGATTTGGCCAAGAATCTCAAGGGCCATCTGCTGCTGCTAACGGGCGACGAAGACAACAATGTGCACCCCGGACACACATTGCGTCTGGCCAATGCACTGATCAAGGCCGGCAAGCATTTCGACATGCTCGTGTTGCCGGGGCAGGGACATCTCTACAAGGGCGAGGGGGCAGAGTATTGGCGCCGCCGTATATGGTTCCACTTTGCCAAATACCTGCTCCATGACGGTTCAGCAGACTACTATACCGACATGCGGGAATATATGAAACAGACGAAATAGTATCGACAAGAAGGATGAATAGCAAGAAATCTTTATTCGGAATCATGTTGTTGGCTGCTGTGCAGGGTGCCAAGGCCGACAGCGAAATCACGTTCTCGGCACCAGGCATGGGCGCTGACAAGGTGCGCATCGTGTTGCCGCAGGGAGAAGTGGTTGGCGAGGGCGCTGCCCCCATACGTTTCCAACTCAAAGGGCAGTACTCGGGTTACTGTCAGCTCATGGTGGGGCGCATGCAGAAACTCATCTATATCGAGGATGGCGGCAAACTGGATGTGAAGTATAACCGTGACGTGCCCAAAGGGCAGTCGCGCTACACCTTTGCAGGCGATGGTGCCGCAGAGAACCGCCATCTGGAGGCGCATGAGCGTGAGACCATCTTCTTGAAGAAAGGAGCGCTGGCAGAGGCTACACTCGCGCAGGCGCTCAAAGATTCTGTCGCCGCCCGTCGCTCGCGTATCGAGGCCGTGCAGGGATTGTCTTCGGCTTATCGCAAGTTGGAAATGCAGCGCCAGCGCTATGCCCTGCTACGTGCGTTCTACCGCTTTGCCGGGTGGACCAGTGCCGCCTTGCCCGATGTGGCTACGCAGATGGAGGAGCATTTGCCGTTGTGGATGACAGAAGAGTATCGCTCGTTCATGCTCGATGCCCTCTATGCCGTAGGCTGTCGTGAGGGCGGCAAGGCCATACACGACTATACCAAGGCCGAACTGCAGTATGTGGCGCAGCATGTGCGTGATGCCGTATTGTCTGATGCCATGCTCAGCCATGTCATGAATATGTATATGAACCAACGTGGTGCCGATGATGCGGCCGACCTCATGCAGATTTTCCGCACCGCCGCCAAAAGTGCCGAGGTGCTTCGCGACATAGAGGACAAGCATACGGCGTGGGACAAGGTGTCGAAAGGAAAGGCGCTGCCTGACTTCGTCTTCTCAGATATAGAAGGCAAGCAGGTCAAGTTCTCCGATTTTCGCGGCAAGTATGTGCTGATAGACTGTTGGGCCACCTGGTGCGGGCCGTGCAACGCCCAGTTACCCCATCTGGAGAAGATAGAGGAGCGTTATGCCGGTAAGAACATCGTGTTTGTCAGCATATCCAGCGACAAGGACCGTCAGAAATGGGTGAAGATGGTGACAGAGAAGAAGATGGGTGGCGTGCAACTCAACGAGCCACGTGTGGACGGCGAATTTTTCACCCTTTTCCAAGTCAATGCCATTCCCCGTTTTATCCTGCTGAGTCCCGACGGCACGGTGTACGATGCCCACCTGCCCCGTCCGTCGGATCCGGCCCTGTCCAGTCTGCTGGACAAATTATTGTAAGAAAACCATATCTTGTTTTGTTCATGTCCCCATGCGCCCCTCCTCCCAGCAGGAAGCGTGTGGGGCTTTTTGTTGGTGTGGAGTAGGAGGTAGCGCGCAAATGTATACAACGAGGTTAATGATTGTGAATCAGGCAAGGGAATTTGAGTATAGGCAATACGGTTTTATGTAAATGTATTAATTTTGTATCTATTGATAAAATTGATAGATTAT
>JBJEAU010000148.1:0-25148 GCA_051869355.1 Prevotella sp. | reverse complement strand
CGCGGGGGTCATCGTCGCTTGCCCTCGGGGGTCAAACTCGCGTGGCGTTTCCAGCATTCAACTTGCTGTCACATTTTCTCAAAAACTCCACGGATGCCAAGAAGTTAGTCTTTCTAGACGAATTACCGTGGATGGATACCCCACGCTCTAATTTTATCTCTGCTTTTGAACATTTCTGGAATGGCTGGGCATCTGCAAGAAAGGACATTGTCCTTATTATCTGCGGCTCCGCCACCTCATGGATTATCAGCAAGGTTATCAATGATCATGGTGGGCTGCACAATCGTGTGACACAACGCATCGCCCTCCAACCTTTCACGCTGCGGGAGTGTGAACAGTATGTCCGGAACCGTCAGTTAGAAATGAACCGTTATCAGATAGCCGAATGTTACATGGTCATGGGTGGCATTCCCTATTACTGGAACCTACTGGAAAGGGGGCTGAGCCTGACACAAAATATCGATAAGCTTTTTTTTGCAAAAAGCGGAAAACTGGTCAATGAGTTTAACCAGCTATATGCCTCGCTGTTCAAATCTCCCGAACTGTATATAGCTGTGGTCACCGCTTTAGGAAAGAAGAAAGCAGGGATGACCCGCGACGAAATCTTGAAGAGTATCTCCCAGCAGAGTAATGGGGCACTGAGCAAGGTGCTTGACGAGCTGGAATACTGCGGATTCATCCGCAAATATAGTGGCTATGGCAAGAAATCGAAACAGGCCGTTTTTCAACTCATCGACAACTATACGCTCTTCTACTTCAAGTTCATCCAACAAAATGAGTACAATGACGAGCATTTCTGGTCCACTTCCATCGATTCGGCTGCACATAGAGTCTGGAGCGGGTTGGCATTTGAGCGCCTTTGTCTGGTCCACACCCAGCAGATAAAATCGGCATTGGGCATAGCAGGGGTATTAAGCAACATCTATTCGTGGCGGAAAGAAGCAGACGAATATAGCGACGGGGCACAAATAGACCTGCTCATCGACCGCAACGACCAAGTAATCAACATCTGTGAAATGAAATTCTCCATGTCAGAATATGCGATTGACGCAGCCTATGAGCGCAACCTGCGTAATAAGAAGACCACTTTTATCAATGCCACAAAAACACGCAAAGCGATACACCTCACAATGGTGACTACATACGGTATCCGCCATAACTCACATTCGGACATCATTCAGAGTGAAGTGATATTAGATGACTTGTTTTTGTAAACGAGAAGATGTTGTCAGCCATCGTCGTGGCTGGCAAAGCACTGCAAAGCCGTCAAAAATCGGTATATTTTGCCAAATCGCCTTAAAAAAAGGCGATTTGGCAAAATATACCGATAAAGCATGTTGTTGGAAGTTGACAGCGAGGCTGGCCGCCTTTGGTGTTGCTACCTCAAGGCTTCGTCCAGCACAGCCCTAATCTCATCGGAAGAGGGGCGCGGCGCTTTGCTGTAAATCACCTTGCCGTCCCTGCCTATCAGGATAAAGCGGGGGATGCCGGTGATGGTGTAGTGCTTGCCTATCTCTCTATGCCCATCGTTGCCGGCAAAAAGCTGGTAGCCCTTCATGTTCTTTTCCCTGACCATTGCCTGCCACTTGGCCTTGTCTTTCTCTTTGTCCAACGAGATGCTGACGAAAACGATGTCTTTGCCGGCATATTCCTCCTCGAGCTTGCCCATAAAGGGTATCTCCTGCTTGCAGGGGGCGCACCATGTGGCCCAGCAGTCGATATAGACGACCTTTCCCTTAAAGTCGGAGAGCGCTACCTGCCGGCCGTCGATATCGGTGAAGCTGAACATGTATGGCTCAGTGCCCTCGGGGTTGGGGGTGTGTTTTTTGACGATGGCCTCGAAGCGCTGGCGCTGGTCGTCGGTTGCGAGATATTGGTGGTTGGCGGCCTTGAAGCTCATGATGCCGGGATAGGTGGTGATGGTGGCCGCGCGCTGCAGGATATATTCTCCGCGAATGGTGTCGTTGGCTATCCTGCTATAGTCGTTGGCCTGTCGCTTGGTGTGCTCCGACCGATTGGCATCATTGATATCGGGGTTCAGATAAAGCCCGATGTAGTCTGCCTTGCTTATCATGGAGAGGCCGCCGGGATAGCCCAAAAGGTCTGCCGAGGATGTGAGTTGGCGAAGGTCGACCGAACGGTAGTAGGCAGGATAGTCAGCGGGGGTGGGGTGTACGGACTTGGGCGTGAAGATGTAGGACAGAGCCACATCGTTCCAGTTGTAATATCGATAGCGCTCAAACGTCCGGTTGAACAATTTGTTCTTTGTTTTTACCGCAGGATAGCTCTTCAGTTGTGGGAGCAGCTCCTCCAACTGTGCAAAGAAATCCTTGAACGTGCTTTTGGTGAAAAAAGTATAGTATGCCTTGCTTTCAAGAGGCAATATGGCGTTGTGCCATTTTTCCATTTCCTTGTTCTCGGCAGTGTTAAGCTTACCCGTCAACTGGTAGCTGTCGCGCTTTAGCTCGAGTTGCAGGTTGTCACCGGGCTTGAAATAAAACACATGCCGGTAGGTGGCACGCTGGGGGTGGATGGCAAGGGCATAGAATCCCTCTTTCTGGGGATGGAAAGCCAATGCAAAACTACCGTCTGCGGCAAAGGCTGAACGTGAGAGCTGCTTCAGCTCACCATTCTCAATGCTGTAGACGCCTACCTCCCTGTCTGGTGCATCGTGCCAAATGCCATTGATGACAACGGGCTGCTGCTGGGCATTGGCACAAAGCAAGCCTGCAAACATCATGAGGGCACATAACAATTTTTTTCTCATCATAGATTTTTGTTGGGTTACGTTTTTTATTTTTTTGCCGTGGAGGCGGACGCACGAACGTGCGTCCCTACACCTTTTTACCTTTTTACCTTTACATTTACCGCCTCGTCGAGCAGCTTGCGTATCTCTTCGCCCGATGATGGGCGTGGCGCATCGGGGTTGACGATGGTGAAGTCTTTGCCGATGAGGATGAAGCGGGGTATGCCTTTGATCTTATAGGGTTGCAGTATTTCCTGCATACGGTCGCCAGTGCAGAGCTGTACGCCCTTCATGCCTTTCTCTTTGACCATAGCTTTCCACTTATCAATGTCTTTGGACTGGTCTGTAGAGACACTGAGGAAGACGATATCCTTGCGATGGGCATATTCCTCTTCAAGTTTGGTCATAAACGGAATCTGCTGTTTGCAAGGTCCGCACCATGTAGCCCACACGTCGATATAGATGACCTTGCCACGGAAATCGGAGAGTGCCACCTGCTTGCCGTTGGTGTCCTGAAACCTGAAGTCGATAGCCTCATGGCCGGCCTCGTTGGTGTCCAACTTGCCGAGCAGCATGCGGAATCTCACCCGCTGGTCTTCGGTGACGAGTAGTTTCTCGTATTTTTCTTTAAGCACCATGATGTCTTTATAGGATTTGCACATAGCAGCTTTGTTCAGCAAGTATTCAGCCCTTACGGTGTCGTTGCCGAAATAATCGCCGTCGAGCAGCGTGAAATGAGCGTTCTTGTAGGCTTCCCTAAATGCATCACCTTCGTACTTAGGATTAGCCCTAAGAGCACAGTAGTAAATCTTTTCGAGCAGGCCGACTCCCTCAGGATAGTTGAGGATGTCGGTATTTCCCGAAAGCTTGTGGATGCTGAGGTTGCGGTAGAGGTCGATGAACTCTACACTCTTGGGGTGTTCGGTCCGTGGGGTGGAGATAAATTGGACGGCAATCTCGGCAAAATGGAACTTCTTGAACGACTCAAAGGCGCGATTAAACTCCTTGTTCTTTGTCTTGGCAGCGGGATATGCCTCAACTTTCGGGAGCATAGCCTCCAACTCGGGGAAGAAATCGCGGAAAGTGCTGCGTTTGCGCATGAAATAGACCGACTTGCCCTCCAGCGGCTGCACGAAGTCGTGCCATTTTTCCAGTTCAATGTTCTCCTCGGTGTTCTTGCCTGTGAGGTGATAGGTGTCGTCCACAATCTCCATCTGCAGCGCATCGCCGGGTTTCATGTAGGCTACGTAACGGTTCATTGCCGATTTCTCATTTCTTCCTATCACATAGAAACCCTTGTAGGAAGGACGGAAAGCAAAAGAGAAGTAACCGTCTGGACCAACTGTAGCCGATGCCACTTTTACAAGTTGGCAGTCTTCAAACTTATAGAGTGTCATTTCACGTTCGGTGGGTTCTGTCCAGTGGCAGTCAATCACCGACAGCTTCTCCTGTGCCGACACCCATGTGCCGGCAAACAGGATAGCTGATAATAGAGAGAGAATTCTTTTGTAACTCATAATATCTTAAAATATTCTAAATAGTATCTTTCGTCCCTCGCCAGTGCCTTCAAACACTTCGACGGGTTCAGGATTGATTTCGGGATTGCTCTCGCCGATGAGGTCGTAGTGGTAGAGTTTCCAGCCACGGATCGAATTGGTCAGCACCCAGAGAGAGTTGGCCGCCAAATAACTCGTATAAGCCGTATTCTTCCAATAGCAGTGCTTCAAGTCTACGACAGTCTCATCCTCGGGATATTCTGCCACGAGTTTCTCTTTGTCGTCCAATCCCTCGGCATTCTCGTAAGAATACACCTTGTTCGCAATGGGGAAATAGAGGAAGTCTGCCACAAACGACGGAGCTATCACCGATGCTTCCATCAGTTTGTCGTCTTTCTCTACATGCTTCAGCGACAGGAAAGTAGAGCTTCCGTTCTTCACTCTCGCCAATGCGCCTTCTCCAGTATCGTCATTCTTCATAAGCGCATACGAGTAGCCATAGTAGCCCATGCTCCCGTTCTCGCCTATACACTGTATCGAATAAGGCATGTTCGTAAACGACACTGTCTCGCCGCTCTCAAGCAACACGTCGCCCACCGCACTCACCGTGCCATTGATGGAAGAAGCCTTGTAGAACGTATGCTCTTCCATATCGAACACGATGACTTCCTGATATCCTCCAGGAATGATTTTCGGATAAAACGTATTCAGACCTACCTTTGGGGTGAGTTTTCCGATGTTCATCGTCATTCCATAAATGTAGAATATCCTATTGGCATTCATAAGGAACATATTGCCGCTTGAAGTATAGTATACGCTCTGCGGATTTTTCGTAGCAGGAGCCTCGTAGAACATATCGTCGAAAGTCTTGAACAGTCCCATCGTCTTGCTGTTGTAGGTACGGCAGTCCTGGTCAGTTACGATATAGAACACTGACTGGTTTGACAGTGTGGTGGCTGTTCCCTCCGCATCGTATACCACGTGGTAGTAGCGTTCTTTCTGATAAGTCATATCCAAAGCCTTGCCTTGCATACGCATCCCACTCGACAAAAGCACATCACGATAGACCGTACGGTCGGCATTGATGTAGTCGAAGTCCACCTCATTGCCATCATTCTTCAGGATGTACCAACCCTCATTAGTAGGCGAAGCAGAGACCGTCATCTTGATCTCCTTGCGCTTATAGATGTCACGCGCCTTGTCTGTCACGATGAAATTGAGAAGGTAAGAGTTCGGTTCGAGCTTTACGTCATACTCCAGATCTTTTTTGTCTGAGATCTCGTAGCGTTTGGGCAGGGCACCTGCGGTCAAAGCCTCGGTTACTATCCACTGATAGGTGTAGCGGCTTGCATCATCGTTTATAAGAGTTGGCGAAAGACGAAGCGTAGAACCCTGCTTCACACTGATAGCATCTTCAAGTCCGTCAATCTCCACAGGCAATACATTGTTTACGTCCTCATAGTCGTAATTGCCCTCATCTTCCACGCACGCCGCCATACAGAGTGCCGTAAAGAGGAAGAAGATGTTATATAATTGTTTCTTCATATTGCTCATGTTGTTTATTCAAAAGTTACCAATGTTCCGTCGGCCTCGCACAAAGGACTATCGGGGTGCGCGGCATTATATTCGATGAGCGCCTGCTTGGCGGTGTTTCCCAACCAAAGAAGATACGAATAGTCATCAGGCAGCGTGTCGAAGTCGGTGTAGCCCGTGTGCTGGATGATGAACTTCATCTTCACGCTACCCCACGTTGCACCGAAATAGTATCTCCATCGGGTGTCCCAAAGTGCAGGCTTCACTGCTTGGTCGGTGGTGGTGACAACAAAAGTACGCCACGCATCGATACCCTTGCGGAAGTGTTCGTTGTCTTCGACGGCAAGTTTCAGGCGATACTCGCCCAGGGCAAGGCTTTTGTCACGAAGGAGCACGATGGGAATGTCTTGATAGACCTTTCCGGCTGGAATAACCAGGTACTTCTTCGTCTCCGGCGAGTCGAAACTCTCGAAGTGGGTTCCTGCCACTGCTGCATCGGGCTTTCCTATGTTCGTCTGTACGAGGGTGAAGGGGCGGTCGTAGTCTGCCACGCCTCCCATAGCGCATACCCTCACTTTCACGGTGTCAGTCTTCACATCATCATCGTAGATAAAAAATGTCTGCTTGATGCTGTCTGTCTGAATGTAGGTGTCGTGCTCAAAGTAGATGGCCGCCGTATCGCTCCACGGCTCCATCTCGTTCTCTGTACAAGCTGCATAGAGGAGCAGGGCAGCACCGAACACACTATATAATATTGCTTTTTTCATATTTGCCGAGTTTTTATGTTATTCAAAATTTGTCAGGCCCTGAGGCAGCGGGATGTCATAGCCCGTGGCAGGTAGTTTGGCACGCGACGGATAGGCAAATTGCTGCGTATTGTGCGACTTGTAGAAATAGTACATCTGTCCCTCACCGTAGAACTCCTTGAGATACTCATAAGTGAGACGGTTAAGTAACGCCGATTCCGAGGCAAACGAAGTATCGTCGACCGAAGCCGTCATACCCCTTGAAATCCTGTAGGTGGTGAAATACCCCTTTGCCTCATCCATCGGAAGGTCTTCGGTCATAATAAGATACATCTCTGAGAGGCGCAGCATCGGGATGCGCTTGTCGGAATCCACTTTGTCGTTGCCCACAAACTTATAGAACGTGTTAACGACAGTACCATTCAGATAGGTAATATTACCCCAATAGCGGTTGGCAACGGCACGAATGTCGTTCACGTTGAGCGTGGTCTCGTAGATATATTTCAGATAGACCTCCCTTACCGTAAACGGAGCTGTGCTTGTGAGATAAGATCCACGAATGAGATCGAGCAAGTTGACGTTGGAAAGACCGAATATCTGCTCTGGATACATCGTGAGGCTCTGGGTGACGGTAGACTCTGTGCAGAGGGCTGTCTTGCCGGCATCCACTACCATCTTGGCATATCGGGCAGCGTTTTCCTTATCGCCGATGTAGTGGTAGAAGCGTGCCTTGGTGGCCAGCACGGCGTAGTAGTTGAAGCGGTCGCGGCGCTTCATCTGCCATTCGTCTTTGGGCATCGTGCCCTTGCCTATATAATAAGAATAATGTGTAAGGCTGTTGAGGCTGTCCTTGTTGGCATAGGTGATAGGGTCTACTGTGCCCAGCAGTTCCTCCGCCTTGTCCAGATCGGCGATGATGGCGCTCTTCACCTCTCCCCAGGTCTTGCTTCTCAGTTCGGCGATGTTGTTGGTCACTGCGGTGACGTATGGCACAGCCCTCGTACCCTCTTCGGCCTTGACAGGGGTGGGTCCCCAGAGGCGCAGCACATCAAGATGGAGAAATGCCCTCAGACCGAGCGCCTCACCCTCTATCAACTTGTCGTTGCTGTAATTGAACTGTACAGTAGTGGTCTGGAGGTTGGCCAAGATATCGTTGAGCTGTGATATGGTCTTGTAGTAGGCAGAGAAGAGGTTGCTCATGACCGTCTCGGCACCACTTTCCGTAAAATCGAGGTTGGCGATACTGTAGTTGGTCAGATTGGAAGCCATGCTCGGCACTGTCCAGCTTTTGGCCATAAACTCAGGGACATACATCGAAGCGTTTCTGCCATAGAGACTTCCGTCGCCCATCTGGATATAAGCACCGTTGAGTGCCTGCTTGAATCCGTCCTCTGTGCCATAAAGGGTCTCTGCCTTGACCTGCGAACGGGGCGTGACATCGAGCCAGTCGTCGCAGCTTGCAAGCAGCAACGGGATGCACACCAGGAATGAGAATTTTATATGTTTCATATTTTTACCATTTAATGATTGGAATATTTTATAATCTGAATGTCAGAGAGAATGAGAACTTGCGGGCAAAGGGATAGTCGGTACCCCGTTCACGCTTGATGGTGGACAGGTAGAAGAGATCTTCTGCATAGCCTGTAATGGCAAGATAAGAGATACCAAGATTCTTCTTTGTCCACTCCGTCGGGAACTCATATCCGATGTTCAGGCTTGAAGCATAGAATGTGTCATCGTCGAAGATAAAGCGTGATGTTGCGTAGGTCTTGGTCTTGTCGGCGATAGCTTTGAAAGTGGCCATGTCGCCCGGCTGCTGCCAACGGTCATAGAGCACACGCTTGTCGAGGTTGCTGTATGGATTGATGTTCTCCACCTTGCTTGCCAGCGTAGTGTTGTAAGCCTTGCCACCCCAACGATAACCGAAGATAAGGTTCATGGAGAGACCCTTCCAACGCACGTTGGTATTGAAGTTGCCCTGCACGCTTGGCTCGGCCACGCCGCAAGCCACTTGGTCTTTGGCATCCCATGTATAGGTCTCGGTGCCATCGGCCTTGATGAACACTTCCTTACCGTTGCTTGGGTCAATACCTTTTGACTGTACGGCATAAATGGTGTTCATCGACTCGCCTTCTTTATAGAGGAAGCTCGGCGTGTAATTGTTCTGGCTCTCAAGCTGCTCGTTGAGGGCTTTCAGTGAGTTGGAGATTTCCTTGATCTTGTTGCTGTTGTGGGCAGCCTTGAATCCAACAGTCCAGCGGAAGTCATTCTTCATGTCACGAAGTATCTGGCCGGAGATGCTCAGTTCCCAACCACGGTTCTGTACCTTGCCCACATTGGCCTTATAACTGCTGAAACCACTGGAGATCGGCAGATTGACATCAGAGAGAAGGTCATCGGTAATCTTATTATAAACGTCTCCACTCACCACAAGACGGCGGCTGAACATCTCAAGGTCAGCACCCACATTAAACTGGTGTGTGGTCTGCCACTTCAGGTCCGGGTTTCCATAAGCCATGAGGTAAACGCCGTACCAGCCGGATGTACTCTGGCCACTATAGTCGTGATAGGAACGAATGCCAAGGTAAGAGGCAAAGTTTTGAGAACCTGTAATACCATAAGACATGCGCAGGCGTGCCACATTGACAATATCCTGATGCTGCATGAATTTCTCGTTGTGAATGTTCCAACCGGCACCCGTTGACCAGAAAGGAGCAAAATGGTTGTTGGAGCCGAACTGAGAAGAGCCTTCATACTTGCCGTTGAGGTCGAGGAAGTAACGCTGGTCGTAAGTATAGCGTGCATTGAACACCAGACCCACGTTGCGGCTGATGGACTCGCTGCCGCTGGGACTGCCGTCTTTGAGATACTGGCTGGCCATGCCAAGGAAGTCCATGTTCTCTACAGAGATACCCTCACCGACGATAGAGTAAGACTCTGACTTGTTCTCGTCGATGGTAGCACCGAGACCCGCGAATACCTGATGCTTCTCTGCGAAAGTCTTTGAATAGTTGAATGTCAGCTGACCAGAATAACTGAAGGCATCGCCCGTACCATAGATGTAACGTCCCTTGCGCTTGTAGTCATCGCCCTGATATTCATTGAAAGCCGTGTTGGATGGAGAGATGAACTTGTCTGAACGGCTGGTCTGCTTGGTGAATGAGAACTGTCCACGTACGAAGAAGTCGGGGGTAATGTTCCATTCGGCCGAGAAGTTGTTGGTGATGTCTGTGTACTCGCTGGTGTCCTTGCTCGGAAGCGTAGCATCGTAGAGTGGATTGTAGACGATGGACGAGCGGGTGTCATCAAGCACTTTGTTGAGTGTACCATCCTCGTTGTAAGGAATATAGTAGGGATTGAGCGAGCAATACTGGCTGAACGACCCGTAGGGTGAGTTCTTTGATTGGTTATTGAGTATTTGCAGGCGATTCTGGAAGGTAAGGTTCTTGTATTTATAGAGCAAATACATCTCGCCGGTCAGGGTGTTGCGGTTCGACCCTTTCATGGCACCCTCAATATTGTTGTAGCCGATGCTGGCTCCATAGCGGAGGTACTCGTTACCTCCTTCTACCGAAGCATTGTGGCGTGAGCCGATACCCGTTCTTACAGGGAATTTCAGCCAATAGGTGTTCACACCGCGCTCAACATCGAGCTTGCGGCTATTGTAGATGTCGAGCAGATTCCGCTCTTGGTTGGGGTTGGCGGAGTAGTAGAGCCCTGCAAGGCGTTCGTACTCGAGCTTCTCGGCAGCGTTCATCAGATTGTACGAGGTGAGGTCGGGAGCTTCGATACTCAGTGTGCCTTTGTAGCTGAAACGCAGTTTACCTTCACCTATTCGCTTGCTGGTGATGACTACCACGCCATTAGAACCCTTAGAACCGTAGAGGGCGGTGGCGTTGGCATCCTTGAGCAGGGTGATGCTCTCCACCTGACTCTCGTCGAGGTCCATGAATCGGGTGAGGGAGATCTCAAAACCGTCGAGAACAAACAATGGCTGGTTGGCGGTACGCTGGTTCTCAGCACTCACCTGCATATCCTGCACATCGGTGGGCAAACTCGAGGCACCACGGATTGTGATATTGGGCAGGCTGTTGGGGTCGGAACCGATCTCTATGTTGTCCGCAATATTAAAGCTGGGGTCAAGATTCTTCAATGCCGTAATCAGACTGCGGTTGCCAGCCTGCAACAGTTGCTTGTGCGTGAAGGTGGATGCAGCACCCGTATAGCTCTCTCGCGACTTGTTGAAGATTCCTGTCACCACCACTTCCTTCAGGGTCTGCTTGTCTTCCCTCATCTTGATGGTGACATTGTCCACATTCCGTTGGCCGTTGATGAAGTAGGAGGTCTCCTCCATACCGAGGTATGATACCACAAGGGTCTCGGGATTGCCCTGCTCCATGCCAAGGATGAAGTGCCCGTTGACATCGCTGATGGCGGCTACCTTGCCCGTGCTCTTGAACTTGATGGAGGCACCGGGTACGGTCTCTCCCTTTTCGTCGACAATGATGCCGCTGACGGTCACGCCATTCTTGGAGGTAGAAGTCGGCGTGGGACGTGTCTGGGCAGTCTGCTTGATGATGTAGCTGCCATTGCGCTTGACAAAGTTGAGCGGCAGCCCTTTCAGTACTTGTCGAAGCGCCTCCTCTACATTGTCTGCCTTTACGCTGGCACTGACCTTGTAATGAGCCAACTCATCGTAGGAGAAGACAATTTGCATCTTGAACGCTTTTTCCAACTGCCGCAGCACTGTGGTCAGCGGCTGTTCTTTCAGCACTTTCTCGTAACTTACATCATGCCTTAGTGCTTTTGCCTCATTGGAGGCAAGGCAGGGACTCATCATTACGAGGAAAGATACCATCAATAGTGTCCTTTTTCTCATGTGTGTCATTTTGTTGATTTATAGTTTGCACGGGGATTTTCCCCTGCTTTTGTTTTCGTTTTGGAAAGGGCTCTCTGTATTGAGAACGTTTCAAAACGAAAAACTGACACCCCTAAACACACACAAAATGAAACTTTTTTTTGCCAAACCATGATATTTCGATAAATTGTAAAGGTAAAAAGGAGTTTTGTAAAGGTAAAAAGGTAAAAAGGTAAAGAGGTAAAACGTTTTTTTGTAAAGGTAAAACGGTAAAACGGTTTTTTGTAAAGGTAAAACGGTGTAGGGACGCACGTTCGTGCGTCCGCTTCCACGGAGAAGCCCTTTTATAGGAAAAAAGTAAAGAGGTAAAAAGGAAATTCCTTGATACCTCTTTACTTTATCTTTGCGTTGGAGCGGACGCACGAACGTGCGTCCCTACACCGTTTTACCTTTTTACCTTTTTACCTTTTAAAGCTGTGTACTCGGAGCATGTTTTTGGGGTCCAGTATCTCGTCGAGTTGCTCCTTGGTGAGGAGTTGCTTCTCCAGTGCCACTTCCTCCAGGCTCTTGCCGGTGGCCAGTGCCTCTTTGGCAATCTTGGTACTGTTCTTGTAGCCGATATAGGGGTTGAGGGCGGTGACGATACCGATGGAGTTTTTGACCATATCGAGTGTGTGGTTAGCGTTGACAGTGATGCCCTGCACGCACTTCTCGCGGAGCGTGTCCATAGCATGGGTGAGCCATGTGATGCTCTCGAAGAGGCACTCGGTGATGACGGGCTCCATGACGTTGAGCTGCAGCTGGCCGGCCTCGGCGGCGAAGCATACGGCGGTGTCGTTGCCGATGACCTTGAAGCATACCTGATTGGTGACCTCGGGGATAACGGGATTCACCTTGCCGGGCATGATGGACGAGCCGGGTGCCATGGGCGGCAGATTGATTTCGTGGAGTCCGCAGCGGGGACCGGAGGCCATGAGGCGCAGGTCGTTGCATATCTTGGAGAGCTTGACGGCCAAGCGCTTGAGGGCGGCGCTGTAACTTACGTAGGCACCGGTGTCGGGGGTAGCCTCGATCATGTCTGATGCCTTCTCGAAACGTTCGCCGGTGAGTTCGCTCAGGTGTGCCGTGCAGAGGTCGGCGTAGCCGGGAGCAGCGTTGAGGCCGGTGCCGATGGCGGTACCGCCCATGTTGATCTCGTGCAGGAGCACCACATTGCGTCCCAGATTGGCCACTTCCTCCTCCAGGTTGTTGGCAAAGGCGTTAAACTCTTGTCCCGATGTCATGGGTACAGCGTCTTGCAGCTGGGTGCGTCCCATCTTTACCACGTCGCGGAACTCGTTGCCCTTGGCCCTGAAGGCGGCGATAAGCTGCTGCAGGCTGGCCACGAGCGTCTTGTTCATACGGATGATGGCGTAGCGGATGGCTGTGGGGTAGGCATCATTGGTAGATTGTCCACAGTTCACGTGGTCGTTGGGGGAGCAGTGGGCGTAGTCGCCGCGCTCATGGCCCAACAGTTCGAGCGCACGGTTGGCGATAACCTCGTTGGCGTTCATGTTGACGGAGGTTCCGGCACCACCCTGCATCATGTCGATGGGGAAATGGTCGTGCCACTGGCCGGCGATGATTTCCTCGCATGCCTTGGCGATGGCCTCGGCTATCTGCGGCTCGAGAGCGCCCACCTCGGCATTGGCCAGCGCGGCAGCCTCCTTGACAAAGGCAATGGCGATGACGAAGTCGGGATAGTCGCTCATCTTCGAGTTGGAAATCTGGTAATTGTTGATACCACGCTGTGTCTGCACGCCGTAGTAGGCTGTAGCGGGCACTTGGAGTTCGCCCAAAAGGTCGCTCTCCACTCTGAATTTCTTTTGTTCCTTTTCCATATTGTTTTCTCTAACAGTAGATTGTCGATTGTCGGGGGCGGTGGTGCTCGTCGTCAGGTATGTCGCTTGTCTTGTGTAAAGGTGGCATTTAGCTCGTCTAAAGGTGTCGTTTAGCTTCCCTAAAGGTGGCATATACCTATAGCAAAGGTGCTTTTCCTGATGGCGAGGCTTCGCCTAACAACTGCAAATATACCCAATATTCTTGAAAGGCAAAAAGTAAAAGTGACTTTTTTTGGCGATAAAGCTAAAAAGGCTTTAAATAACGTTGGCCACGCTTGCTTTTGTCGTGGAAATTGGTTATATTAGCGGCAGAAACCATGTAGACTTGACAGGTATGGGAGAAAAAATGAAGCGGCTGCGTGCCATGTTAAGGGGAGTGAGGGTGTACTTCAACATCATGCCCGACAAGGAGGACGAGCGCCAGATCGTGGCGCAAATCAGCAGTGGGGTGAGTTTCAGGGGCGCCAATCTGTGGGTGCTCATCTTTGCCATCTTCATCGCCTCGCTCGGGCTCAATGTCAACTCGCCGGCTGTCATCATCGGCGCCATGCTCATCTCGCCCCTCATGGGACCTATCATTGGCATGGGACTGGCTGTGGGCATCAACGACGTGGAGCTGCTCAAGCGCTCGGCACGCAACTTTGGCGTGGCCACGCTTATCAGTGTGCTCACCGCCACGGTCTACTTCCTGCTCACGCCGCTGGGCGATGCGCGGTCAGAGCTGCTGGCGCGTACCTCGCCCACGCTCTACGATGTGCTGATAGCTACCTGTGGCGGGGCGGCGGGCATCATCGCCCTCTGTACCAAGGGCAAGGGTAATGTGATACCCGGCGTGGCCATCGCCACAGCGCTCATGCCGCCTCTCTGTACGGCCGGTTATGGCCTGGCCACGGGGCATTGGCTCTACTTTCTCGGGGCTTTCTATCTCTTCTTCATCAATACGGTGTTTATCAGTCTGGCCACCTATGTGGGGGTGAGGATGATGCACTTCCGCCGCAAGGCTTTTGCCGACAGCGGGATGGCACTCCGAGCCCAGCGGGTGGTGATGGGCATTGCGGTGCTTACCATGTTGCCGGCCACGGTGCTCACGGTGGGCATCGTGAGGCAGAGTATCTTCGACAACAATGTGGGGCGGTTTGTGAAGACAGAACTGTCGCAGTCGGGTACGCAGGTGATTTCTAACCGTGTGGACAATGAGCGGCTGACGCTCGACGTGGTGGCGGTGGGCAAGGAAATCACGCCGGCCAAGCAGGCTGAGGCGGCAGGACGCATGGCCGGTTATGGGCTGGGCAAATATGCGCTCAATATCATCCAGGGAGAGCAGTCGGACAGTATCTTGCAGCTCAATCACGAACTGATAAAGGTGAGCAACGACTGGGACAGTGAGCGTAAGCGTATGCTGGAACTCTCGGCACAGACCAATGTGCTGCAGGGACAGTTGGAAAGTTACACCCGCTACGGACAACTGGCCACGGAGATTAGGGGCGAGGTGGCCGTGCTTTTCCCGCAAGTGCGTACGGTGGGGCTTGCCCGTATGGTGGAGGCAGGGCGCGACTCGACCGGGACCCGGCAGTATGTGGCTGCCATCGTGGGCACCGACGGCAAGCAACGCATGGGGCAGGCCGACGTGGAGCGGCTGCGCGGTTTCCTGAAGGAGCGTGTGCAAGCCGACAGTATCGTGCTGTGCCTGCACTGACAGTAATGACTGCTGCTTCGGCTGTCAGGCGGCTACGGGCTGTAAAAAAAGAGAGGAGTGTGGACAAAAAGTGGCGGATATACTTGTCCAATCCTCTTTTTTGTGCTAAATTTGTGACCATATATAAACAGGGAATATCATGATGACAAATCGAAAGTTAGTAGTGTTGGCAGCCCTCTTGATGCTGCCGTTTACTTGCATCCATGCTATCAAAATACTGCATGGACCCTATCTGCAGGATGTTTCGGAGACCGAGGCCACCATCGTGTGGGTGACCGACAGTACTTCGGTGGGCTGGGTGGAGACTGCGCCGGCAGACGACTCCGATTTCTACGCCGCTGCCCATCCCCGGTTTTACGACACGGCCATCGGCATCAAGCGCGAGACTCGTATCCACTCCGTCCGTCTGACGGGCTTGCGTCCCGGCACCCAGTACCGTTACCGTATCTATGCACAGGAGGTACTCAAGCATCAGGGCATCCATGTGCACTATGGCAACTATACGGCTTCGAGTGCCTACAAGACACCGTTGCCCACGTTTCGTACGCTCGACAGAAGCAAGAAGGATGCCCGGTTTGTGGTGTTCAACGACATCCATGAGCATAAGGATGTGTTGGGCAAACTGATGGAGGCTTCGGAGTGCAAGACCAAGGACATGGTCTTCTTCAATGGCGACATGCTCTCGCTTTTCGATGATGCGGAGCGCAAGTTGTTCGGTGGCTTCATGGATACTGCCGTACATGTATTTGCCAGGGAGGTGCCGCTCTACTATGTCCGCGGCAACCATGAGACACGTGGGCAGAAGGCACACACGTTCCACGATTATGTCTGTCCCCGCAAGTCCAATATCTATTTTACCGTGGAGCAGGGTCCTGTGCTCTTTATCTGTCTCGACACCGGTGAGGACAAGCCCGATACGGATATTGAGTATGCCGGCATCACCGACTACGACAACTATCGCACTGAGCAGGCAGAGTGGCTCAAGCAAGTGGTTGCTTCGGAAGCCTTTAAGCGTGCCAAGCACAAGGTGGTCATCGCCCATGTGCCGCCACGCTATGACCATACGGCGTGGCATGGTGATTTGGAAGTGGGCCGCAAGTTTGTGCCTATCCTCAACGAGGCAGGCATCGATCTGATGATTTGCGGCCACCTGCACCGTTTCGTCTACGAGGATGCCAACGCACAGCACCGTTTCCCGCTGCTCGTCAATACCAACGATGCTGCTGTAGTGGCAGCGTCAGACGGCGACAAACTGAAGGTGAAAGTGATGGACACCGATGGCAAAGTGTCGTGGAGCAAAGATTTTTAAAGGTAAAAAGGTAAAAGGGTAATAAGGTAAAAGGGTAAAACGGTGTAGGGACGCACGTTCGTGCGTCCGCCCCCAAGGGGAAATCTTTTTAAAAGGAAAAAAGTAAAGAGGTAAGAAGGAAGTTCCTTGATACCTCTTTACTTTTTTATTTGCGTTGGAGCGGACGCACGAACGTGCGTCCCTACACCCTTTTACCCTTTTACCTTTAAAGAGTTATCTGATAAAGAGCAGTTCGCGGTACTTGGGCAGCGTCCAGATTTCATCGCTAACGGTAAGCTCCAGCTTGTCTATCTGGTAACGGATCTCCTCCATCTTGGGAGCAACGGTATCGT
This sequence comes from Prevotella sp., assembly GCA_051869355.1. GTDB lineage: Bacteria > Bacteroidota > Bacteroidia > Bacteroidales > Bacteroidaceae > Prevotella. Next base: position 8,552 of record JBJEAU010000148.1, on the reverse strand, counting down.
GGTAGGCGATAGCCTTCTCGCGCTCACTCTCGATGCGGTTGGCCACCTTACGGGCGTTGACCAGTTCCTCCACGCCAGTCTCTATCAGCTGTGTACGCTCTGCAATCTCGCGGATAATCTTCTTGTTGCGGGCAGTAAGTTTCTCAGCTTCCTCGGCAGGGAATATCTCAAACATGTTCTGGACGTTGCGTGCCAGACGGCTCTGGTAGTGCGTGGCCACAGGGATGATATGGTTCATGGTCAGGTCGCCCATCACACGTGCCTCAATCTGTATCTTCTTCGTGTAGGTTTCCCACTTCACCTCGTTGCGTGCTTCCAGCTCGTTGCGTTTCATGACGTTGAGCGACTCAAACATCTTCACGCTGGCTTCGTCGAGATAGCGGTCAAAGATGATGGGACAACTTGTCTCGCAGTCCAGTCCGCGACGCTTGGCTTCCTCTACCCATTCGTCAGAATAGCCGTTGCCGTCGAAGTGGATGGGCTGGCAAGTCTTGATATCCTCGCGCACCACGTCGATGATGGCGCTCAGTTGATCTGCGCCGCCGGCAACAAGTGCGTCCACACGAGTCTTGAAGTCTACCAGTGCCTCTGCCACCGCAGCATTGAGGGCAATCATGGCCGAAGCGCAGTTGGCCTCGGAACCGACGGCACGGAACTCGAATCGGTTTCCTGTGAAAGCGAAGGGAGAGGTGCGGTTGCGGTCGGTATTGTCAATCAGCAGTTCGGGAATCTCGGGGATATCGAGCTTCATGCCCTGCTTGCCGGAGACAGAGAAGATATCGTCTTTGTCAGACTTCACGATATGCTCAAGCAAGTCAGTGAGCTGGTGTCCCAAGAAGCTGGAGATGATGGCAGGAGGTGCCTCGTTGGCTCCCAGACGGTGGGCATTGGTGGCGCTCATGATCGAGGCCTTGATCAGACCGTTGTGCTTGTACACGCCCATCAGCGTCTCGACGATGAAGACCACGAAGCGCAGGTTGTCCTCGGGAGTCTTGCCCGGAGCGTGGAGCAGGATGCCGGTATTGGTAGAGAGGCTCCAGTTGTTGTGCTTACCCGAGCCGTTGATGCCAGCAAATGGTTTCTCGTGCAGCAGCACGCGGAAGCCATGCTTGTGGGCCACACGCTTCATCAGCGACATGAGCAGCATGTTGTGGTCTACGGCCAGGTTGCACTCCTCGAAGATAGGAGCCACCTCAAACTGGTTAGGAGCCACCTCGTTGTGGCGTGTCTTGCAGGGAATGCCCAGTTCCAGAGCCTGTGCCTCCATGTCTTTCATAAAGGCCTGCACGCGCATAGGAATCGTTCCGAAATAGTGGTCGTCCATCTGCTGGTTCTTGGCAGAGTCGTGTCCCATCAGGGTGCGTCCGGTGAGCATCAGGTCGGGGCGTGCGCAGTAAAGCGCCTCGTCTACGAGGAAGTACTCCTGCTCCCATCCCAGATTGGTCTGCACCTTCTTCACGTCAGGATAGAAATATTTGGCCACATTGGTGGCAGCCACGTTGATGGCATGGAGCGAGCGCAGCAGCGGAGCCTTGTAGTCCAGCGCCTCGCCGGTGTAAGAGATGAAGACTGTGGGGATACAGAGCGTGTCGTCGATGATGAAGACAGGCGATGTGGGATCCCATGCCGAATAGCCGCGTGCCTCGAAGGTGTTGCGGATACCGCCAGAGGGGAAACTCGAGGCATCGGGTTCCTGCTGTACGAGCAGCTTGCCCGTAAACTCTTCTATCATGCCGCCCTTGCCGTCGTGCTCTATAAAGGCATCGTGCTTCTCGGCTGTGCCCTCGGTGAGGGGTTGGAACCAGTGGGTGTAGTGTGTCACGCCGTTGTCCTCGGCCCAGTGTTTCATGCCGTCGGCCACGGCATCGGCGATAGAGCGGTCCAGACGGGTACCGTTGTCGATTACGTCTATCAGTTTCTCGTAGATCTCGGCCGGCAGATACTTATACATCTTGGCGCGGTTAAACACGTACTTGCCGAAATATTCGGAAGGACGTCCCGCCGGCACCTCTACATCAAGAGGCTTCTTCTTGAAGGCCTCAGACACAGCTTCAAATCTCAAATTAGCCATAGTCTATCTATCTTTTTGTTATTAAAAATTATCACAAAAACATCACGCTTCGCGTTGCAGCGGCAAAGGTAATGTTTTTTTCTGAAAACATATCTCTTTTTTATTGGTTTTTGTCACTTTAGCCTATCCATTCGGCGATGCGCCGCATGGCTTCCTTGCAGTCCTCGCGCTCTCCGAAAGCCGTGAGCCGGAAGTAGCCCTCGCCGCTGGGACCGAATCCCACGCCCGGGGTACAAACCACCGAAGCTCCGTAGAGCAACTGCTCGAAGAATCGCCAGCTGCTCTCGCCGTCGGGAGTCTTCACCCACAGGTAGGGAGCGTTTTGGCCGCCGAAGACCTTGAACCCCATCTTCGTGAGCGACTCGTGCATGATCTTGGCATTGCCCATATAGTAGTCGATGGTGGCCTGTGTCTGCTGCTTGCCCTCAGGAGTGTAGATGGCCTCTGCCGCCCGCTGCGAGATGTAGCTGGTGCCGTTGAACTTGGTACTTTGCCGGCGGTCCCACAGATGGTTCAGTTCCACCCGCTCCTTGCCGTCGAGCGTCACCGCCTTCAGTTCCTTGGGGATGACCGTATAGCCGCAACGCACACCCGTGAAGCCCGCCGTCTTCGAGTAACTGTGAAACTCGATGGCACACTTGCGTGCCCCCTTGATCTCGTAGATGGAGTGGGGGATGTCATCATCCTGTATATAGGCCTCGTAGGCCGCATCGTAGAAGATGATGGCATCGTTGCGCAGGGCATAGTTCACCCACTTGCGCAGTTCCTCCTTGGGCAGCACGGTGCCCGTGGGGTTGTTGGGGTAGCACAGGTAGATCATGTCCACCCTGTGGTCGGGCAACTGGGGGATGAATCCGTTTTCCTCGGTGCAGGGGAAGTAGGTCACGTTGCTCCACTTGCCGTTTTCCATGACACCGGCCCGTCCTATCATCACGTTAGAGTCTATGTAGACGGGATAGATGGGGTCTGTCACGCCGATGGAGTTGTCCCAGCGCACAATCTCCTGTATGTTTCCCGTATCGCTCTTGGCGCCGTCGTTCACGAATATCTCGCTCGGGTCGAGGTGGATGCCACGAGGCAGGAAATCGTTTTTGAGGATAGCCTCGCGCAGGAAGTCGTAGCCCCTCTCAGGGCCATATCCCCTGAAGGTGGCCTGCGTGGCCATCTCGTCCACTGCCTTGTGCATGGCCTCTATCACCGCCGGACAGAGCGGCTGGGTGACATCGCCGATGCCGAGGCTGATGACCTCTGACTTGGGGTGCGACACCTTGAAGGCGTTAACTTTCTTGGCGATGTCGGCAAACAGGTAGTTGTTGGACAGTTTCAGGAAGTGTTCGTTTACTAATGCCATATCGGAATTTTATTTAATGTCTGGTTGGTTGAAAGTTGATGGTTGTTGATGAATGATGGTCAGGGCCTGATTTCGCCCTCAAAGGCAAAGGCGGCGGGACCCGAGAGAAACACGTGTCCTGTCTCTTCGTCCCATCTGATGGAGAGCGTGCCGCCGTCCATCACCACTTGGCACTGGCGTGGACAGATGCCCAGCGTGGCGGCAGCCACGGCTGTGGCGCAGGCACCGGTGCCGCAGGCCATTGTGATGCCTGAGCCCCGTTCCCACACCCTTGCGCGCAAGGTGTCGGGACCAGTCTGTTGCACAAACTCTATGTTGCAGCGCTGCGGAAAAGCCTTGCTGTGCTCATAGGCGCTGCCCAACTGGGCGATGTCTATGCCGTCGAGACTGTCCACGAAGATCACGCAGTGCGGGTTGCCCATCGATACAAACACCGGGCGCCCCGTCTGCTCCATCTCCGAGAGCCCCGTCTGCTCATCATACTGTGAGGCATCGTGCAGCCGAGGTTCGAGCATATCCACGGTCACGCTTTTCACCTTCCTGTCCTCCACCTCCAGTTGCAGAATCTTCACCCCCGACAGCGTTTCCAGCTTGATGGTCTCCTTGTCTGTCAGTCCCTTGTCATACAGGTACTTGCCTATGCAGCGGCTGGCGTTGCCGCACATCATGGCCTCGGAGCCGTCGGCATTGAAGATACGCATGGAGAAGTCGGCCCCGCTCATGATCGACGGCTTGCCGATCAGCACCAGTCCGTCGCTGCCTATGCCTGTGTGGTAGGCGCTCCAGCGCTTGGCGGCCTCGCAGGGGTCGGCGATGGGGTAACGGGTGGTGTCTACGTAGATGTAGTCGTTGCCCGCCCCGTGCATCTTGGTAAAGTGTATGGTCTGATATCCCATTTTGTTGTTCTCCTCTTCTCTAAAATAGTTTTTTGTCAATAACCGCTGCAAAATTACAACGAAAAGTCATAATTTCATGCAAAGTCATTCGCTTTTTATCATAATTTTATGGCCTTGTTTCATATCGGAAGTAAAATCACCTGAAATTGTCAAAAGTGTAAGACTTTCTAATATTGGCGCTTACAAAGTGTAATTTAGATGGTTTTTAAATATTCAAAATGACAGGTATCTGTTTCTGAATACGACAAAATGAATTAATTTTGCAGCAGTTTCTTTGCAAAAAGAAAGTGGTATGGAGGATTTTCGAGACAAACAAACAGCACGCATGGCGTGTATATACAAACCAAAAACAACCATAAAGATATGTGTGGAATCGTAGCCATCTTCAATAGTCCGCAGCCCTCAGAGGCATTGCGGCAAAAAGCCCTCAGGATGAGTCAGAAAATACGTCACCGCGGTCCCGACTGGAGCGGTATCTACAGCGGCGGCTCGGCCATCTTGGCGCACGAGCGCCTGTCTATCGTCGATCCCGAATCGGGCAGACAGCCCCTTTTCAGTCCCGGCAACCAGCAGATACTGGCCGTCAACGGCGAAATCTACAACCATCAGGACATCCGTGGCCAGTTTGAGGGGCGCTATGACTTCCAGACAGGCAGCGACTGCGAGGTGATACTGGCTCTCTACCGCGAGCTCTTCACCGTGGCCGACCACGGAGAGCCCACCCCCACCGACATCGAGCGCATGATCGAGCGCCTCTCGGGCATCTTCGCCTTTGCTCTCTATGACCAGGCACGCGACGAGTTTCTCATCGCCCGCGACCCCATCGGTGTCATACCTTTATATATAGGCTACGATGCCGACGGCCGTGTCTATGTGGCCAGCGAACTCAAGGCTCTCGAGGGGCAGTGCGACCGCTACGAGCCCTTCCTGCCCGGCCACTACTACTGGAGCCGCACCCCCGGCATGCGCCGCTACTACCGTAGAGACTGGATGCAGTACGACAGCGTGAAAGACAATGGGGCCAGCGTCAGCGCCATACACGACTCGCTCCGCGCCGCCGTCAAGCGCCAGCTCATGAGCGATGTACCCTATGGCGTGCTGCTCAGCGGCGGTCTCGACTCGTCGGTCATCTCCGCCCTCGCCGAGCAGTTTGCCGACCGCCGTATTGAGGAGGGAGGGCAGACCCGGGCTTGGTGGCCGCGCCTCCACTCGTTTGCCGTGGGCCTCAAGGGTGCTCCCGACTTGGCCAAGGCACGGTTGGTGGCCGACTATATCGGCACCGTGCACCACGAGATCAACTATACCATCCAAGAGGGACTCGACGCCATCCGCGATGTCATCTACTTTATCGAGACTTACGATGTCACCACCGTGCGTGCCTCCACCCCCATGTACCTGCTGGCGCGTGTCATCAAGTCGATGGGTATCAAGATGGTGCTCTCCGGCGAGGGAGCCGACGAGATCTTTGGCGGTTATCTCTACTTCCACAAGGCACCCACGCCCCAGGCCTTCCACGAAGAGACCGTGCGCAAGCTCTCCAAGCTCTATCTCTACGACTGCCTGCGTGCCAACAAGAGTCTGGCCGCATGGGGCGTAGAGGGCAGGGTGCCTTTCTTGGACAAGGAATTCCTCGACGTGGCCATGCGCACCCATCCCGAGGCCAAGATGTGCCCCGGCACCACCATCGAGAAGCGTATCGTGCGCGAGGCCTTTGCCGATATCCTGCCCCATGAGGTGGCGTGGCGGCAGAAGGAGCAGTTCAGCGACGGTGTGGGCTACTCGTGGATAGACACCCTCAAGGCCGTCACCGCTGCTGCTGTGAGCGACGAGGAGATGGCGCACGCCGCCGAGCGCTTCCCCATCAACCCGCCGCAGAACAAGGAGGAGTATTACTACCGCAGCATCTTCGCCGAGCACTTCCCCAGCGACAGTGCGGCGCGCAGCGTACCCTCCGTGCCCTCCGTGGCCTGCTCCACCGCCGAGGCACTGGCATGGGATGCCTCGTTCCAGGGGCAGAACGATCCCAGCGGCCGTGCCGTGAAAGGCGTACACGAACAGGCATACTGACCGTTTGCGGCATGCCGTTACGCCCTTTGGTGGGCGTATGGCATTTGCCGTACGGGCGTACACCATTTGCCGTACGGCCGAACTGCAAATGGAGTACGGGCGTATTCCAAATGCCGTACGGTGAACAAACGCCGTCTCAGCTATCGGCAGGAGCGGCAAAACGTGAGAAAAACAATGATCTTCAATAAACACAACTAAACTAAAGGTAAAAAGATGAAAGTACACAAAAAATGGGTAATCCTTATGACGGCGATGACCCTTATCGCCCTTGCCGGACTCTTTGCCGGCGAGCCCTCGTTCAGTTGCGACTGGTCGCGCATCAGTGCCGCCGATGTGGCATGGCTCATCACGGCCACTATCTTCGTGCTCATGATGACCCCGGGCCTCTCCTTCTTCTATGGCGGCATGGTGGGTGCCAAGAACGTCATTTCCACCATGTTGCAGAGTTTCATCGCCATGGGACTCATCAGTGTCTTGTGGGTGGTCTTCGGCTTCAGCCTCGCCTTCGGCAACGACATTGGCGGCATCATCGGCGACCCCACCACCTTCCTCATGTTCCAAGGTGTGGGAGCTGACCCCTTCACCACCCCCACGGGCAAGATATTGGGAGGTGCCACCATCCCGCTGGCTCTCTACGCCCTCTTCCAGATGAAGTTTGCCATCATCACCCCCTCGCTCATCACCGGCTCCTTTGCCGAGCGTGTGCGCTTCTCGGCGTACCTGTTTTTCATGATCTGGTTTTTCGTCTTCATCTACTGTCCGCTGGCCCACATGACGTGGCACCCCGACGGCCTCTTCCTACAGTGGGGCGTGGTCGATTTCGCCGGTGGTATCGTGGTTCATGCCTCGTCGGGTGTGGCTGCCCTTGCCGGTGCCCTCTTCCTCGGACGCCGTGCTGCCCACACACGTCAGTCAGAGCCTGCCAACATCCCCTTTGTGCTCCTCGGCGCCGCCATGCTGTGGTTAGGATGGTTCGGATTCAATGCCGGCAGTTCGCTCCATGCCGACGGTCAGGCTGTCAAGGCCTTCCTCAACACCAATACCGCTTCAGCCACGGCCATGATGACTTGGATCTTCTTCGACTGCCTGCGTGGCCGCAAGCCCTCCGCCATGGGTGCCGCCGTGGGATGCGTGGTCGGACTGGTAGCCATCACCCCCTCGGCAGGCTATGTCACCGTGGGACAGAGCATCTTCATCGCCTTCGTCATCACCATCATCTGCAATGTGGCCGTGTACTGGCGTAGCCACAGCCGTGTAGACGATGCCCTCGACGTGTTTCCCACCCACGGCACGGGCGGTATCTTCGGTACCGTGCTCACCGGCATCTTTATCCAAGAAGGCTTGATAGCCGGCACTTGGGACGGCTTCGTGGTCTTCCTCTACCACCTGCTGGCCGTGGCCATCGTCATTGTCTACACCTTTGGCATGAGTTATCTGGGCTATTGGGTCATAGATCGCCTCATCCCCATGCGTGTGAGCGCCCAGAGTGAGCGTGTGGGCCTCGATGTGAGCCAGCATGCCGAGCACTATGGCCTCTCGCATATCGGCGAGCGCGAGATAGCCGAGTACGAAGAGTATATCAGGAGCAAGGACGAGAAGTAAACGATACATACATGGATGAACCCGGGTGGGAGAATTTCCCCCTCCCGTATAGTAAGGCACTGTCGGGCTTTGGGGGCTGGGCAGTGCCGATTTTGGTATCGTGGTAAGCGACATGTTTTGATAGAATGAGCGAGCCGGTGCCGCCTCTTGTAACCCCGATGCCCCCCTGAAAATCCTTTCGGCCCTGTCCATTCCCCTATTCCAAAAACCTTGTTGTTGACAATCGTCAAGAAAAGGGGGGAGGGATGTTTTTTTAATGGGTCTTTAACACGGACAAGCCCATATACTTGCTATCTTTGCATCGACACAAATGATGATAGAACGAAGGTTCTAAAGGAAAAAATGACCTTCGAAAAGGTAAACAGTTTAAAAAGGTAAAAAGATGAAAAGGATGACAACGAAAATGAAAGAAATGTGGAAGCGCTTTACCCGCTTCTATCTGGAGGCTCTCACGGTTTACGGTGAGTCTCTGCTCAGAACCAAAGGTTTTACCTGCCCGTAAGGGCACGGCATAAAGCCTTGAAACAAAAGAGCGCCGCATGGCCGGGTTGCATGCCCGGTGGTG
>JBJEAU010000147.1:0-25253 GCA_051869355.1 Prevotella sp. | reverse complement strand
GCTCTTGATAGGGATTGTCGGCGTTTTCCCTTTGGCTCGGATATGCGAGGGATTGCTGTTGGCGAGTGGGTATGTATGCAATAAATATACATCTTGATTTGCAATATCGGGATAGCAAATGGGAAAATGAATAGCAAATAGTTGTTAATTGTTGGCCAAAAAAAGTGGGCAAACGATTGCCTTTTCAAACTTATTACTATCTTTGCGGCGAGAAAAATGGCAAAGCCTGCAATATTTGGCATTGTACCAAAACCTAAAGAGAAATTGCCTGTGCGGGCGTAGCTGCCGTCGGGAGACGGTTGGCTGAATCTGCAACGTGAGACGATACAATAAGAAGATATATAAAAGAATGTCTATTGAAGATTTTACAGCCTATTAAAGAAGATAAAAGAACTAAAAACGATAAACTTAACTTAGTGTTTTACTATTATTAAAATTTAAAAGAATCTATGGACAATATGCAATTAAATTTGCTGAGACTATTGTTCTCTTCGGCATTGTGCATGGGTGTCACGGCTACCTACGCGGAAGCGGTGGAGCAAACATCACCTAAACCGGTGATGAAAGTGGCACAGGCAGGTGAGAAGACAGTAGGTGGACAGGTGCTCGACGAGACCGGGCAGCCCGTCATCGGTGCCACCGTCACGGTAAAGGGCACCAAAACAGCCACGGTTACCGACCTGGACGGTAATTTTACCATCAAGGTGCCGGCAGGTGCCACGTTGGTAGTGTCGTACCTCGGCTATGCCGACAAGGAGGTGACGCCCACGGGTATGGGCATGAAGATCAGCCTTGCACAGGACGAGAAGGTGCTGGAGGAGGTAGTGGTGACCGCCCTCGGTATCAAGCGCTCGGAGAAGGCGCTGAGCTACAATGTGCAGCAGATAGGCAACGAGGACCTGACGACGGTGAAGAGCACCAATTTCATGAACTCGCTCTCCGGCAAGGTGGCCGGTGTCAACATCAACGCCTCTTCGGCCGGCATGGGCGGTGCCACGAGGGTGGTGATGCGTGGTCCCAAATCGATCAACCAGAGCAACCAGGCACTGTATGTGATAGACGGTGTGCCCATCAACAACCGCAACGACGGTTCTTCGGAGGGTATTTTCGTTGACCAGCCGGGCGGTGAGGGTATCGCCGACATCAACCCCGAGGATATCGAGAGCATCAGCGTGCTCAGCGGTCCTGCTGCCGCCGCGCTCTACGGTTCTGCTGCCGCACAGGGTGTGATCATGATCACCACCAAGCAGGGCAAGGAGGGCAAGGTTTCGGTGACCGTGTCGAACAGCACCCAGTTCTCTTCTCCATTCAAGATGCCCGAGTTCCAGAACCAGTATGCCAACCGTCCCGGTGAGGTACGCTCATGGGGCGAGAAGGGCGGTTCTGAGTACACGGGAACCTTTGACCCTGAGGATTTCTTCAACACGGGTACCAATATCCAGAACAATGTGTCGCTCACCGTGGGCAACGACAAGAACCAGACCTATGCCTCTATCGGTACGACCAACGCACAGGGTATCATCCCCAACAACAAATACAACCGATACAATTTCGCTTTCCGCAACACCACCAAGTTCCTGAACGACAAGCTGACGCTGGATTTCAGTTTCAATTACATCAACCAGAACGACAAGAACCTGATGGCGCAGGGTCAGTACTACAACCCGTTGGTTCCCCTGTACCTCTTCCCGCGTGGTGAGAGTTTCGACGCCATCCGTACGTATGAAATCTGGGATTCGGCCCGCGGTATCTACGTGCAGAACTGGAACTTCGGCGACGCGCTGCAGATGCAGAACCCGTACTGGGTGGCCAACCGCATGAACCGTATCAACCACAAGCACCGCTACATGACGAGCGGTAGCCTGAAGTACCAGATTACGGACTGGCTCGACGTAGTGGGCCGTCTGCGCTGGGACCGCACCACCACCAAGGCCGAGGACCAGCGTTACGCATCGACCATCAACCTGTTTGCGCACTCAGACTATGGTTTCTACAAGTACCATAACATCGCTGACCAGAGCCTCTACGGCGATATCATGTTCAATGTAAACAAGCACATCGGCGACTTCTCCATCGGTGCCAACGCCGGCGCGTCGATGTCTCGTACACAGTATGACGACAATGGTTTCCAGGGAGGACTGAAGGCCCCGTCCAACATCTTCACCCCCAACGCCATCGACTACGGTTCGCCCACCAACGACAACCGCCCCATCTACAGCTATAACAAGCATCATATCAACTCGCTCTTCGCCAACGTGGAGTTGGGCTGGCGCTCCATGCTGTACATGACGCTCACCGGGCGTAACGACTGGGATTCGGCCCTCGCCGGCACCAGCAACGAGTCGTTCTTCTATCCCTCAGTGGGTATGTCGGCCATCATCTCGCAGATGGTGCAGATGCCCAAGGGTATCGACTACCTGAAGGTGCGTGGCTCATGGGCATCGGTAGGTTCGGCCATCAGCCCCAACATCACCTCGCAGTGGCGCTACAGCTACAACCCTGCCTCGCAGAGTTACGAGACGGTGACCTACAAGTTCCCCGAGACCTTCTATCCCGAGCGTACCAACTCTTGGGAGGCCGGTATCACCGCCCGCTTCCTGAACAATGCGCTCTCCTTCGACCTGACATTCTACCAGTCCAACACGCGCAAGCAGACCTTCCTGCGTCCCATCACGGGTGCCGAGGGTTACAGCAGCGAGTATGTGCAGACCGGTAATGTGCGCAACCGCGGTATCGAGCTCACGATCGGTTACAACAAGACCTGGGGCGACTTCAACTGGACCAGCAGCCTCACCTACAGCATGAACCGCAACAAGATCATCGACCTGCTCGAAGACCCGGACGAGGTCATCCGCATGGGTGGACTCAACGGTGCCGAGATCATCCTGAAGAAGGGCGGCACGATGGGCGACCTCTATACCTTTACAGACTTTGCCCGTGACAATGAGGGCAACATCGCACTCGATGCCAGCGGCAATGTAATCCGCGAGACACTTTCCAATCCCGAGTATCGTGGCAATGTGCTGCCCAAGGGCAACATCGGTTTCTCCAACGATTTCACATGGAAGGGCATCAACCTCGGCTTCTTGGTTTCGGCACGTCTGGGCGGTATCGTCTTGAGCCAGACGCAGGCCATCCTCGACTACTATGGTGTGTCAAAGCGTACGGCCGATGCCCGCGAGGCAGGCGGCGTGGCTGTCAACACGGGTTATGTGTCGGCAGAGAGCTACTACTCGGTAGTGGGTGGCGACAACCCCATCTGGTCTGAGTATATCTACAGCGGCACCAACGTGCGTCTGCAGGAGGCCCACATCGCCTACACGTTCCCCAAGAAGATGCTGGGTGGTGTAGACCTGTCGCTGGGTCTGACGGCCAACAACCTCTTCCTCATCTACTGCAAGGCTCCGTTCGATCCCGAGTCCACCGGTTCTACCGGTACATTCTATCAGGGATTCGACTACTTCATGCAGCCGAGCCTGCGGTCGCTGGGCTTCAATGTTAAACTCAAGTTCTAATCTCTCTATTAACAGCATAAGACAATGAAGACAAATAAGATATTCAAAGGTTTGTCCTTGGGGCTTGTTTCGGTAACGCTCTTCGGCTTGGCATCGTGTACGTCGGGCTTTGAGGATGCCAACCGTCCGGGCGAGAAAGCATCTGGCGAGGAGCTCGCAAGAGACAACTATAATACGGGTTCTTTCCTGGTACAGATGCAGAACGAGGCATTCCCCGAGCAGGAAAACACCTACCAGATGAACCAGGACCTGATCGGCAACTATCTGGGACGGTTCCTGACCTATGCCAACAACGGTTTTGCCGGCAACAACTTTGCCAAGATGAACGCTCCTGTGGGCTGGGTACGCTATCCGTTTGCCGACAGTATGCCCAAGACGGTGTCGGCCTTTAACGAGGTGGTACGCCTCACCGGCACAGAGAGCCTGAGTTATGCTTGGGCATTGATACTCAGGGCACAATCGTTCCTGCGTCTGACCGATATGTACGGCCCGCTGCCCATCGGTGTAGAGGCCGATGCCAACGCCTACTCATCTCAGGAGACGGTGTACCGCACCTTGATAGCCGACCTCGACAATGCCATCGACATCATTGGCGGTATGATTTCGGCCAATGGCGGTTCGCTGGTGCAGTTCAAGACTTCGGACAATGTCTATGGTGGCGATTTCACCAAGTGGCTCAAGTTTGCCAACTCCCTCAAACTGCGTATGGCCATCCGTATGCGCTTCGTGGATCCCACCTATGCCCGCCAAGTGGGCGAGGAGGCAGTGGCCGCCGGCGTGATGACCTCCAACGACGACAATGCGGCCATCACTTACGTGCCCAATGGCATGTACAAGACGGTAGTGGAGTGGGGCGACAGCCGTATCTGCGCCGATATCGAGAGCTATATGAACGGTTATGGCGACCCGCGTATCAGCCAGTACTTTGTCGCTACTGTCACTCCGGGCGACCGTGCCATCATCGGTTGCCGTGCCGGTGCCAACATCGGTAACAAGACCGTGGCCGATGCCATCTACTCTGCCGCCAAGGTGGAGCAGGACACACGTGGTGTGTGGATGACTGCCGCCGAGATGACGTTCTGCCGTGCAGAGGGTGCGCTCATCGGTTGGTCTGGCATGGGCGGAACGGCAGAGGAACTGTACAACCAGGCCATCACGCTCTCCTTCGAGCAGTGGGGTGCCAAGGGAGTGGACAGCTATCTGGCTGACGACACCTCTACCCCTGCGGACTATAAGGATGCCGATGGCGGTTACGGTGGAAGCCATGCCCGCATGACGAGCATCACCATCAAGTGGGACGAGTCGGCCTCGGAAGAGGAGAAGCTGGAGCGCCTGATCGTACAGAAGTGGATTGCCCTCTTCCCCGACGGACAGGAGGCTTGGAACGAGATACGCCGCACGGGGTATCCCAAGGTGTTCCCCGTGGCCCAGTCTACATCGTACAGCATCGAGGTTCCCAACCGTATTCCGTTCGACTACACCGAGATGACCAACAATGCCGCCAACTATACACAGGCCGTGAAACTGCTGGGTGGTGCCGACGACTATGCTACCAAGATGTGGTGGCAAAGGTAATGTGATAATCATGAATGGGTAATAAAGTAAAAACAAAGAACAATGAAAAATATAAGTAAGATATTGCTGCTGTTCATCGGTGCTTCTTGCCTCTTTGCCGCCTGCGACACAGACGCGGAGATCAAGGATCCGGAGAACTTGACAGACCCGGCAAAGTCGGAGGCGTACTATGCAGCCTTGCGGGAATATAAGAAGACCGACCACCCCGTGGCTTTCGGATGGTTCGGCAACTGGGTAGGCTCTGGTGCCTCATTGGAAAACTCGCTGAGAGGACTGCCCGACAGTGTGGATTTTGTCTCCATCTGGGGCAACTGGAAGAATCTGTCTGCTGAGAAGAAGGCTGACCTCAACTACGTGCAGACCGTGAAGGGTACCCGCGCGCTGATGTGCTTCATCGTGGCCAACATTGGCGACCAGCTCACTCCCGAGGGGCAGACAGCGGAGGCCTATTGGGGCTACACAGAGGGCGATGAGGCTTCGATGGCTGCCGCTATCGAGAAGTATGCCAACCAGCTCTGCGACACCATCGACAAGTATGGCTACGACGGTTTCGACTGGGACTATGAGCCCAACTACGGTTCATCCGGAAACATTGCCGGTCAGCCTGAGCGTGAGCGTATCTTTGTCGAAGCGCTCAGCAAGCGTGTAGGTCCCAAGTCTGGCACTGGCCGGTTGCTCGTCATCGACGGCGAGCCCCAGACAGTGAATAGCGAGTTGGGAGCCCACTTCGATTACTTTATCGTGCAGGCATACAGTTGTTCGGGCGATGCCAATCTCGACAGCCGTCTGGCAAGCACCATCTACAACTTCGACGGTGTACTCACCGCTGAGGAGGTGGCCAAGAAGTACATCGTGACCGAGAACTTCGAGAACTATGCGGCTGCCGGTGGCGTGACCTATACCGACCGCAACGGCAACAAGATGATGAGCTTGGAGGGTATGGCCCGCTGGCTACCCATCGTAGACGGCAAGGCTGTGCAGAAGGGCGGTATCGGAACCTACCACATGGAGTATGAATACAATGCCGGCAAGCAGCCCTCTTATCCGGCGCTGCGCAGGGGCATACAGATTATGAATCCTTCCGTAAAATAACCTTCTTAATATTACAGAAATGAGAACTATATCAAAAACCATATTGGGGAGCCTGATGGTAGGTGCCTTCGTGCTGACCAGCTGCAACGATGCGGAATATGATGAGCTGCACAATCAGGCGTTCATCGTACAGACCAACACCGATGCCAACTCCTCACAGAAGCTCACGGTGGGCAATGAGATTGTGTCTACCAATCTGAACGTGCGCCTGTCTGACCCTGCTGCCGAGACTTGCAGCTACCGGCTGGTGACCGATGCACAGGCTTTGGCCAACTATAATGTCCGCAACGAGACATCGTATGAGCCTCTGCCCGAAAGTATCTATACACTCTCTGGTAACGAGGTGACGATAGAGGCCGGCCAGTCGGTGTCTTCTCCTCTTACCTTGACGATCTCGCCCTATACCGATGAACTCAAGAACTCGGGCAAGAAGTATGCGCTGGCTTTCCGCCTGGAGAGTCTGGACGGCAAGACCGATGTGCTGCAGTCGGGTAGTGTCATGGTATTCGTGCTCGATCAGGTGATTATTCAGCCTGTGGTGGTGCTCAATTCGAGTCACTATATCCCCGAGGTACAGTTGGATACACCTGTAGACCTGCCCGAATGGACCGTTGAGTTCAACATCAATAAGGATCAGCTGCGTACAGAGGTAGGCAAGGGCAACAACCAGGCCCTCTTCGGTGCTTATGCGGATGGTTCTGAGATCTATATCCGATTCGGTGATGCGCCTATCGAGGGCAACCGCCTGCAGATCAAGACCCAAGGCACACAGATGAACAGTATCATGCTCTTCAGTACCAACACGTGGTACCACATCGCGGTGGTGTCTACCGGCTCCAAACTCTATCTCTATGTCAATGGTGTGCTCGACAACTCGATGGATCTGCCCAATACGGGCAACTCGATGTCATGCTACTCCACTTATACCAACAACGGTTACCATCTCGGCAACACCATGTACAGCGAGATGAGGTTGTGGAACAAGGCACGTACCCAGAAAGAGATACAGAACAATATGTACGTCTGCGATCCCACAACGCCGGGACTGGTGTTCTACTTCAAGTTCAATGAGGGTGAGGGTTGTCTCTTCCACGATGCCTCAGGGCATGGCTATGATGTGACAACGGCCAACGAGGCCATCCCCACATGGATTCAGGATGTACGTATAGATGGCAAGTAAATGGTGAAACAGTAAAAAAGAAAAGCAAGTATGAAATCTATAATCATTAAATCGAGCGTCATGATGATGGCGTTGCTGCCGCTTTTCACGGCTTGCCAGAGCGAGCCGGAGGTGGGCGATACGCTCTATCCCGTGGAGCAGGAGAACTATGATGCCAGGGTATATATCAACGAGGTTGCTGCTCCGGGCAATGCCGTGACCTTTGACGTAATCCAGACACCGGTGGAGATGCTCATGCCCGAGGGCACCGTATCGTTCTACGTGCGGCTGACAAAGCCTGTAGAGGGAGATGTGACAGTAACCGTGGCCGAGGATGCCGAAGCTGCTGCTGCCTATGATGGCAATGCCACTGCCTTGGCACCGGGAACCCTCAGTTTCAGCAACACTTCGGTGACGATACCGAGTGGGTCTACCGTCTCTACGCAGCCGATAGAGGCCACCGTCGTGGCTTCCGACGCACTGACTTCTGTCACCGACAAGGCTGTAGTGGCTGTCAAGCTGGTCAGCTCTACCAATGGTGTGGCCATAGGTAGCACCAACAATGCGTACTACGTATGTTTCGACAAGACGTTTACCAACATGAAGGGCCAGTCTACCGCTGACTTGGCAGACAGAACTCAGATTCCGTACAGCAGCTATACCTTGGAGGATGATTATGGCTATGATGTTACTTACGAACTTTCGGATGGTAACAGTAGTACGGATATCTATGGGTATTATGAGTTCTATGTAAAGGCTACTTTCGAGAATCCTACCCCGGTATCGGCCGTTGTGTTCTATGCCGGCAATTATTATCCGTATTATTATTCGCCGAAGACGATAGAGGTGCTGACGAGTAATGACGGGCAGGAGTGGGAAAGCCAGACAGGTGGAACGATTACCAATACCATCCGTCCCAATTCTGCTTCCACGGCCATTCCCGTTGTGCTCTACTCGCCCATAACGTGCAAGTATGTGAAACTGAGGGTTGTAGATAGTTTCTATTATGGTTACTCCTACATCTCAGAACTGAAACTTTATCAATAAGATTCTCAAGACAACCATCACAAAAGGAGGCGGCATCACGAGATGTCGCCTCCTTTTATGATGGTTGGGTACTGATGTTGCGCGTGTACCTGTAAAGTGTAGGTTTTGTATGCCTGTTAGAAAAGCGTAAGCGAGTAGAGATAGATGACCGAAGCGGGGATGGCCATCAGCGACGAGTCGAAGCGGTCGAGTATGCCACCGTGTCCCGGCAGGATGCTACCGCTGTCCTTGATGCCCAGTGTGCGCTTGAAAAGGCTCTCCACCAAGTCGCCCCAAGTGCCGAACACCACGATGACGAGTCCCAGTCCCATCCACTGCAGGATGTTGAGGCCGGAGAGATGGTCGCCCTGGGCTTCCCAATAGCCTATGCCTGCGGCCACTGCCAGCACCAGAAGACCGCCGCCGATGCTTCCTTCCCAAGACTTACCCGGGCTGACACGGGGAAACAACTTGTGCTTACCGAAGAGCGAGCCGCTGCAATAGGCGCCCGTGTCGTTGGCCCAGAGGAAGATGAAGACCGAGAGCGGCAACAGGTAATAGTAGCTGATGAAGCCGTCGGCAGACTGGCGGAAAGCGAGTACATTGATCATCGAGAGCGGCAATGCGATGTACATCTGGGCCAGCATGGTATAGGCCCAATCGTTTACGGCGTTGGCGTTGCGCAGATACAGTTCGCTGACAAACAGATAGACCACCGTGAGCAGGTAAGGTACAAACACCGCATTGGTCTGTATGTACCCGCTGTTGATGCCGGCCACAGCGATGAAAAAGTAGACGGCTGCCACGGTGGAGATAAACCGGTTTACCGTTACCTCCTTGAGTTGGTTCACCAGTCCGCAGTACTCCCATGTAGCCATGCCCGTAATAAGGGCGAAGAGCAACACCATCGCCAACGGCTTGAAAAAGCACGTCACCATGATGGCAACAAACAAAATTCCCGTAATAGACCTGACAATCAGGTTCTGCATCTTTTCACTCATACCCCTTTTTGTGTTAGTTACCGTTATTATATATGTATTTTTTCCCGTTGTTGGCGGACGCACGAACGTGCGTCCCTACACCTTTTTACCTTTCCTCGCCTTTTTCCGCCATGTTGCGCTCATGCTCGGCCTGTGCCTCTTTCACCACGTCGGGCATATCTTCCAACTTAGGTTCTTCCTGTTCGGCATTGGCCTCGATGATTTCTTGTGAACGGCTGACCCAGGGGCGCTTGCCGAAGATTTTCTCTACATCCTCAGCGAAGATGACCTCTTTCTGGAAGAGTAGTTCAGCCAACTGTCGGTGACCCTCTGCATGGTCAGTAAGCAACTGCTTGGCACGGTCGTACTGTTCGCCTATCATCTTCAGCACCTCATCGTCCATCACCTTGGCAGTAGTTTCCGAGTAGGGACGCTGGAACTGGTACTCCTGGTTGTTGTAATAGCAGATGTTGGGTAGCCTTTCACTCATGCCGGCGTAAGCCACCATGCCGTATGCGCTCTTGGTGGCACGCTCCAAGTCGTTCATAGCCCCCGTCGACACCTGTCCGATAAACAGTTCCTCGGCCGCCCGGCCACCCAACAGCGAGCACATCTCGTCGAGCATCTCCTCCTTGGTGGTGATGACACGCTCTTCGGGCAAGTACCATGCGGCACCTAAGGCTTGTCCACGCGGCACAATGGTCACCTTGATGAGCGGGTTGGCATACCGGCAGAACCACGATATGGTGGCATGGCCGGCCTCGTGGATGGCGATGGCCCGCTTCTCATCGGCCGTCATCACCTTGGTCTTCTTCTCCAGACCGCCGATGATACGGTCTACCGCGTTCAGGAAGTCTTGCTTGCCCACATGGTCGCTGTTGTGACGGGCGGCAATGAGCGCTGCCTCGTTGCACACGTTGGCGATATCGGCACCCGAGAAGCCCGGAGTCTGCCGTGCCAGGAAGTCCACATCCAGCGAATCGTCTTTCTTGATGGGCTTCAGGTGCACGTTGAAGATGGCCTTACGCTCTGCCAAGTCGGGCAAATCCACATGTATCTGTCGGTCGAAACGGCCGGCACGCAGCAGCGCCTTGTCGAGCATGTCCACACGGTTGGTGGCAGCCAGCACGATGACACCCGAATTGGTGCCGAAGCCATCCATCTCGGTGAGCAGGGCGTTGAGTGTATTCTCGCGCTCATCGTTGCCACCCATCGAGGGATTCTTGCTGCGGGCGCGTCCCACAGCGTCTATCTCGTCTATGAAGATGATACACGGGGCTTTTTCCTTGGCCTGACGGAACACGTCGCGCACACGACTTGCACCAACACCCACAAACATCTCCACGAAGTCGGAACCGCTCATCGAGAAAAACGGCACCCCTGCCTCGCCGGCCACAGCCTTGGCCAACAACGTCTTGCCCGTTCCCGGAGGACCTATCAGCAGCGCGCCCTTGGGTATCTTGCCGCCGAGGTCGGTGTAGCGTTGCGGGTTTTTCAGAAACTCCACAATCTCCTGCACCTCCTGCTTGGCACCCTCCTGACCGGCCACATCCTTGAATGTCACGCCCAGTTCGCCAGCTTTCTCATACAGTTTGGCCTTGCTCTTGCCCACGTTGAAGACACCGCCGCCTCCGGAACCGCCTCCGCTCCACTTTCTCATGAAAAATATCCAGACTCCGATGAGCAGGATGAGCGGTCCGAAGTTGAGTAAAAAGGTCACCAGGCCGTTGTTATCCTTGTTCTCATAGTCGTAGTCTTTCAGCTTGCCGGCTTTCTGTGCAGCCAGCAGGTAGTCCTCCACCTTGTCCACCGAGCCGAAGCTCACGTTCACATAGGGATTGGCACCCACATCCTTGGCCTTCATGCGGAATACGTCGCGCACGTTGGCACTCTTCACATACATCTTCAGCGTACGCTCTGAGGTGTTGATGACCACGCGCTCGGCGTAGCCCTTGTTTACATATTCCTTAAACTTGGTATAGGTGGCCTCTTGGCTTACGCTGCCGGCCCCCAAAGCTTCTCCGCCGCCCGAGAAGGCGAGGAAAGCCAGTCCGGCGAGCATGATGATGTAGATCCAGTTCATGTTGAACCGGGGCATCTTGGGCTGCTCGCCTCCCTGTTTGTTGTCGTATGGATTGTTATTGCTCATGTCGTTTGGTTCTCTTACGGTCTGTTCTTGTCATTGGTTGTTGCCGGGGCTCAGTCCAGATCGGGCAGCTGCGTCAGTGGCGCATCCTCCCAGAGGTGCTCCAGGTCATAAAACTCGCGTACCTCGGGCAGGAAGATGTGCACCATCACATCCACAAAGTCGATGGCCACCCACTGGTTGGTGCCCAGTCCTACCGCTCCCACGGGCTTTTCGCCCAGTTCGGTCCGCACCGTGTCGCCCACTTCCTCGGCGATAGCCTCCACTTGCGTGGGCGAACTGCCCTGGCAGATGATGAAATATTGTGCGATGGCACCGTCTATCGCCCTCAAATCGGCGATGACGATACCCTTACCCTTCTTTTCCTGAATGCCTTTGGTGATACTCTCCACCAATTGTTGTGCTGTAGTCATTACTATCTGTTTGTGCTGTTAATATCGTTGCTTTTATACCTTAATTATATATATAGCCGCCTGCATGAGGCATGCGAGGGGCATGTAATACATTGCAAAGGTACGCCTAATTCTCCGAAAAAGCCAAGAGAAATACATGAAATTGTTTTTTTTTATGAAAAAAGTCGCGATTTTTTTTGGTAAGTAAGAAAAAAGCAGTACCTTTGCAATCGCAAAACAGCAATAACCATTGCTAAGCACACTGGGATATGGTGTAATGGTAACACAACAGATTCTGGTCCTGTTTTTCCTGGTTCGAGTCCGGGTATCCCAACAGAAGAAAGCCATGCAGCGAGGAGTTGCGTGGCTTTCTTGTTTTCCGACACTATGACGCGCATCGAATGTACACTCGTAGGATTCAGGCACCACGCCTGGCAGGGCGATGGGCTCGACCGGCACCTTGCTGAGGCGCGCGGCAAGCGTGTGGTGCTCATGCGCGACGAGGGCAACGACCGCAACCAGTGTGCCACCGTGGTGTGTATAGACTCGGAAGTGGTGGGATATGTGGCCAACGACCAGTGTCATGTCACCTCTGCCTATCTGGACCGGGGCACCATCGGGCTGCTGTATGGCCAAGTGACCGAGGTGGACGTGCCCAACCGTCGCTGCACCGCCACCATCGAGGTGGAGGAGGAAGTGGCCGTCACGCCGATAGAGGCCGATACGGCTTTCGAGGCATGGGACAGGGCGCATGGCCAGCTCCCCGTGATGCGTTTCGACGATACCGAACTGCGGCTCATGATGCTCCAGCGCGACATCGTGCACCTGCTCACCACCCACCACGACCTTGACGATACCCTGCGCACCAATCTCGAAGCCTATAGCCGGCTCTGCCCCTACGATGTGAGCAGGGAGGCCACGCTGTGCCGTCGCCGCATAGCCGATCTTCTGGCTGCCAGTCCACACACTGCCGTGCGGGCGTGGGCCAAGCGCATCGAGGTGCTCATAACCGGTATGGGGAGCGACGAGACCACCGAGGCTGTGGCCCGCTACATCCGCATCCAGTTGCCCCGTCGGCGTGTGTTTGCCGATATGGCCCGCCGCTATGCCTGTACCGACCCCACCGGGGTGGAACAGGCGCTGCGCAGTTTCCCCTATGGCCTCTATGCCGAGTACGAGGTGTCGCCCACCGACTTTGTCTCCATGCTCTACTACCGCCAGATTCCTGCCCGTGTGCTGCGCCGTTTTCTCTCGGGCGTGCTGCTGCTCGAGTGTCTGCGTGGCCGGTTGGCTGCCGATGGCGACAGACAGCAGCGCCAGCGCGACGTGGCAGAGTATGTGGCGCGGATAGAGAGTTGTGCGTCGGTGGCATGGCGGGGGCGCACCCAACAGCTGTGGCAGCGTATCGCCGATGCTTACGATGGCCGGTTGGCCAAACTCAACGGGGCCAAGGGCACCCGCTTCAATGCCCGGTTTGTCTGCAACGTGGTGGGCCGGCTGATAGACCTTGGCGTGTACACGGCAGAGGTGTCGCAGGCCGAATACGGGCGCAGGTTGGCCGTGGGCGGTAAGGACATGCGGCCGTCTGTAAACAAGGGATTGGCCGACGACGCCACGGTGAAGACCTTTGTCGATGCGCTGGTGCGCGGCACTGACGGCTGACAGGTTTGGCCGGAATCCATGACTGCTCCATCGCCAAACCGCTGATTATCAATCTGTCATCTTTCTGATTTATATCATCCGGCTGATATGTTTCATGTCAGCGAGGGCATTGTGTACCTTTGCGTCCGTAACCGGTTATGCAAGAGAATTGATAGGACACAAGTAACAACCCTTTTAAAAAAACAGAAAGTATGATTCAAATCGAACTGAAGCGCATCGCCAAGCGCAAGGACTATACCATTGGCCAACTCTATGTAGACGGCACTTATCTCTGTGACACGCTCGAGCCCACGTGGCGCAATCTGGCACAGGGCGCACGCAAGCTCAAGGGGCGCACAGCCATCCCCGAGGGGCGTTATCCCGTGGTGGTTACCCACAGCCCACGCTTCGATGCATGGCTCCCGCTCTTGGTGGGCGTGCCGGGATTCACGGGCATACGCATCCATGCGGGCAACACGGCGGCCGATACCGAGGGCTGCATCCTGGTGGGACAGAACCTGAAGCGGGGACAAGTGCTCAACTCGCGCATCTGCCTGCACCGGCTCATGCAATTGCTCGATGCCCGCAAGGCGGGTGAGCCGGCCTTTATCACCATTGTCTGATACTTTACCTCTACTCTCCCGATGGTGTCGCACTGTCGGGAGAGACACATCCTGTCTTCGTCAGGTTGTGGCCGGAGACCTTCCCTTTCCATAAAAACTTGTTTGCTATGTGGCGAAGGCCGGAGAGTAGGTATTTCCATGTCACAATCCTGATTTTGTCTATGAGTATAGCGCATGTAAAGATGCTGCCTATCAGCAATGTGACATATCCGACAAACGTACATCTGTCTACTGTGAGAAACCAATGCTTGATAATGTCCGTAAAATAGGGGTGAAAGAAATGACAGTCCATGTGTACCAAATAGGCTGCGAAACAAGACATGGCCACCCAATTGATGAATTTGCTGCTAAAAGACAATTTGGAGAAAAAAAGAAAAAAATAAACCGCGCTGAGAATGACAAATGGAGACGAATAGGCATACATGTGCCAGTAAGAGTAGCCATGCTTGGTCAAGTAAAATGCTATGAGAGAGATGGTTATAGTGAGACATAGATAGATGAGAAAGTCTTTCCATTTGCCAAACATTGTGACATTAAGGGGATAGAGGCGAATATAGCGTGCAAGCATATATAATCCGATGAATGACAGAGGCGAGTAACCATTGGCAAACCATCCCTGTTCGAAATAAAATCCGTATAAGGTCTGTATGCTGTAATATGCAATGATAAACCATGCCAGCTGTTTCTGAGATGCTTGAGCGATGAAAGCGTTCAGGACAGGGGAAAACAGATAAAGGATAATATAAGATTTTACAAACCAATGGTCAAAGAAGATTATCATTTTTATCCATCCTTTCACGCTTTCAGCTTCGGTTAGTCCCAATAGCAGCAATGACAAGTACATGAATGCTCCGAAAAACCATACTTGGAATACAAACTCGGATATTCGGGAAAACTTGGCTTTGATGCCAAACCATCCAGAGATGATGACAAAGGCGTTGACACAGATGATGGAAGCCGATTCGCCGAAGAAACGCAGGAAAGAGTCGATGGGAGCAACCGCTATTTCTTGCTGAGTAGGTGCACTGATAGATTTGAAGCAAGCATGAACTACCATCACCAGCAACATGGCAATGATTCTCAGTAGTTCGATATTAGAATCACGCTGGACGTGGAGTGGTTGGGAGATTGGCTGGGCGTTTGTTAGTGTAGTGTTGACCTTCTGTTTTGTTGCACTTGGTTGCATGTCTGATAGATTTTATCTCTTGCAGCAGTCCCAACAAGACGGTGTCTAAAATGGCGGAAACATGTATGTAAAAGCGTGGGCTGCCGACGATAGCTCGTTTTACGTTTCGAGGCCTTCGCACTGCCCATCACTGTAAACGACCAACGCCGGAGCCCACGTATACATGTATATCATACCCACGGCATGCCCCATAGTTATAGGGCACACCTTGGGCTCGATGTACATACACTCATGGGCATCTACTTTGGCATTGTCTTTGACAGTGATTGAAATGTGCGAAGTTTCGAAACGTCAAAAACAAAGCGATTGTAAACGCCTTATCATATATGTGTCTTTCTCTTCTTTGCTCTGCTCTTGGCGTTTGCATGAGAGATTGACCTTGCAAAGGTAGTAAAAATAATCAGAAATGATGTCTATGTGATGGAAAAATGGCATCAAAATCCTTTCCCTATGGTTATTCTTTGGCAATGAGAGTTGTGCCCTCACCCTATCCTTAGCCCTCCGTCGCCAATCGCAGATAGGCTCCTCTCATGGAGGCCGGAGACACTTCAGTTGTCTCCTTCTCATGAAAAGACACTAATGACCAACTGGGGATAATACACGAAAGGGGGCTATCCACTTCTGTTACTGATAACGGTGGATAGCCCCCTTGGTCTGGTTTGGCCTACAGCGTAGGGTCAATCCTGTATCTTTTTGTACAGTTCTTTGCGGGCATCAAAGGCCTTGTCTTCGTCGAATACCCAGTCTTTCTTGATGAAAGAGAGGCAGTTCTTGGTTGCCTCGATTCGCTTGTCGCGCTCGGCATAGGCCTCGTCCGTCATCAAAATCTTGTAAAACATCATCTTGTAGCCTTTTTTGGCCATATACACACTTATGCAGTGGGTATAGCGGCACTCAAAGGTCGTGGTTACGGGGAGATCGACCACATATACCGAGTCTGCATTCCCCCACTTCCGGGCCTCTTTCCCTCCCAGTTTGGCGATGAGATAGGGGGTAGGGTCTACCGATGGTTGCTTCTCGTTGTAGGCGAAACCCTCGTTCACGCAGCAGTGAAGTTCGCCAAGATATGCATATTTGGTTTTTGAGAAAACATTTGCGTTTCCGGTCGAATCATACTTCTTGACTCCGATGAAATCCAAGCCAACCCAAGGATACAGTATCTTGCTTTGGCAGTCTTTGTTGATAGCCGAAGCGCAATAGGCACCAATACTTGTCCAGCTACGTTTGTTCTCCAAGCGCTCTCGATTCAGATTGGGAATGTATATTTTGGCATAGTTGTCATACTCGGCACAATAGTTCTTGGGTAGAGAGAAAGCCGTGTAGAAGTACTCTTGGGCAAAAGCATTGAAAGCCTCAAATCTCGATGGGCCATCCATTGCCCGTACCACGGAGACAGGCATCAGCAGAAGGAGAAATAGATACAGCTTTTTCATGATTAAACTATCGTAATGTTAAACAATAAAGGGACTCAATTTCAGAACTCTATCTTATTATACAGTTCTTTCAGCGCTTTTTTGAACGAAGGTTTTTTATGCAGCCATTTTTCGCCACAGAAAGCCATGCAGCCCTTTGTGCGACGGAGTATGTTGTCGCATTCGGCATAAGCTTCGTCTGTCATCAGAATCTTGTAGTACAGAGGTACAAATCCCTTTTTGGCCATATAGACACCTATACAGTGTGTGTAACGACACTCAAAAGTAGTATTCATGGGGAAATCTACCACATACACCGAGTCGGCATTGCCCCATCGGCGTGCTTCTTTACCTCCATATTGGGCGATTAGGTATTTCTTTGCATCTATTGACGACGGATGAGTCATTTTGTCATAGCCCGAATATATACATTCTCGTAATTCGTTAAAATATTGGATCTTAGCCATTTTGTAAACGTCTCCATTTCCATCTGCATAATAATCGATGGTGTGAAACCAGGTGAATGCCGGAAGCATAGGAAACAGAATCTTGCTTTGGCAATCTCTGTTGATGGCAGATGCCCAATGAGCGAAGTGACAACTCCAGTGCTTTTTCCCTTTTTGCATTTCGCTGATATTAAATATACGCCTTTCAGACAAATTGGGTATGAAAATTTTTGTGTACTTGTCATATTCGGCGTAATAATGGGTTGGGAGCGACAGGGCGACCTGAAAATACTCTTGCTGGAAAGAGTTGATTAACTCGAATCTATTATTCGTGCTTTCTGCTCGTGAACCAGAGGTTGTGATGAACAGAAAAAGTAACAAATATAAAGGTTTCATAATATGGTTATTTTGCAGTTAAAACAGATCTTAAAAACTTTGCGAGGGGTTCACAGTGTCAGCTTCTTCTTGTTGACAACTACCAACGATAATTCCCATCAATATCATTGCGGAAATGAAAAGAATTGTTTTTCTCATGATCATTAAATTTTATTGTTATATGTGCGCGAATATACATTTTTTTTTATATATGACAAAATCAATCACAAAAAACTTTCGGTAAAAATGTGTTAATTTCCTGTTTAGGACACACTTGGTGTAAAGAAAGACAGCTTCCTGATTATCAACAGAATAGTTTGCTGTGATTTAGTGCTTTGGGTAATGCGGAGTATGATGAGGTGCTGTGCCCTTGTCCTGTTTTGCCCTCACCCTATCCCTCGCCCCGTGGGAGAGGGATAGGGTGAGGGTACACATGTAAGGACGACATGATGATTGGCTATGGTTTATGTCGCCCGCTTCGGGGCTCGTTGATATAGAGGCCATCGTAGAGTTCTTTTGGGAGGTGACGGTTGTGTGCCCTTATTGTATTGCAGGTTCGCCAAAACAAGCCCGGAGGGCTATACTAAGAGTAACCGAGGGCAACGCCCTCGGTCATGCGGTATCCAATCCCATCATAGCCTGAAAGGCTGTACATCATAGGTGAAGATGTATTGCCCTCCAGGCAAAAGAGAGTTGTCGCCAGTATTGTCCGCGGGCGTTGCCTGCGGTTACTCTTTGTACAGCCCTCCGGGCTATTTTAATTGCGTTTTTTCCTGGATTCTTATATCGTAGTGACATGCTCTAATCCACCGTTAATACCTCCACATTGACAGAAAAGAAACGTAAAGGTGGCGTTTACGAGGTCTAAACGCCACCTTTACGACGCTAATCATGGCATTTACGGGAGACTAACGATAGGGCGGTGAGGATGAGGGCATGATTGGCACGGGCGAAAAATATACTTTTTCTACCCGAAGTTTATCGGCAGATGCTTGTCTGAATGGAATCGTTTTCATACCTTTGTGGTCGCATAGGGGCGTTGCCGCCCTTTGCCGTGGGGCGATTGCCTGCGGGAGGGTGGGGAACGCGCAGAAAACAAAAAATACATTCAAAGGAAAAGAAAATGATAAGGATGATTCCAACATTGGGTTTCGCGGAGGCTTGCAGGCAGGCTTCCGGCAGATTGTTTGATTTTCGTGGCCGTAGCCGCCGTTCCGAATTCTGGTGGGCTTCTCTTGCCCTCTTTCTGGTATCGGCAGGACTCTCGTTGCTGCAGATGTTGCTGGATGCTGTGGCAGTGATGGTGGTCGTCTTTTTGTGCTCCATCGTGCTGAATATCATGGGATTGGCCCTCTCGTTCCGTCGTCTGCACGACACGGGGCGCAGTGGATGGTGGATGGGCGGCTACATGCTGGCCTACCTGCTGGGGCTGGTGGTGCTGAGCATCGTGATGATATGCTCAGGTTTCGATTCCGCGGCGGGCTATAAGGGAGGCGAACTCTCCTGTGTATCCGGTCTGCTGATGGCTTTCTTCTCTTGGTTTGCGCTGTCACTCATCTATGGTCTGGTGATGCTTTACTTCTTGTGTCAGGACAGCGAGCAGGGAGAGAACAAGTTTGGGGCATCGCCCAAGTATGTAGAGGAGGCCGAACCTGTAGCCACTGCGGCAGCGGATGCGCAGCTGTGATATGGCCCGATAGGCAGAGACATAAAAAAATCCTCCGGAGGCAGCGCCTTCGGAGGATTTTTTTATGATGGGGAATGGAGTGGATGCTTAGTTGTTGTTTTCGGCATCGATGGCCTTGATCTTCTGGCGCACCAGTTCCAGATCGTCCTTGAGCTTGTCCACCTTCTTGTTCATCTCGTCGATTAGGCTGTTGCCCTTCTTGCTGCTCACATTGAGGAAACCGAGGTTGTTCTCGTAGGTGGTAATCTCCGACTTGAGCTGCTCATAGCGGCGCATGAGTCGGCTCCGCTCATTGTCGAGCAGTTCCTCGCCCTGCTTGGCCATATTCTTGATACTGTGCTTGAAGTTGTCGAGGCGCTGGCGGCTTACGGAGATGTTGAGCTGCTTGTAGATGGCATCGAGCACATCGTGGTATTCCTTGTAGAGCTTGTCCTTCTCCTTGAATGGCACGTGCCCTATCTGGTTGTACTGGTTCATGAGCTGCTGCACGGTCTCCTGTACGTTGTCGGCGGCACTGTCGAGCAGGGCCCGGAGCTGTGCGATGATGTCGCGCTTCTGGCTCAGGTTCTGGTGCTCGCTGCTGCGCGTGCCGGCGTTGGCCGAGTTGCGTGCCTCGAAGAAGCGGTTGCAGGCGGTGATGAACTCGTTCCACAGCTGGTCGCCCACTTTCTTGGGCACCATGCCGATGGTCTTCCACTCTTTCTGCAGGTTGATGAGCTTGTCTGACGTCGATTTCCACTCCGTGGACTCAGCGAGCGCCTTGGCCTTTTCCACCAGCTCACGCTTGCGCTTGGTATTTTCGGCGAAGCGGCTCTTCAGCTCTTTGAAGAATTCTGCCTTGCGGCCGAAGAAGTCGTCGCAGGTGGCACGGAAACGCTCGAAGATTTTTACGTTCATCTTCTGGGGAGCGAACCCGATGGTCTTCCACTCGTTTTGTATCTCGATGATCTGCTTGGTGTGCTTCTCCCAGTCGCTGGCACCCTTGTTTTCTTCCTTGGCGATGGCTTCCACCTTTTCGCAGAGGGCGGTCTTGCGTGCCAGGTTCTCCTCTTCCTTAGCGCGGAGCCCCTCGAAGTGCTGCTGGTGCTTCTTGTTGATGACAGTAGAGGCAGCCTTGAATCTTGCCCAAACCTGCTCACGCAGTTCCTTGGCCACGGGGCCTGTCTCGCGATACTGCTGGTGGAGCTCCTGCAACTGGTGGAAAGCGCTGATGACATCGGGTTCCTCGGCCAGTTTCTCGGCGGCTTCGCAGAGTTTGGTCTTCAGTTCGAGATTCTTCTTGAAGTCGTATTCGCGGGCTTCGCGGTTCAGGTTGAGCAGGTCGTAATATTGCTCCACATAGAGCTGGTAGTTGCGCCACAGTTCGTTGGCCTTCTCGGCGGGCACAGCCTTGATTTCCTTCCATGCCTGCTGCAGCGCCTTGAAGTCGTTGTATGACTTGTTGGCTTCATCGGGCGATGTGGCCATCGCCTTGAGTTTCTCGATGATGTCCAGTTTTTTCTTCAGATTCTCCTGTTTCTCCTCTTCCTGCTTCAGGAACGCCTTGGCGCGCTTCTCCTTGATGATGCCCCATTCGGCCTTGAACTGCTCTTCGGTCTCGTCGGGCATCACCTGATAGGTTTCAGGGTCGCCTCCGGCTTCGAGATAGGCTTTCTGCTGTGCGTCGCGCTCAGCGAAAAGCATCTTGTAGAATGTGGTTTTCAGTTGGTCTACTTCGTCTTTGGCGGGCACTTCCTCGCTGTGTGCGATTTCCTTTACACGCTCAAGCACTTCTTCTTTCGTGGCATATATCTTCCGAGGCTCACTGGCGGAAACGGCGGCCTGCTCGGCGGGAACTTCTGCCGCAGGTTCGGTTTCGGGCTGTTCGTTTGTCACTTCGGTAGTGTCCACTACTTTGTTCTCATCTTTTATCTCCTCTTGCAGGATGTTGTCTTGAGAGTCCATCATTTCGCTGTTTAGTTTATGATTACAGGTTTTCTCTGAGCATAATTATTGATTGCAAACTTAATGAAAAAGTTTGTAAAATCCTAAAGAAAATCCATTTTTCTGCAATTTTTTCTTTTAAAGTAGACGTTTGAAGCGCAGAATCCAC
Source organism: Prevotella sp. (assembly GCA_051869355.1). Classification (GTDB taxonomy): domain Bacteria; phylum Bacteroidota; class Bacteroidia; order Bacteroidales; family Bacteroidaceae; genus Prevotella. The sequence goes on along the minus strand of JBJEAU010000147.1, from coordinate 3,906 downwards.
CATGTGATGCCCGAAACGAGGATGGAGATGACAATGGCAATCAAGAATCCGTAACTGCTCTGCTCCATGCCGTTGACCAGGTTCATACCGAAGAGAGAGGCCACCAGCGTGGAAAACATGAGGATGATGGTGACCGACGTGAGGGTACGCATGGTGGTGTTCATGTTGTTGTTGATGATGCTGGAATAGGTGTCCATCGTCGACTCCAGAATGTCCGAATAGATGGAGGTGGTCTCGCGGGCCTGCGACATCTCGATGTTGACGTCTTCGATGAGGTCGGCATCCAATTCGTCCACCTGCAGCTTGAACTTCAGTTTCTGCAGCAGCGTCTCGTTACCTCGGATGGAGGTAATGAAGTAGGTGAGAGAGTCTTGCAGGCGCGAGAGGCCGATGAGGCTCTCGTTGTTGACGTTGTGGTCCAGATTGTGCTTGGCCCTCTCAATGAGGGTGCTGATCTGCTTGAGTCGCTTGAGGTACCATACGGCACTGGAGAGGAACAGGCGGAAGGTGAGGTCGACATAATCGGTGAAGCCCACGCCCCGTTTCTGTTGGAACGACACGAAGTCTATCATCATGTTGGTCTCGTAGTAGCACACCGTGATGGTCACGTCGCGCTTGTGGATGATACCCAGCGGCACCGTGGTGTAGGGCGTGCGCGACCTTACCTCCTTGACATAGGGGATACGCAGGATGATGAGCATCCATCCGTCGTCGTACTCATAGCGTGCACGCTCGTCGGTATCGCTGATGTCGGAAAGAAAATAGTCGGGGATATTGAAACGCTCTTCGAGCTCTTGTTGGTCTTCGTCCGTGGGGCAGGTTACTTGTATCCAGCAGTTGGGCTGCCACTCCTTAATGGCAGTCAGGTTTTTCTCTATATTCCAGAATGTCTTCATAATTGTCAGTCTCCATCGGTTAGATAAGTTGGAGACCGACCATCGTGATGGTTGCCCCCAGCTTACATGTTATCGTTTTCCGCGTAATAGTCGTCCATAAGATAATAAAAAGCTGCTTGTTTTGGTTTTGCGGTGCAAAAATAATAAAAATAAATCGTAACCTCCGCTTTTCTTGTCATTTTTTTGACACCCGGTGTTGTTTTTTCTTCTGATTGTATTGCCTGTTACGGGAGAAATTCATAATTGGCAATTCATAATTCATAATTCACAGTTGGCAATTCACAATTAAGAATTCTTAATTCATAATTGGCTGGCACCAAAAGCAGTCAGGTCAGCCCTTTATTTATAAATTATGAATTCTTAATTATGAATTGTGAATTGCCAAGTTGTGAATTATGAATTCTTAATTGTGAATTAAAATAACTACTTCTCAGCTACCTCTTCCAAAGCCTGTGTGAGCAGTTTCCAGAACGGCTCCACAGTGGGGATAAGGCAACGCTCGGTGGTGGTGTGCGGCGAGCGGAGCGTGGGACCGAGGCTCACCACGTCCAGGTTGGGATACTTGCCCAGGATGACAGAGCACTCCAGACCGGCGTGGTCTACCTGTACGATTCCCTCTTCGCCGTTCTGCTCCTTGTAGATTTTCTTCAGCAGGTTCAGAATCTCGCTGTCGGGGTTGGGATCCCATCCTCCGTAGCTGCCGCTGGTCTCGACCTTCATGCCGGCCATGTTGAAACAGCTCTCCAGCGTCTTCACCACATAGTCCTTCATATCCTCACGCGAACTGCGGGCAAGAATCTTGATGGCAGCCTTGCCGGCCTCGATGTCGATGATGGCCAGGTTGCTCGATGTCTCTACCACATCGGGATAGACAGGAATCATGCGGATGACACCGTTGTGGCAGGCGTAGATGGCATCGATCAGATTGTCTTGTATGGCAACGGGCACCTCAGTGGCAGGAGTAGCCACCTCTTCGGCGAAGAACTCGATGCCGCTCTCGATGGTCTTGTACTCGTCGGCAAAGTCGGCCAGCCAGTCTGCTACCAGTTCTTTCAGCGCCTCCACGTTCTCCTTCGGCAGGGTGAGTACCACCTCGGCCTTGAAAGGGATGGCGTTTCGCATGTTGCCACCATGCCATGAGGCCAACCGGGCTTCGCATTGCTCGATAGCTTCGCGTACAAAGCGTACCATGAGCTTGTTGGCGTTGCCGCGTCCTTCGTGTATCTCCAGACCGGAGTGGCCACCGCGCAGGCCTTTGAGGGTTACGCGCACGGCAGCGTCGTCGGGGTCGGTCTCAGTCTCTTTGTAGTCGAGCGTGGCGGTAACGTCGATGCCGCCGGCCGAACCGATGACAAACTTGCCCCATGTCTCAGAATCGAGATTCATCAGGATGTCTGAGTTCAGCTCACCCTCCGGCAGGTCGTTGGCACCATACATGCCGGTCTCCTCGTCTGCGGTGATCAGCGCCTCCACGGGGCCGTGCTTCAGGTCGGTCGCCTCCATCACAGCCATGATGGCTGCCACGCCGATGCCGTCGTCTGCACCCAGTGTCGTGCCGCGTGCCTTCACCCAGTCGCCGTCGATATAGGTCTCAATGGGGTCGGTCTCAAAGTTGTGGGTGCTTTCAGGCGACTTCTGCGGCACCATATCCATGTGTGCCTGCAGCAACACCGTCTTGCGGTTTTCGTAACCCGGCGTGGCGGGCTTGCGCATCACAATGTTATTGCCACTATCCTTAAACGCCTCAACGCCTACTCGTGCGGCAAAGTCGAGGAGAAACTGCTGTACTTTTTCCAGATGTCCTGAGGGACGGGGAACCTGTGTCAGTGCGTGGAAGTTTTTCCAGATGCACTCGGGCTGTAAATTCTTGATTTCGCTCATAATAATAAGTATAGGTGTTAAATTTGAGATTCGGGTTGTACCGCCTGTCTGATTCGGGTAAACGACAGCGCTATCCAAGCATAGACACCGAGCAGCACCACCAGCAAAGTCTGTACCGAATGGACAATCAGTACAAAGTAGAGGGCATCAGTGTCGGCCACGCCATAGAGGATGAGCATCGTCTTCACGGCAAAGTGCCACGGTCCGGCACCGTTGGGAGTGGGGACGATGACAGCGATGGAGCCCACGATAAAGGTCACCAGCGCACAGTCCATGCCCAAAGTGGCGGTGGCGTCGAAGCAGAAGAACGTAAGGTAATAATGCAGGAAGTAGCTGCACCAGATGGCCAGCGTATAGAAGATGAACAGCGGGACGTTGTTCACCTTTCGCAGCGATGTGATGCCCTGCCAGATACCTTGGAAGGTATCCTTTACCTTATTATATATGGACAGTTGGCGTATCAGGTAATAGCAAAAACCCACGGCCACAATGCCGCAGAGCGCAGTGACAAGCCATCCGGTAGTGGAGAATTGGCTCAGCGCCGTGTCAAGCCTTGTGCCTGTACGTGCAAAGAAAATGTCGAAAATGCGGAACTCACACACGAAGGTGAGCAGGGCCACTACTGCAATAAACAGCGAGTCGATGGCGCGCTCTGTGACCACAGTGCCCAATGCCTTGGGAAAGGACACGCCGTCGTAGCGCCTCAATACGCCACAGCGTGCTATCTCGCCGATACGGGGAATGACCAGACTCACGGCGTAAGAGAGAAACACGGAGTTGAGACTGACCGACCGGCGTGGCCGCTCGCCCACCGGCTCCAGTGTCTGGCACCATCGCCATCCCCTGAATGCTTGAGCCAGTACCCCGAAAGGCAACGACAGCAGCATCCAAGTCCAGTCCATCTCGTGGAGCATCACCTGTCCCACGCGATTGAAGTCGAAGCCGCGATACATCCAGTAGAGGATCGCACCACCCAGCGTGAGCGACAGCGCCACCTTCATCACGTCGTTTCCTATCTTCTTCAATCCCACTTGTTTTTTGCAGTTGATATAGCTGCAAAGTTAGTGCAAATTGGGCGCATCTCAAAATTATTTGTCATTTATTTACCCTTTTCGGCAGAAGAATGTGA
>JBJEAU010000146.1:0-4703 GCA_051869355.1 Prevotella sp. | reverse complement strand
GATCTGAACCACTGGTTCTATCCGTTGAGCAAGAACATGCTCGACCGCAACTCCAAGTTGGAGCAGAACAACGAGTGGGGCGGCAGTTTCGACCCCTTGCAGTAAACACTATGTAAACTGAATGTGGCATGTGGTGGTTTGAGAAAACCGCCACATGTTTTTCTATGCCTATCCCTCACCATTCCCCACCTGCCTACTGTGTCCCCTCGTAGGGACACACCTCGGTGTGTCCGCTGGCAGCAAGGCATTCCATGTAAGTAGGCATTCCCTCGCCCCGTGGGCGAATGGAGGTATGGGAACCATAGGATACCCCCGAGGTATCTCCGGCCTCCATGAGGGAAGCCAATATTAGTTAGGCTTCGCCTCGATACTACAAAATTCGAAAAAAAGTGTTTTTTCGTTTTAGTATGATGCTCGGCTTGCACTACCTTTGGATAAGTTAGGCTTCGCCTCGATACTACAAAATTCGAAAAAAAGTGTTTTTTCGTTTTGTATTATGCTCGGCTTGCACTACCTTTGCAGCCAAAAGAAGAATAATGAGAAATCTCACAGATGCCGAACTGGCACAACTGCTTGATAAAGATATTTTCAGACAAATCAGTCGTGTGGCTGATGACCTTCACGTAGAGTGCTACGTGGTGGGAGGCTATGTCCGCGACCTCTTTCTTGAACGGCCGTCCAACGATATTGATGTGGTGGTGGTGGGAAGTGGCATTCAGGTGGCCGAAGCACTGAAAAAGCAACTCGGGCGCAAGGCACATCTCTCTGTTTTCCGTAATTTCGGCACCGCCCAAGTGAAGTGTGGCGGTATGGAAGTGGAGTTTGTGGGTGCGCGCAAGGAGAGTTATAGTCATGACAGCCGTAAGCCGCATGTGGAGGATGGCACGCTGGAAGACGACCAGAACCGTCGCGATTTTACCATCAATGCCTTGGCGATTTGCCTGAACGGTGACCGCTTCGGCGAACTTGTCGATCCTTTCGATGGACTTTACGACATGGAAGACAAGCTCATCCGCACGCCGCTCGATCCTGATATCACCTTCTCGGACGACCCTCTGCGCATGCTGCGCTGCGTGCGTTTCGCCACCCAGTTGGGATTTTTCATCGATGAGGAGACTTTCGACGCGCTGGGTCGAAATGCCGAGCGTATCAAAATCATCAGCGGTGAGCGTATCATGGAGGAGCTTAACAAGATTATCGCATCCCCCACGCCCAGTCGTGGATTTGTAGAACTGTATCGGTCGGGTCTGCTGCCGCTTATTTTGCCCGAACTGGTGGCGCTCGACGTGGTGGAGACGCGCAACGGGAGGAAGCATAAGAACAATTTTTACCACACACTGGAAGTGCTCGACAATGTGGCGCTCCACTCCGATAACCTCTGGCTGCGATGGGCAGCCCTGCTGCACGACATTGGCAAACCTAAGTCGAAGCGGTGGGATCCGCTGCAGGGGTGGACGTTTCATAACCACAACTTCCTCGGTGCCAAGATGGTGCCAACCATCTTCCGCCGTCTTAAGTTGCCGATGGACAGTAAGATGAAGTACGTGCAAAAAATGGTGGATCTGCACATGCGCCCCATCGTGATTGCCGACCAGGAGGTGACCGACAGTGCCGTGCGTCGCCTGCTCAACGATGCTGGCGACGATATCGATGACCTGATGCAGCTGTGCGAGGCAGATATCACCAGCAAGAACCAAGTGCGCAAGCAGCAGTTTCTCGACAATTTTGCCACGGTGCGTGTGAAGTTACAGGATTTGAAGGAGCGCGACTACAAGCGGTTGCTCCAACCCTGTATCGACGGTAACGAGATCATGGAACTCTTCCATCTGCCGCCCAGTCGTGAGGTTGGCACGCTCAAGCAGACACTCAAGGATGCGGTGCTCGACAATCGGGTCCCCAACGAGCGCGAACCGCTCATGCAGTTGCTCCTGCAGACGGCCCGAGAGATGGGAATCGTCGTCTCATAAGCCTTCGGACTGCTCCATCAATCCCCATTTATAGGCTCGGTCGCCCCATCATTTCAGGCCGTAGCCTATTTTTTTGTGCCCCAATGAGGATGAAACGCATTTTGATGAATCTGCTGTTTTCAGACGGGACGATACGAAAGTGGTATTGTTGTTGGATGGGATTCCAATCGGTTTGCCAAAGGCGATTTGCCGTTGGCAAGCCTACTGGGTAAGTATTGTTCCTGTTATTTGAGTGGGTGACCACAGTCTTATACGACGGATCGTATCCAGTTCCACAAAGCCAGTTTCACACTGTAAGGAATAAAGGGAAAAGAAGCAAAAATGCTTGATCCACTATATGGCATAATGGGTACACTGATCAAGAGAAGCAAATACACCAAAGGATGGTGTAGAAAGCGACAACGTTTTATCCCGTTTTGTAAAAGAGTGGATGATTGGTTGAGTTGTTTGACGATACAGGTATGCCTACTTGGAGCAGACTGGTTTCCGGTCTGTAAGCAATAAAACACCAGTGAACTGATTACCCAATAAGCAACCACTCTTCCGAAATCACATGAGAGAAAACCAAACATGGGAAGTAAGGCAACAAATTGCACCAACATGATATTGCTCAGGCGTACACTGTCGATGCTACGCATGGCATAGTTTCCCAGTTTTATAGTATTGGCATTTGTCGCAAAATAGTAGGTTGCTATGAGAACATAGAGATTCAGTAGGATGGTTGCAATACCAGACGGAAACGGCCAAGTATGATTCAAGTGCATTTGGATAGTATCTGGTAAATTACGTGCTAAGAATAATGGGCCATAGCTGATTTCAGTCTCTCCGTTAAGGGGATACCGATGTAGGCAATCGTTCCATGAATCCCATATTTTGTAAGGAATATCAGCGTTGCCTTTACAAATACAAACCAGCATCATGAGGGTTAGTGGCAGTAACCATATCACACTTTCTTTCAGCGAGGTGATTCTGCTGGGTGTGGTTGTACCGTAAACGAGATAATGCACCATAAGGATAGGAAATGTAAAGAAGAAAGATGCCTCATGAGATAGTATCATCAATGCTGAAAGTATCAAGAAACGGACGAGACGCTTTGTCTGCCAATTGGAAAGGAGTGCAAAATAGTCTTTATAGATATAATACATGAGGATAAACATGACATAGTCTCTTCTTCCGCCTACAATTGATGTTGCCATACCAAAAAACAGGCAGATGGAGAAGGGAAGGATAAATAATGATACACCATTTTTTTGCAATAGACGAACAAGAAGTATTGTAAAAGCTACAAAAGACAAATAATAAATAACGATTATCACATCGGCTACAGGATAGGGATGCAAGTTATAAATGATATGAAGTATTTGCCCAAAGAGACCTCTTCTTACAAAACCGCCTTCGTAATTGATGAGCCAATCGCCGAAATAAAAATACTTGTAGCTTGTTTCGTTGTTAATGTGTTCCAAGATGCCTCTTGCTTGATACATACACATATATACAACCATCGCCCAAAACACGGAAAGAGCTATCCACCGTGTCATTTTGTCTTTGTTAATCATACCAGATATGTTTTAGAAATAAAGAATACATACAAAATGCATTATCCATCCGCATATACAGCAGAGAATAAACTTGTTTTGATACAACACTTTGGTAGGGCTGCCACTCTTGACATCTACCATTGTAATCTGTATATACTTGATTATCGCCGCCAAAACCCATATCGAAGTCAGGTAAACATGCTTAGACTGAAACCTTTCCACCACGGTGTCACTTACTGTGTATAAGATATAGCAGACCATAGTGATGCTGGCTATAATGCTGATAACATGATTCATAAAGGGAAGGTTGTAACCGTTCACCCCGGGACGTGGCAGTACTCCCGTATCTTCATAGATTGCCACATCGTCACGCCGTTTGGCAAATGCCAAGAACAATGCAAGTAGAAAAGTCATCAAGACAAGCCAAGGTGTCAAGGTGATGTGGGCAACAGTTCCACCTGCAAAAATGCGCAACACAAATCCTGTCGCTACGAAGAATACGTCTATGATAGCATACCGTTTCATTCTCAAGCAATAAGCGACATTTATTGTCAGATATAGTGCCAGAATCTCAGTGGTCAAGGTTGCCATGTCGGGTAACAGGAGAGTGGTAAGTAAAGAGACAATGATGCACAGGATCATCATTACTTTGGCTGTCCGTAGGGGAATAGCACCAGATGCAATCGGACGATTGCGTTTCTTAGGATGTCTACGGTCTCTGTCTACATCTTGTATATCGTTGAGGCAATATACAGCACTCGACATGAAGCAGAAAGCTAAAAAAGCAACTGATGTCGGTATGAGGCAAGAGAGACAAAAAAGCTTTTGGTCAAAGAATAAAGGGATGAATACAAAGCCATTCTTCACCCACTGTTCAGGTCTTAACAACTTTACGATAGCATAAAGGCGTTTCATACGTTAACATTTTTCTCGCCACGGCCAAGCAAGAGGTAAAGTGTTTGAGTCTGATGGCATATACAAAAAGAAACGTGGGCCGCTTCTATCGCTCGTCCCACGTGCAGAGGCCTTCGCAATGCCCATCACTGTCAGAACGAGCAACGAAGAGACCCACTATCTATATGTATATTACACCCTATGTGTACCCCATAAGACGATGGGGCACACTTTGGGCCTAACGTACACACACTAATGGGCATCTACCGTTGCCTTGTCGATGACAGTGATTGAAAGTTGCGAA
>JBJEAU010000145.1:0-25904 GCA_051869355.1 Prevotella sp. | reverse complement strand
TCTATCCGGCAGAGTGGAGAATCAAGAGCACCCATACACCTGACCAAGAACCAAACATTATCCCTATATGAAACAATACTTAGACTTGCTCAACCGCATCATGGACGAGGGGACGCGCAAGGAAGACCGCACCGGAACGGGAACGCTGAGTGTTTTCGGCCACCAGATGCGGTTCAATCTTGAGGAAGGATTCCCTTTGCTCACCACCAAGAAACTGCATCTGAAATCTATCATTTACGAACTGCTGTGGTTTCTGAAAGGTGATACCAACGTGCGTTACCTGCAGGAGCACGGAGTGAGAATCTGGAACGAGTGGGCTGACGAAAACGGCGAACTGGGTCCCGTCTACGGGCACCAGTGGCGGTCGTGGCCCGACTATCAGGGCGGTACCATCGACCAGATACAGGGCATCATCGACACCTTGAAGACCAATCCAGACTCCCGGCGTATGATGGTCACGGCGTGGAATCCCGCCGAGGTAGACCAGATGGCCTTGCCTCCGTGCCATTGTCTTTTCCAGTTTTATGTGGCCGACGGCCGACTGTCGCTGCAGTTGTACCAGCGGTCGGCAGACACGTTCTTGGGTGTGCCTTTTAATATCGCCTCTTATGCGTTGTTGCTGATGATGATGGCACAAGTCACGGGATTGAAGGCTGGAGAATTTGTGCATACCACCGGCGACACCCATCTCTATCTCAACCACATCGAGCAGGCACGGCTGCAGCTTACCCGTACGCCGCGTCCGCTGCCGCGCATGGTGCTCAATCCTGATGTGCAGAGTCTCTTCGATTTCACTTACGAGGATTTCCAACTTACCGATTACGATCCGTGGCCGCACATAGCAGCGCAGGTTTCGGTTTAGCTATATCCATCATTGCCAATCCTATGAAATTGTATATCATTGCTGCCGTGGCTCGTAATCGTGCCATCGGCTTTCAAAACAAGTTGTTATATTGGTTGCCGAATGACCTGAAGCGTTTCAAGGCACTCACGACAGGCCATACCATCATCATGGGCCGGCGTACCTTTGAGTCGTTGCCCAAGGGAGCGTTGCCCAACCGCCGTAATATCGTGCTCAGTCGCAGCCAGGCATCGTTTCCCGGGTGCGATTGCTATTCGTCGTTAGACGAGGCGCTCAGTCACTGTGCCCCTGACGAGGAAGTCTTCATCATCGGTGGCGCCAGCGTGTATGAGCAGGCCATTGGATGCGCCGACAGACTCTGTCTGACCGAAGTGGATGACACGCCCGCCGAGGCCGATGCCTTTTTCCCCGATTATACCGACTGGCATGTGGCAAGTAGGGAGGATCATGCAACCGACGAGCGCCATGCCTATGCCTACGCCTTTGTAGATTACACGCGAGTGTAGGGTCGTGGGCGAGGTCTTTTATGGTACATGAGGGTTGCCCCTGCATCCATTTGGCCGTTTCCAACAAATTCTTTCGAAAAATTTAAAGATGTCCTTTGCGGCGCTAAACATGGCATTTACGTCGGCTAAATGCCATGTTTAGCGCCGTAAAGGACATCTTTATGAATCCGATGAAAACTGATAGGCCCAAGCAGGGTGGTTCCTGCTTGGGCCTATCAGTCTGTTACAGCTGCTTCTGCTATGTGTTGCGGACTTACTCTTCGTCGCTGTTGTTGTCGTTCTCCTCTTCCTCCTCCTCGGGGATGTCGAGGATGGGCAACTGGCGATCAATCACTGCGTTGAAAGACACGATGGTCTCGCTACGTGACAATCCCAACGGCTGCAGTTTGTCGTGGATGATGTTGAGCAGATGGTGATTGTTGCGGGCGTAGATTTTGATAAACATGTCGAAGCCACCGGTCGTGTAGTGACATTCGGTCACTTCGGGTATCTTCTTCAGCTTCTCCACCACCTCGTCAAACTTTTCAGGTTGTTTCAGATACAGCCCCACGTAAGCACAGGTCTCAAAGCCTATCTTTTCGGGGTCGATGATAAACTCGGAGCCTTTGAGAACGCCTTGGGCTGTCAACTTGGCGATACGCTGATGAATCGCTGCTCCACTTACATTACATGCCCGTGCCACTTCCAAGAACGGAATACGGGCGTTGTTTGCAATCAGATTGAGGATTTTCTTGTCTAATGAATCCAGTGAATGGTGTGCCATGTGTTACTATTTTGGTCGCAAAGGTACGAAAAAAATGTCATATCCGTAACGGATTGCCAACAAAAAGTTCCAAAATCGTAGTTTTAACGTTTTTTATCTGTCGCTGCGTAGTAAATGCGGAGTGTGTTGGCCTTTCTAAGCGATTTCTTGACATCTGTTATCACTTTCATGCGGGTGTTGCGGTCGCTCTTAATCGTCACAGACATCTGGCTGAGGTCTTCGGGAGAGAGACGTTTGCGCTCTTCCGCCATGTAGTCTGCCACCTCTTCGGCGGTCACCAACTTGTCATTGATTTGGATGCGGCTGTTGGTGGCATCTTGCGCCCCTATGGGAGCGCCTATGTAGATATAGGTGTTGACCGTTTTCTTGGTCAGACGTGTCAGTTCGGTACCCTGTGGCGTCTGATATCTTACCTTCAGCGTCACTTTGCGCATGTGGGTGACAATCATAAAGAAGAAGAGAACTGTAAACACCAGATCGGGGAGTGATGAGGTGTTGAGTGCTGGCACCCTGTGGCTACGTCGGCGAAACATACTCATGGGCGGGCGCCTCCCTCGCCGGTGTCATAGTGTTCCATGATGCGCTGCGGACAAGCCTCGCGCGCCGCTTGGCGCTGGGCAGGCGAGCATTTGCGGTAGGGGCGGCCGTAGTGTTGTTGAGCCCATAGGTCGCGGTGTTCCCTGTATGCGGAGACGATAGCGTCTTGCAACTGGAAGTAGCTGTCGTACTGTGCCTCCGGGTCGGTGTCGATGGTGATCAGGTGGTTCCCTCCTTGCCGTTTCAGCAGTTGTGCCACCCGTTTGCCCGCTTCGCCGATGCTGATGGGCTCTCCGTCGGCCAACAGTTGGTCTGTGGCGGTAATCTGCAGGGCCAGCACGGCTTCTTTCTCTACCTGTGTCTCCACCTGTTTGTCCTGTTGCTCCGTCTGCGGAAGTTGTCGTGCAAGTCCCTTGTCCATGTCCATCGATGTAGTGACAAGGAAGAAAATCAGCAACACAAACGAGATGTCTGCCGTCGAGGTCGTGTTGAGACCCAATGCATTGCGTGAGCGCTTTCGAAACCTCATGGGATAAATGTTAGGATGGGATTTGTTGGTCGGATGTTTCAGCCTTGGTAGCCGCACGGCCTTTCCGGTAATAGCGGGTGAGGCCGAAAATCATGGCACCTGCAGCCAAGACAATGAGTGTGAGCCCCGAATAGACAAACATATCAGCTATTTTGAGCCATTGCACGGAGGTGTATTCCTCGCCGTTGGCCACAATCCCATTGCCCGAACCTGCCAGATAGGTACCCCCGAGCAGTAGTGCCGTGACTGCAGCCACCGTCCACGAGAGGGCACGGGCCGGAATATTGTTCACCCTTTTGCCTTCGCTGCCAGCCAGACGCATGGCGCGTACAACCATCCACACCGTGATGCCCACAGCGGCTATGGTGAGCAGCAGCATGAAACCGATAAGCACATCGGTAAACATGGGGGCGGTAAAGGTAGGGTCGCTCTCGAACGGGCGGTCGTACCCCACTATATAGAAGAGACCGCAGACCACGGCAGCCACTGCCAAGACGAGGTAAAACACAGACCGCGATATGCGCTCGGTAGACCTGTTTCCCATGCCCATCTTATGCCTCCTCCTTCGATTTGCGCCGCATGATGGCATCCAATAGCGATATGGCCGACTCTTCCATTTGGCTGGTGATATGGTCAATCTTAGACAATATGAAGTTATAGAAAACTTGCAGAATCAGTGCCACGATGATACCGAAGATGGTGGTGATGAGCGCCACGCGCATGCCGGCTGCCACCACGGTGGGGTTGATGTCTCCTGCCGTCTGGATTTGGTCGAATGCCATGACCATGCCGATGACCGTACCGAGAAAACCCAGCGAGGGTGCCATCGTGATGAAAAGCACAATCCATGAGCATCCTTTCTCGAGATTGGCAGCCTGTACGGTGCCGTAAGAGGCTACACTTCGCTCGATGTTCTCTATCGACTCATGGATGCGAAGCAGACCCTGCAGACAGATGGCGGCCACAGGACCACGGGTGTTGCGGCAAAGGGCGCGCGCACCGTCGATGTCGCCGGCATCAATCTTCTCCTCCAGCTGCGCCATCAGTTGCTTGGCGTTAATCTCCGATAGGCTCAGATAGATGATTCGCTCGATACAGAATGCCAGTCCCAGCACCAAGGCCAGCGCAACGAGTGACATGAATCCGGCGTTGCCCTCTATGAATTTGGTTTTGAGCACCTGGCGGAAACTCATGGTGCCCTCTTCGGCCATCGTGTCGGCCATGTCGGCCATGATGTCGTCTGCCAGCACGTCTGTCGAGTCTACCGCCATCGTGTCGGTCTGTGCGGTGATGGTGGCCGTGTCGGTCGGGGCAGCAGTGGCTGCAGGGAGCAGGCTGGTGAGCATGCAGGTCATGAGGAAAGCTATCCCCCACTTTCTAATTGTTATCTTTGTAACCATAGTCATATCTTTTAGCTGAGGCAGATGCCCCGTAGACGGCTTGCCGCAGCGTTTTATTAGAGGTGCAAATGTAAGGGATTTCACAGGAGTGACCAAGATTTTTTGTATAATGTTTCTAAAATCGGCGCTATCCGTGACGGGGGCAGGAAATGGACGGGGTGGATGACACGTAAGGATACAAAAAAAGCCATGCCAAGCATGGCAAGCGGAGAGAACAGGATTCGAACCTGCGAACCGGTTTTGCCGGTTACACGCTTTCCAGGCGTGCCTCTTCAGCCACTCGAGCACCTCTCCAGAAAATTAGCGGTTGCAAATGTACACAAAAAAATGCAATCCGCCATCAAAAAGCGACTAATTTAAAATTCTTTAAATAATCATACGCCGAAAATGCGTGCCACGTTGGCGGTGGTAATCTGCGCCACCTCGTCTTCTGTCACCCCATAACTGGCGGCCAACTGGCGCAACACCATTGCCACATAAGCGCTCTCGTTGCGCTTGCCACGGTAAGGCACGGGTGCCATGTAAGGACTGTCGGTCTCTAAGACAATGCGCGTCAGAGGGACACAACTGGGAAGATCCTCACGCAGGTGACTGCTCTTGAAGGTGAGCACCCCGCCGATGCCAAGGGCGAATCCCTCGAAAGTCAGGAGTTCTTCTGCCTCCCGACAGTTGCCCGTAAAGCAGTGGAACACGCCCCCACAGAGTTGGCCTTCGTAGCGACGGAGCAGGCGCACCATCTCGTTCTGTCCCTTACGGCAGTGGATCATCAGTGGCATGCGATGCTCCACCGCCCACTGTACCTGCGTCTCAAAGGCTGCCAGCTGCTCCTGCTCAAACTCGCGCGACCAATAGTAGTCCAATCCCACCTCGCCGATGGCGATAAAACGGCGTGGCCCCTGCCGGTCGGCTTCGAGTCGTTCGCGGATGCCATCGAGTGCCTCGCGCCAGTCGGCCTTCACCTCCTCGGGATGCAGTCCCACCATCGGGAAGGCAAAGCCCGGATATTGGTCGCAGACACGGAGTACGCTGTCGGTAGTGGCCAAGTCGATTGCCGGGAGAAACACCTTGGCCACCCCGGCCTCTTTGGCGCGGGCCATCACCTCGGACAGGTCGTTGCAGAACTCCTCCCCGTCGAGGTGGGCATGCGTATCGATAAATGGGGTCGTCATTTAGTATTCGCGTTTCATCATCTGTTCTGTGTAGAGAGCCAGCTCACGCTTGCGGTCGGCTGCCACCTGTACCGCGTCGAGACATTGGCGGCTCTCGTCAAAGTAGCAGGCGATCTTTTCCTGTGCCAGCCGGTCGATACCCATCTCGTTGTACAGGCGGGTCACGGCCTCTATCTTCTCCTGTGGGTCAAACTCGGTGGCCGAAACCCACTTGCGCAGTTCGGCAAGCTGTTGGCTGTTGGCGCGGTTGAAGGCATTGATGAGCATAAAAGTCTTCTTGTTCGACACGATGTCACCTCCTATCGCCTTGCCGAACACCTTGGTGTCGCCATACACGTCGAGGAAATCGTCCTGGAGCTGGAAGGCGAGCCCCATCTTCTCGCCGAAGCGGTAGAGGGTGTCAGCGTCGGCCGGCGAGGCATCGGCCAGGATGGCACCAGTCTTGACGGCGCACGCCAGCAGCACGCTGGTCTTGAGCCTGATCATCTCGATGTATTCCTCTTCGCGCACATCGTCGCGGTGTTCGAAATCCATGTCATACTGTTGGCCTTCGCCAATCTCCAGGGCCGTCTCGGTAAAGAGCGTGATCACCTCGTGCAGTTTGTCGGGACGGCACTGTGCCATACGCTGGTAGGCCAAGACCAGCATCGAGTCGCCGCTGAGGATGGCGGTATTGGCATCCCACCGCTTGTGCACGGTCTCGTGTCCGCGACGCAGGTCGGCATTGTCCATCAGATCATCATGCAACAGCGTGTAGTTGTGATACGTCTCCAGTCCACAAGCAGGCATCAGGATCGATTCGGGGTCGTCCTTAAACAGGTTGTATGCCAGCAACATCAGTACGGGGCGTATGCGCTTGCCGCCTATTGATAACACGTACTTCACGGGTTCATAGAGTGAGTACGGCTTCCGGTCGTACGGCATGCCGTCCAGACACTCATTGACTTTCTTGAGGATTTCTTCTGCTGTCATGGGAAAGTTATTTAATTCATAATTGATAATTCATCATTCATCATTGGGCTGCTGTCTATCCTTCCCTTGGTCTCTTGTCGGTTACAGTTGGAACACGATGGGGATGGCGAAGAGCGTACGGCAGGGCTTGTCGTTTTCCTGTCCGGGTGTCCAGCGGGGCATCAGGCTCACGATGCGCAGCGCCTCGCGGTCGAGTAGGGGATGTACCGCCTGCTCGATCTTGCCGTCGGTCACGCGGCCGTCCTTGTTGATGATAAACGACACCACCACCCGCCCTTGTATCTTCTGCTGGCGGGCCTGCGGGGGGTATCTTAGGTGCTGTGTAAGCCACCGGGTGAGTGCTTCCATGCCGCCGGGAAACTGCGGAATCTGCTCCACAATGCGGAAACTGAGCGCCTCTTCGTTGTCGGGTGTCTGGGGCAGCGGTTCCGTCTCGGCCTTGGAATCGGCGGTGGCGTCGTCCTCGCCATCTGGTGCTTCACTCGTGAGGTTCTCTATCTCCTCCGGCACTCCCACGGGCGTGTCCACCACCTTGATTTGGGGCGTGACGGTGGCAGTAGGCGGCTGGGGAGGCGACGGCTCGGGGTGCTCCGGGAACAGGTCGGGTGCCATGTCCTCGGCAAACTCCTCCAAGTCGTCCTCGTCGGCATCCGACATGGAAGGAGAGGAACTGTATTCGAGGGCGACGAAGAGCACCGACAATGCCAGGATGAGTCCCAGCATGAAACCGGGAAACCGCTTGTCGTCTACATTCGCTGTCGCTGATTTTCTTTTCTCCACGGTTGGCCTGTGATTGGTTTTTTCACCATGGCGGTGAATTCATCTGCAAATTTAACGTAGATATTTGAAAAAAGGTGTAACTTTGCCAAATAATTAGTGGAAATTAAATGAAAAAAAACTTATTTGCTCTCCTGCTCATCTGGATGGCCATCCCTTTGATGGCACAGGAGAGTCAGACAACGTATAATTTCTTGCGTTTGCCCACCAGTGCGCATGCCGCGGCATTGGGCGGCGACAACATTACGCTCATAGAGGACGACGAGGCCCTCATCTTCCACAATCCGGCCTTGCTCTCTACCGTCAGCGACAGGAACCTGTGCCTGGGTTACATGAACTATATGTCGGGCTCGCAGGTGGCCAGCGCTGCCTTCAACCGCATCATACGCGAACGGGCTACGGTGGCAGTGTCTGCCCAGTATGCCCACTATGGCACCATGAAGCAGATGGACGAGAACCATGTGCAGACGGGCGAGTTCTCTGCCAAGGACATTGCCCTCTCCGGCTATTTCTCCTACCTGTTGACCGACCGTTTGGCCGGTGGTATTGCCGCCAAGGTCATCACTTCATACATCGGCGATTACAATTCGGTTGCCGTGGGGGTGGACTTGGGACTCAACTATTATGACTCGGAGCGCGAATGGTCTGTCTCGTTGGTGGCCAAGAATCTTGGTGGGCAGTTGAAGGCCTACGATGAGCAGTACGAGAGCATGCCCATCGATGTGCAGGCCGGCGTGAGCAAGCGCTTTGCCAACACGCCGTTTCGTGTGTCGGCCTCTCTCGTCGACTTGAACCACTGGGACTACAAGTTCATCTACCACTGGGTGCTGGGTGTTGACCTGTTGCTCTCCAAGACTATCTGGGTGGGTGGCGGTTACAACTTCCGTAGGGCCAATGAGATGAAGATACTGGGGGTGGATGACGAGGAAAGCAGTCATGGCGCGGGCTTCTCGCTCGGTGCAGGCCTCAATCTGGAGCGCCTGAAACTGAATCTGGCTTACGGCAAATATCATGTATCGAGCAGTTCGGTACTCATTAATTTCGCATACACATTATAAACAAATATGAAAAAAATCACCATAGCCATTGACGGGTATTCCTCGTGTGGCAAAAGTACGATGGCGAAAGACCTCGCCAAAGAGATTGGATATATCTATGTAGACACGGGCGCCATGTACAGGGCGGTAACGCTCTTTGCCCTGCGCAACGGGCTCTTCGCCGAGGACGGTAGCGTGCGGGCCGATGACCTTGCCCGCCGCATGGACGAGCTACACATCAGTTTTCGCCTGAACGCTGAGACCGGTCGCCCCGATACCTACCTGAATGGCGACCTGGTGGAGCGCGACATACGCACGATAGAGGTGAGCAAGCATGTGAGTCCGGTGGCCGCGTTGCCCTTTGTGCGCACGGCGATGGTGGCACAGCAGCAGGAGATGGGGCGTGACAAGGGCATCGTGATGGATGGTCGCGACATCGGCACCACGGTGTTTCCTGAGGCAGAACTCAAGGTGTTTGTCACGGCTTCGGCTGAGGTAAGGGCACAACGTAGATTTGACGAACTGGCACAGAAAGGTATGCCGGCCGACTTTGACGAGATTCTGCGCAACGTGGAGGAGCGCGACTATATCGATACGCATCGTGAGGTGTCGCCCCTGCGAAAGGCAGACGATGCCCTCTTGCTCGACAACAGTCACATGACTATTGCGGAGCAGCGCCAGTGGCTCCTCGACCGCTACCATGAGGTGGCCGGAGCTTAGATTTTGACCTTTTGGATGTGGCATATTGCGGGTGGCGGGATGTCGTTTGCTCACCGTATCGCATATGCCGTTCGGTCGTATCGCATTTGGAGTACGCCCGTATCGCAAATGCCATACGCCCGTACTCCAAATGCTGTACGGTGACCAAATGCCGTAGTTGGGGGGCGCAAGTGCTGCTTACGTCCCCTTAGTTTATCGTTTTACCTTAATCGATAGCGAAGCACTGGACAGTCCGTCGGCTTCGGCCGTGAACCGGAGGGTGCCTCGCTGGCCCTTGTCGGCTTTGACAAGGGCCAGCAGCAGTCCGTTGAACGCTGTACGCGAAGTCTCTTGGAACGGGATGAGGCTTGCCGCGTCGCCATTGTCGGTGGCTATTACCCGTCCACAGCCCTCGGTGGAGCAGCGGATGAGGGGTTCGGCGGTGGGAACCTCACGACCCTCGCTGTCGACGAGGGAGATGCGGATGAAGACCAAGTCGCTGCCATCGGCTGCCAACGTGGTCTTGTCGGCAGAGAGCTTGATGGCCACTGCCTCGCCGGTGGTCTGCACGGTATCAGTGGCCCATGGCTGTCCGTTCTTATAGGCCACGGTGCGCAGTTCGCCTGGTTCATAGACCACATCGTCCCATCGCAACCGATATTCGTATTCGCCCTTGCGCTTACGGCCCAGCGAGCGGCCATTGAGGAACAGTTCGGCCTCGTCGCCCGAGGTGTAGACGAAGACAGGGGTCTTCTGTCCTACCCGGTCGGGGAAGTTCCAGTGAGGCAAGATGTGTGCCATCGGTTGCTCAGGCATCCAGCGCGACTGGTAGAGATAGTAACGGTCTTTGGGGAAGCCGGCGAGATCCACGATTCCGAAATAACTGCTGCGCGAGGTAGGGCGGTTGGTCTCTATCTCGGCCAACTTTTTCCGTAGTTCTTCCATCTCGGCAGCCGACTTGGCCGCAGCATGGTTCAGCAACACACTTTGGTCGCTGTTGAAGGGCGTTGGCTCGCCCAGATAGTCGAATCCGGTCCACACAAACTCGCCACAGATGCCGGGATAGCGGTCGAGTGCGGCAAACTCCCAGTCGGGCAGACCGCCCCATCCGGGTTCGGTGAGATCGTAGGAGGAAACTTGGAAACGGCGAGGGAAATACTCACCGCGCGAACTCATCGTAGAACTGCTCTCACTGGAGTAACCGGAGAGGTGCTCGTGGCCGGGCTTGTTGAGGAAGTCGCCATAAAACTTGGGACCTCCATAGACACCGGCGGCATAGTTCATGCCATGCACATCGACCTGCATCTCCGTGCCGTTGACGGCCGATATGCTGGGATAGGAGGCACCGAAGGTGGCAGGGCGGGTGGTGTCGAAACGGTGTACCACCTCGGTCAGGTGGCGTGCCACACCCGTTTCGGGGTAATACTGTTCGTGTACCTCGTTGCCCGTGCTCCATAGGATGACGCTGGGATGGTTGCGGTCGCGGCAGACGAGCGATTCGATGTCGCGCTCATGCCATTCGGGGTAGAGGGAACCGTAATCGCCCTGCTTCTTGCCATGATTCCAGCAGTCGAAGGCTTCGTCCATGACCACGAATCCCATCTTGTCGGCCAGCGTGAGCAGGTCGGGAGCGGGTGGATTGTGCGAAGTGCGCAGCGCATTGCAGCCAAAACTCTTGAGAATGGTGAGCTGGCGCTTGAGGGCGGCTGTGTTGATGGCCGCACCCAAAGCCCCAAGGTCGTGGTGGTTGCAGGTACCTTGCAGTTGGACTCGCTTGCCGTTGAGGAGAAATCCGTTGTCGTGGGTAAACTCGATGGTGCGGAATCCGAACGGTGTGTCGTAGACATCGGTGGTGCGGTTGTGGTCGTCTAAGAGGGTGACGCGCGCCACGTATCGGTGGGTCTGTTCCAAGCTCCAGCGCTTGGGGTGCGCCACGGTGAGGTGGAGACTGTCCTCCCGACTGCTTCCGGCCTCAGCTTGCAACAGTACGCTGCGGGCAGAGGCTACCCGCTTGCCGATGCGGTCGGCCTCGTCGGTCTCATAGATGTCGATGCGCATGCGGTAGGGAGCTGGCGTGTCGCTACAGTTGTCTACCTTCACCCTGACGGCAGCTGTGGCTTGGCGGTCGGTGATGATGGGGGTGGTGACAAACACGCCCCAGTGGGCGACATGCAGCGGCTGTGTCTTCACCAACCGCACATGGCGGTAGATACCTGCTCCTGGGTACCATCGTGAGCCCAAAATCTCGGTGTTGAGGCGCACCGCTACTACATTGTCGTCGCCATAGCGCAGATAGGGGGTGATGTCGACGCGGAAGGAGATGTAGCCGTAGGGCCTCTCGGCGGCTTTGTGTCCGTTAATCCATACCTCGGCGTTGGCCATCGCCCCGTCGAAATCGATATAGAAGCACTTACCTTGGTCCTTGGCGGCGATATGGAAGTGTTTACGGTACCATCCGATACCACGCCAAGGCAGTTTGGCGGTGAATCCCTCCAGTTCGGGACGGAAAGGCCCCTCTATGCCCCAGTCGTGGGGAACGTCCAACTGGCGCCACAGGCTGTCATCGTAGTCGTAACGTTCCATTCCTTGCGGTTCGGGCAGCGTAGTGCCATCGGCTTGTTGGCCATAACGGGCGAAAAGCCAGTCGGCATCAAAACAAAGCTCTGTCCTGGCTTCCGCTCCGAAGAGCAGAAGCGGACAGAGCCATACAAACACAATCAGGTAATGTCTCATTTTTTATTGTTTCCTTTATTTCTTATTCCAAACTTTCCATACGTTGGTATCCTTTGTTTTGCGCTCAAAGGGACCTGCGGAGGGATTGGAGGCTTTGCGGCGTATGCCGAGATAGTCGGTATTGAGTTTGACGGGCGAGCCGTCGGGGTTGGTGAAGGCCTGTTGGGTCACGACGGGTTTGCGCAGTGTGGCGGTGGTCACCAACTTGTGCTTCGTCTGGTCTTGCCAGCTGTTGGCGTTGAGCGAGAGATACCATCCGTCGGCACGCTCCTCCAGTGTGGCTGTACTGCCCTCAGGCATCGTGCTGTTGGCCACGATGTCGATGGGATGCTCCGGCTCGTCCCATCCCTCCAGTTTGGCTACCGGCAGAAGCAGGTTGTTGTGCCATTGCAGGTCACCGCCGAGGTTGGGAGCCTTGCCGAGCGATTGGGTGCTGTGGGCGGGGTAGTAATAGGTGTAGCGTCCACCTGCACAGCGGTCGCGCCCGGCAAACACCTTGCCGCCAATCAGGTTGTGTGCACAGGCGATACCTTGTGCCAGATTGAGTGCTTGGCGTGAGAGCAGGATGTTGTTGGCCAAGAGGATAGGGCCGTGGCATACCTCGATGAAGATGTCTTCTTGCTCATTGTTGTCGTGAAAGAGGTTGCCCGTCACTTGCATGCCTTGTCCACCCCAGTCGAGCCACAGACCACGGACGCAGCGGTAGATGTGGTTGCCGCGGATGACGGCATCGTTGGCGAAATGGAGTTTGATACCGCCCATTTCCTCACCGGTAAAAGTCTCGCCCATACAGATGTCATGTATCTCGTTGCCCTCGATGAGACTGAATGCGCCGCCGCTACATCCCACAATGCCCGCTTGGCCACAGTCGTAGATGTGATTGTGGCGGACGATGTGGTGTCCGGCCTCGTCTTTGTCCCACGAAGCGTTCTCAAAATAGTCTCTAAGTTGCTCTACGGTCTGTCCACCCTCTGGGTCAGCATAGATGCGGGGCGGCAGGTACTGGTAGTGGTGGGCGTGGCCGTAGGTGGGACGACCCAAGGAGATACCTGAGCAGCGCGAGCGGCAGATGGTGTTGTGCTCAATCACCCATCCCTTGGCCCAGTGGGGGCCGATGAGTCCCGGTTGTTCGGCTGAGGGCGGTGCCCAGTTGGTGGCCGCATTCTGCAGGGTGAATCCCCGTACGGTGATGTAGTCCACTCCCGTATGGTCGGGATAGAAGACTTCGGGGCGAACGGTGACCTCCACCTGCTCCTTGTTGGGGTCCACGCTTTTGGCAAACTGTGCATAGATGGTGGTCTGGCCGTCCATCTTGGGCGTGGGAGCCTTGACGGTGACGTAGACGTGGTGACGACCATGCAGGCGGTTGTGGAGCACGATGGGGAAAACGCTGAAGCGTTCCCAATCGCCGGTGTTGGTGATGTAGGCGCTGACAGGGGTGCCGTTGGGGTCGTCTATGCGTGCCTCGATGATGCCCGCCTTGGCCAGCGTGGCAGCCTGCACGAAGAGCGTGTCGGACCCTTTGCCGAAGTCGACATCCTCGAAAAACATCTGGGAACCGTCGCGCAGATAGCCGAAAGGCCAGCGGTCGACGATGGCGATGCAGATACTCTGGTCGCCGCCTTTCACAGAGGCTTGCATAGAGGTCTTTTTCTCTCCGCGTGAGGGGCGTACCCACTCCAGATTCATTAGCACCGGGCCGCCGTTGCCGTCGGCTTCGGCATAGAAGCGCGGTGTCCCGTCGATGGGTGCCATGACTTCGGCCAAAGAGAATGTCTCGCGGAGGCGGCGGTCACCGTGAATGACAAAGCCCGTGTGGTTAGGGCGGCCGTGACCGTGATACCAACTGCCGTAAATCTGCTCATCGAAAGGATTGCGGGTACCGAAAAACGAGTTGGGAAGTGTCACCTTCCACGTGTGGTCGTTGACACGGGTCCAGCCTTTGACGGGTTCTGAGCCGGTAATGATCACTTTCTCGCCCTCGGCGGCCTGATACGTGATGCGCTGCTTGTCGGATATGCCGCCTCTTGGGGGCACCACCTTTTCGCGATAGATACCCTCGTGTACGGTGATGAAGTCTCCAGGCATGGCACGCTGTGCCGCTGCATTGATGGTCTGTAATGGCTGGGTCTCGGAACCGTTGTTGCTGTTGTTGCCCTTGGTGGCCGACACGTGCCAAGTGGTCTGTGCGGCCATGCCGATGCTCACGGTGGCGAGCACCAGCAGGTGGGATAGTCTTTTGTTCATATTGTTTATTCAAATTGGAACCATTCCAGGTTCATCAGGTTTTGGTCTTTGTTTTCGGGTTGATCGCCTTTAAACACCATCACCAAGGCATGGACACCGCTGACCTCTGTCACCGCTGTGCTGTGGATGGCGTATGCCACGTCTCCCGATTGTGGTTGGATGCGGCAGGTGCCGATGATGGGGCCTTCGGGCGTGTCGATGTGCAGTTCGATGCGGCCAGCTTGGCATGGGCCGGTGGTCTTACAGGTGAATCGGCTGACACTCTTGCGTCCGAAATCGAAGTAGCGCCAGTGGGCTACATCGTTGTTACGAATCTCCGATAGATATTCCACGGGAATATCATGTGCCGGACGGCGCACCTTGATCATCAGATGCCCTTTGAGTTCGCAAGCCCTGGCGGCATCCATGCGCAGTTTCGGGTCGATGGGGCCGCCGATACCCTGTGTGGTCATGACCACCTCGTCGATGGTGCCGTCGGCATTGAAGTGTATGGGTTCTGCACACACCTTTCGCATGTTTGCCCAGCCGTGTGTGGGACGGTGATAGAAGATATACCACTGGCCATTGACCTCGACAATGGAACCGTGGTTGTTGACAACGGCCTTGTTGCTATGATAATTGTCGATGATGACACCCCTGTAGGTATAAGGCCCAAACGGTGAAGTGGCGGTGGCGTAGTTGAGTGTGGCACAGTTGGATTCTCCGTGCCGCTGGTGCCCTCCGTAGATATAATAATAGATGCCATTGCGCTTGCGTACCGAACTGGCTTCGTTGAAAGCATGCTCCTGGTAGGTAAGCAGGCTGTCGTGTATCTCACCTTCGATGGAGCGCATGTCCTTGCTGAGTTTGGCACCTTTGGCGTAGGCTTGCCCCCAGAACAGGTATGCTTGTCCATCGTCATCGATGAAGACCGAAGGGTCTATCCCCTTGGCTCTCTGGATGACCGTTCCGTCTCTGAAAGGGCCGTACGGCGAGTCGGAAACGGCTACGCCCTCGTCGTCTCCACCATCTGCGAGGCAGTAATACAGGTAATACTTGCCCTGATGATAGATACAGTCGGGCGCATAGAGCACTCGGTCTGTGTAGTCGGTCTGCTTGCCCTCGCCTCGGGTGGCAAAGGAGGTCTGTTCCACGTTCCAGTGTACCAGGTCGGTGCTGGACAGAACATCATAATGATGCGAGCACCATGTGTTGCCGGGTTCATCTAACGAGCCGTAGATATATACCCGTCCGTCGGGCATGACACGTGCCTCGGGGTCGGCGATGTACAGTCCCGGCGGCGCTATCGGATTGAGCGGTCGGGCGATGGATGCAACAGGCTTCGGGGTGTTCTTGCTTGTCTTTTCTTTCTTTCCTCCATAGGCCATAGCGGCAATGCAGAGGCATAAAATGCCGATATAAATTCGATTCATAAGTGAATGTATGATTTTTTTGTTGTTATTTCATCTCAAACACCAGTTCGCCACCGTCGAGCACCTCTTGGAAGGTGATATAGGTGCGGTTGAGGGGCTTGCCGTTGAGCAATACCCGTTTTACCAGACACTTGTCAGCGGTGAGACCGACAGCTTTGACGGTGAAATCCTTGCCCGACGGCAGGTGCAGGGTGGCCTCCTCAAACGATGGGGTGCCTATTTCGTACTGGCCCGAAACCGGATCCATCGGGTAGAAGCCCAATGCGCTAAATACATACCATGCACTCATCTGCCCTGTGTCCTCGTTGCCGCAGATGCCGGTAGGCGTGGCATCGTAGAGCGTGTCGAGTACGCGGCGCACCAGCGTCTGTGTCTTCTTAGGAGCACCCACGCGGTTGTACATGTAGATGGTATGGTGTCCCGGCTCGTTGCCATGGGCATATTGGCCGATAAGTCCGGAGATGTCGCCGGATGCGTTCTCTCCCTCAATGGCCGATGACATGCTGAAGAGCGAGTCCATCTTGGCTTCCATCTTTCGTTTGCCGCCCATGATCTGGGTCAGTCCCTCTACGTCGTGCGGTACAAAGAAGGTCCATTGCCATGCGTTGCCCTCGCAGTAGTCGTCGCGGCGGTGCTCGGAGCGCAGCGGATAGAAGGGAGTGCGCCATCCGCCGTGACTGTCACGACCTCTGGCCAACTTGGTGACAGGATCGATCACGTTGCGGTAATTCTGGCCGCGCTGGTGGAAAAGCGTGGCCGTCTCTGTGTTTCCGATGAGGTCGGCAAAGCGGGCGATGGCCTCGTCGTCGAAAGCATATTCGAGCGTACGGGCCGTAGCTTCCATTTCCAAATCGCACGGTACGTAGCCGTAACGCTTGTAGTTCTGCATCCCGACGAAATAACCCATCGAATAGCCACATGTGTCGCGCAGGGCCGATGTGGTCATGGCCTGCAGTGCCAGTTGTGTATCAAAACCTCGGATGCCGTTTTGGTAACAGTTGGTAATCAGCGGCATCGAATGTAAGCCTATCATCTGGTAGGTCTCTTGGCCTGCTAAGGTCCAGATAGGCAACTGTCCGCAAATGCGGAAATGTTGCAAAGCGGTCTTCACATAGTCGCGCATCACATCGGGTTGCAGTACGGCCATGAGCGGGCAGGCAGCCCGGAAAGTGTCCCAAAGACCTACCACGGCACCGTAATAGTCGAAACCGTCGGTGCGATGAATCTGCCCGTCGGGGCCACGGAAGCGGAAATCGACATCCGACGACAGCATGGGGTAGAGCAATACATTGTGTAACGAGGTGTAGAAGATGCGGCGGCGCTTGTCGACCGGTGTCTTCACCTCTATCTGGGCCAAGTTTCGGTTCCACAAGGCAGTGGCTTCGGCACGTGCTTGGTCGAATGTCACATCCTTGGCCTCGGCCAACAGGTTGGCGCGGGCACCCTCCATATCGACCCCCGATATGGCCGTCTTCACATCCACGGTGGTGGGGTCTCCATCCAAGTCTACCACCATCTTCACGTTCTCTCCCCGTACGCCCTGCACGGTGTTCACGCGGTGGTTGTCCACATAGAGTGCCACCGAGCGGATGGGCGACGAGAATGTGGTGTAAAAATAAATATGCTGGTTGTACACCCAACCGTTGGATTTGCGGTAGCCCTTTACAGTATAGGCATCCACCTGCTCAATGTAGGCATCGTACACGGTATCAACATCATGTTCCGGCTGGATGGTACAGCCGCAAGTGGAACCGTGCTCCAAGTCGATAAGTACCTGTCGGCGACCCGGTTTGCGGAAGTGGTAGCGCTGCAGGCCGCAGCGGCGGGTGGCTGTGAGTTCCGTCTCCACGTCACCCTCGTACATCACCACCTTGTAGTAGCCCGGCGCAGTGGTTTCTCGGTCGTGTCTCAGTTCGGATGTGAGTTGCCGGGTACGCAATTCGGTGAGCGCAAAACCCTCCTGCTGAGGGCGCAATGGCATGAAGAGGATATCGAGGAAGTCGGCGCAACCGCCACCGCTCTTGTGGAGGTGGCTGAAGCCGATGATCTGCTTGTCGTCGTAATGATAGCCCGACCCGGAAGGACGGGTGTCGGGACCAATCTGCATCATGCCGAAAGGCAGGGCTGCAACGGGTGCCACGCGGGCATCTCCTCCGGTGCCCATCATGCGGTCTACTTGTCCGCAAAAGTCTTGTGCGCTTGCGCTGCCGCAAAGGATGATAAGCAGCAAGCTAAGGATGTGTCGTGTGTACATATTGGGTGATGGTGTTGGTGGTTAAAAAAGGCAATACCCCCAACTCCCCTTGGGTGAGGGGTTGGGGGCGAAGCGGATAGTATAGATCAATAACCTTTTGCTCTGTGCAGTGTAAACTCTTGGCAAGGACTGCCGTTCTCCATGCGGTAGAGCGTCCAGGTGTTGCCGTCTTCCCACTCCTTGAGGCGCCAGCTGTATTCGGGTTTCATCAGCAGTTTCTTGATGCTGCGCGGGAAAGCATTGGCGTGACGGGCGTTCTCCCATGTGCGGATGGTCTGGAAGATCTGGTCCTTCTGCGGACACTTCTCCACGTCATCCTGATTGATACTCATGAAGTAGGTGGCACCATAGCCTACCGAGATGGCCTCGATGTGCTCGTACTGCTCTACAAACGAGGTATCCTTGATGGCAAAGTTGCCGCCGAACGAAACCGGATAGTAGTTGGAGTAGGTCACATCCCTCAGGTCCTTGCCCTGACTGGTGGCGCTTCCCCACGTACGGGTGTTCACATTGTAGAGGTTAGGACCTCCACCCACATTCCATACACTCTGGTAGTGCCATGAACCCTCCGACAGGGTAGCACCCGAGAAGCGGATGTAGGGCACACCAAGCTGCTTGGCATAGTCGAACATGGTGTGGAAGAACCGCTTGGCCGAGTAGTAGCCGTGACCGTTGTTGAAGAGGAACTCCTGACCGTCAAAGTCGTACAGCGTCAGACCGCTGCGCTTGGCTATCTTGGCATACAGGCGTGCGATATCGTCTTGCAAGGCGATGTTGGGGATGATGCCGTCGTAACCGTAGTTGATGGTTACCTGCAGCTTCTCCACCACGTCGCCACTGCGGTGGGCCGTAGGCTTGCTGCCCCAGTAGCCGCGCTTCACATTGAGCAGGCGGTAAGGAGCCTTGTCTGACACACCGAGGTAGTGGATGAGTTCTTTGCCTATCTTGATCATGTTCAGGTTGGGGCAGTGGCCCTCCCAGCTGGCAATCTCCTCCATATAGGTGGGGTCGTCGATATAGATAAGGGTATCTTCGGGCGTAAGGTCGCGCATCAGCTTGCGGCGCTGCTGGCTGCAGAGGCTGTCGCTGGGCACAGGACTGGCATCTTGGGTGCCGGGAGCCAACGAGTTGGTGATACATACCCGACCCAACATCAGACCCTCGGCGGCTGCCATGTTGGCAAACTCCTTGTGCGACTTGCGTCCAGAGGCAAACTTGAACGGCTTGCGGCGCTCGTCTACCTCGTCCAGCCAGCCGTCGGTGGCACGGTCAGGACGCAGGAAGCCTTGGTCGTAAGCATGCACGGCGGGGAAGCCCAAGCGCTTGGTGTAAGCGATGATGCTGTCGTACTTCTGTCCGCTCGTCATGGCATCGGGTGAATAGGCAGCCGGGTCCTTGATCCACTTGCCGTTGACGGTCGGATAAGGCAGACCTTCCGATTTCACGACGGTCTGTATCACATCCATCAGCGCGGTGCTGTCGGGGCTACCCCAAAGGGCTACCGACGAACCGATGAAGTCTACGCCGGGGATGGGCTCCACGTCGATATGGTTGGGGATGTTGGCTTTCATGTGCGGAATCAGTGAGTAGCACACCTGACGGGGCTTCGTCCTGTCGCGCGACTGATAGTTCAAGAAGATACGTCCCTTGTCATCCACCTGTGCGGCGTTACCGTACATGATGCGGTAGTAGGGTTCCTTGTGCGCATAGAAAGCCACGTCGCTGATACCGTCTCCACCCAGCGAAAACTTCTGTCCCTCATGCAGGTCGGAAGGCAACGGCCACTGTTTGGCATCCGGTGTATGGATGATGTATTCGAAAGGAGGTGCGTCGCCCTCGATATCGGCGGTGCCGCCGATGGTGTTGTCGTTGAGTGCCAGCATACCGATGGCGTAGTTGACGGCATCACTCGTGTCGCGTGCCACACCGATGATCTCACCCAGCAGGTTGTCGATGTTGGTGTAGTAGTCGCCCCACTGGATGGCATCCACTCCGCCACGGTTGTCGAGGCTCTCGAGCGTCATCTTAATATATTTGTCCTTAGGGGTCAGTTTCACCTTGGCCACCTGTCCTTGCGGATAAGAGAGGGTGATGATGCCGGCTCGCTTGTCGTAGTCGGCGTGCTCGGGCTGGTAATACACCTTGCTCTGGCTGTCATAGAGCGACAGCAGGGGCGATGGCTTGTCAGCCGGACTGAACTCGCGATAAGGTTTCACCGTGATGTTCTTCATACTGGTGATGTAGCCCTTGTCGTTGAGTTGGATACCGAAGTAATCTGTCTTGAAGCTCCACGGCTTCTGCGCGCCACACCCACACAGCAGGGCTGCCATCAGCATGGCAGCCCCCTGCCTGTAGGCGCGTCTGGTAAGTTTCTTTTCTCGTCTCATATCTTAGTCTCTGTCTTTTTCTTCTCTTATTCGTTATGTGTTAAATCCTTGAAAACATCTTTTACCCTAAAAGAGACTAAGGCCTATCTCAGCCTAAAGAACGAGTTATTAACAAATTAGTACACTATGCTGTACTTACTATAAAAGAACCTATCACCTATATGACAACCAAAGGGTCAAAATGGGTAGTCAAAAAGCATGTTTTTTTTACATTCCGGCCGATTTTTTCTTTTTTTTAGCCTTTTGATGTATTGCAGAAACTGTTCCGTGAATTGTTTTTTACCGACATCAGTGACACTAAGACAATCGTAAACGCCACGTTTAGGCAGGCTAAATGCCACGTTTAGGTAGGCTAAACGCCATGTATAGCAAAGCCGTGTGCCGCTACCGTCTCCATCGGGGTCATTCTCCCAATGGTGGGTAGGGGCACACGGCCTGCTTATTCGGTGGCCGCGTGGGGCGGCTTATGGTGTTATCGGCCTATCTGCTCGGCATGGCCTATTGCCTTGAACTCCACGTTGATGGCAGGAGCCTTCTCTGACGAGAATTCGCACGACAAGGTCACGTTGTTGGTGCCGTTGCTCCACAGCGCGGTGTCGGGGATGGGATAGCTGGCCAGTGTCTGCCACGTGCCGTTGCACACATATACGGTCTTGCCGTCGCAGTAGAGTTTGTGGCCGGCCTTCATGGCCATCGGAATCTCGATGGTTGCCGCTCCCTCGACCTGTATCTGCAGGTGGCTAAGGGTGGCGTCGGCCTGCTCGCCAGCCTCGATGGTGGCGTAAAACTGGATGGGCTGTGTCTCGTACGGATTCTCAAACGTGCAACGAGACAGCAGCGGTTCGCCGGTCTGCACAAAGCGGTGCTTGTGGCGGTTGCCTCCCTTGAGCGCCACACGGTAGAGTGTCCAACGGTTGTCGCCGTTGCGCTCCAGGTGATACTCGTTGCGTGGATTTTTCAGTTCCTCACGCTGTGCTTCGGTCAAGAATCCGCCGTTGCGCACTTTCTGCCACTCGCGGATGGCCTCAAACAACCGGCTCTTGAAACCATTCTGCTCGATACTCTCGTCGACGCGGAGCAGGTAGCCGGCATTGAAAGCCGCGCTACGGGCCTGAATCCACTCTATGTCTTCCGGACGGTACGTCTGTTCCAACTTAAACCACCCGAGCATGCCGGGCATGAGATTGCGTTCGAAATAGCGCTGGTTCTCCAAGCGGTAGTTGACTTGGCTTTGGCGAAGATTGCTGTACCAGGGTTCGCCCCAGTTCATGAAAGTGTAGATGTGCCACCAGTAATGGAACGTGGACGAGCCGCACGAGATGATGCCCTTGTCGGCCAGTCCGTCGTACCACTGTTTCAGGAACATCGAGGCACCCAGACAGCCGTGTCCAGTAGGCGAGCCGCCGTAGTAACCGTCGAAGTCCATGAGACCGATACCTGTCTCGTTGCAGACCTCAGCCAACCGTTTGGCGTAGACCTGCTGGAGACGGATGTCGGGAAAGAAACCACTGTAACAGTTGTTGACCAGTTTGTCGATGCGGTCGCCCGCCTGATGGTCGGTGGCCTTGGTGCCGAACTGTCCGCGCGTGCAGTCGAGCAGCCTGTAGGGTGCATCCTTGCTGATACTGCGGTAAGAGATGATCTCGCCACCTATCTTGGCCGAGTGTGTCTCGCCGAGATAGGTGAAAAACTCGGGCGAATCAATCACAATCTCCTTGTCGGTGGCGCTGATGGCCTTGCTGAGTTTGGCACTGCCCGAGATACAGAGGCTGTCGCTGGCGATGGGGGTGACGTAGGGGTCGTGGGTAGAGGTAAACATGGTCAGCGTGTGTACACCTATCTCGATGCCCCGTTGCCGCGCCTTGTCGGTAAACGCCTTGATCTGGGCTGCTCCTTGCGGAAAGCGGCGCGTATGGAGGTCGAAGTGCCCCCAGCTCTTGAAGATATCGCCGATATGTACCAAGTGGAAGCCGCAGGAGTCGGCATAATCGAGTGCATGGTCTGGCGAGGAGCCTTCGTAGAGCATATAGGCCGGATTGGGCAACTTGCGTTGCTTGATCCACTGTCCGTCCTTCATCGGATGGGGCAACCCCTCTGCCACTTCTATCTGTCCTATCGTCTCCACGGCTTGGCCATCTGGCACGGCGAAAAGAGCGATGGAGGAACCTATGAAGTCGCTGTCTAACGACACGATGTGCTGCCTGCGGCCATACAGGTCTACTGTGCGTGCGGTACGCCAGTCGCGGGAGAAAAACTGGATGTCGCTGCCATAGTCGCGTTCCACAGCCGCATTGCCGCGGATGAGACGGATACATTCGGGCATGTCGCCTTTCTCATTGACATTGATGTCTGCCACCTGCTGGCCTATCTTGTCTTGGTATTCTTCGGGCACTGTCTGTCCGGGCAGTGGACGTACATAGTAGCCGCCGGTGGCATCGTCGCCCAAGTGGGGCCTGCCCTCTGAGGTGCTGATTTGAAGCGGCTGCACGCCGATGGCAAACTCGCCGTCGCGCACCACGCCCACGGTCTCGCCTATATATTTGGATAAGGTGGTGGCGTAGGGTCCCCAGCAGATGGCTTGGATGTGGTCGCGCTTGGTGAGCGCCTCCAGTTGCATGCGGATATAGGTACCCTTGTCCGCATAGTTGACCGTGGCCACGGAACCGTTGCTGAAAGTAATCTGCCAGCGGTTGCCGTTGGCTGCGAATTTGACGGGAGTCAGATAGTCCTTGCCGTCGTACAGTTGGATGATAGGCGACGGATGCCCCTTAGGCACATAGTCCTTGCCCGTCTGTAGGTCGGCAATCTTGACGATATACCCCTTCTTGTCCACGCGGAAGGTGGCGAAGCGCGTCTTGAGGTCGATGGCCGAGGCCGAAAGACAAGTTGCTGCCACACATAGCGACATCAACCATCTTCTGAATGTGATATGCTTCATATAACGAAAGATTTAATATCCTTTGGCTTTATGCAGCGTAAACTCTTGGCAGGGACTGCCGTTCTCCATACGGTAGAGCGTCCAGGTGTTGCCGTCGTCCCATTCCTTGAGCCTCCAGCTGTATTCGGGTCTCATCAACAGTTTCTTGATGCTGCGTGGGAAAGCGTTGGCGTGTCGGGCGTTCTCCCATGTGCGGATGGTTTGGAATATCTGTTCCTTTTGGGGACACTTCTCCACATCGTCTTGGTTCAGAGACATGAAGTAGGTGGCACCATAGCCCGTGGCGATGGCCTCGATGTGCTCATATTGCTCCACGGTAGAGGTGTCCTTGATGGCAAAGTTGCCACCAAACGATACAGGATAATAGTTGGAGTAGGTCACATCCCTCAAATCCTTACCCTGGCTGGTGTCGTGTCCCCATGTACGGGTGTCGACATTGTACAGGTTTCGGCCTCCGCCTACGTTCCATACACTTTGGTAATGCCACGACCCCTCAGAAAGGGTTGACCCCGAGAAGCGGATGTACGGCACACCGAGCTTCTGGGCATGATCGAACATGTTGCGGAAAAATCTTTTCACATTATAATAGCCGTGACCGTTGTTGAAAAGGAATTCCTGACCGTCGAAATCGTACAGCGTGATGCCGCTGTGCTTGGCTATTTCGGCATAGTGGTGTGCAATCTCATCGTGCAAGGCAAGGTTGGGGATGATGCCGTCGTAGCCCGCCTCGATGGTAACCTGTAGTTTGCGTACTTCGTCGCCGCTGCGGTGTGCGGCAGGCTTGGTCCCCCAATAGCCTCGTTTCACCTTAAGCAGGCGATATGGTGCCGTGGTGGACACACCGAGGTAGTGGATAAGTTCCTTGCCTATTTTCACCATGTTCAGATTGGGGCAATGAGCCTGCCAACTGGCTATCTCCTCCATATAGGTGGGGTCGTCTATGTAGATGAGGGTGTCTTCGGCAGAGATGTCATGTGTCAGTTTGCGGAGCTGTTGGTAACATAGGCTATCGCTTGGTACCGGACTCGTATCCTGCGTGCCGGGATAGAGCGAGTTGGAGACACATACACGGCCCAGCATCAGTCCCTCTGCGGCAGCCATGTCGGCAAACTCGCGGTGGGTCTTGTTGCCTGAGGCAAACCGGAAAGGTCTGCGGTGCTCGTCGACACCGTCCAACCAGCCACCGTTGGCACGATTGGGGCGTATAAAGCCTTGGTCGTAGGCGTGGATGGCCGGAAAGCCTAACTTCTTGGTATAGGATATGATGCTGTCGTATTTCTGTCCGCTGGTAATGGCATCGGGCGAGTAGGCGGCGGGATCTTTTACCCACTTGCCGCGTACGGTGGGGTAGGGTAGACCCTCCGATTTGACGATGGTCTGTATCACATCCATTAGCGCGGTGCTGTCTGGGCTACCCCAAAGGGCTACCGACGAACCGATGAAGTCTACTCCAGGAATCGGCTCCACGTCGATGTGGTTGGCCTTGTTTACCTCCATGTGCGGGATGAGCGAGTAGAGCACCTGTCTATGTTGCCTCCTGTCACGCGATTGGTAGTTCAGGTAGATGCGTCCCTTGTCATCCACCTGCGCGGCGTTACCGTACATGATGCGGTAGTAAGGTTCCTTGTGTGAATAGAATGCCACGTCGCTGTACCCGTCGCCACCTATGGAGAATTTCTGTCCTTCGTGCAGGTCTGCGGGCAGCGGCCACTGCTTGGCATCCGGCGTGTGGATAATGTATTCGAAAGGAGCGGCATCGCCTTCCAAGTCGGCGGTACAGCCGATGGTGTTGTCGTCTAAGCCAAGCATGCCGATGGCATAGTTGACGGCATCGCTGGTATCGCGGGCCACACCGATGATTTCGCCAAGCAGGTTGTCGATGTTCGTATAGTAGCTACCCCACTGTATGGCATCCACTCCACCGCGGTTGTCGAGGCTCTTGAGTGTCAGTTTCAGATATTTCTGCTTCTGCTCTACGCTCACTTTAGCCACTTGTCCTTGGGGATAAGTAAGGGTGACGGTATGGCAGCCCTTGTCGTAGGTGGCGCCGGTGGGCTGGTAGTAAGCTTTCTGCTTACTGTCGTAGAGCGACAGCAGTGGCGAGGGCTTGTCTGCCGGGCTAAACTCGCGATAGGGCTTCACAGTAGTATTTTTCATACTCGTGATATACCCCTTGTCATTCAGTTGGATGCCGAAATAATCGGTCTTGAAGCCCCAAGGCCGCTGTGCGCCACACCCCGTGAGCAGGGCGGCCGCTATCGCAGTCAGGGCACAGCCGGCTATCTGCCGGCCCGTGTGGATCAATGCTCGTCTCATAGATGTTGATATAGTCTTTTGTTGTATTTCGTGCTTGTGTTGTTATTATCCCTGAAAAAACAATCTTTCTCCTCAAAAAACCTAATGCCCTATATCAGCCTAAAGAACGAGTTAAAAAAAGTACATTTGTGTCGTACTGTTATAAAAGAACCTATTCACTTATATGACAACGAAGGCGCAAAAACGGGTAGTGGAAAAGATGAAATTTTTTCAGAAAAGTGCCGATATAAGGTTTTTTAAGACTTGTTGCCCACCGCAGCAATGGCTGTTGCGGGCGATGGGAGTGGCATCTGCCAGCGCCAAAGGCCACGTTTAGGGGCGCTAAACATGGCTTTTAGGTGACCTAAATGCCATGAATAGCGCCCC
>JBJEAU010000144.1:0-4777 GCA_051869355.1 Prevotella sp. | reverse complement strand
TGGAGGTAAACGTTCCCCATGTGCCGAGCAGACGGGTGAGCGTAAGCCCGGCGTTGAGCATGCTGCGGCGGTACAGGTTGGTGGTGCCGGTGGCTGGGGCTTCGGCCGTTCCCTCCTCGTTCAGCCGTCCATACGGGAAGGCATGCTGGTGCACATACTGGTAATCTACCATCGCATCGAGTGTGAACTTGCTGTCGGGTTGCCAGAGCCAGCGCATGCGACCACCTGCCTCGTTGCTGTCGTCGGCATGCTGGCCATTGGTGACATTGCGCAGATAACCGTGGGTGCCGTTATAGAATCCGCCTACCCAGCAGGCGAGCTTGTCGGAGAGTTTGGCGGCGTGGGTTGCCTCTACACTCCGCAACGCATGGGAACCGCCACCGATTTCTATGCGTGTGCCCTGTGCATGCATGGGATTGGCCGTGTACATGCGAACCAGACCGGCTTCGGTGTTGATGCCATACAGGGTGCCTTGCGGGCCACGCAAGATGTCCACACGCTCCAGTCCATAGCTGTGGTGGTTTTGGGCACTGCGGCTCATCAGGGGGATTTGGTCCAAATATACACCCACGGCAGGGCTTCCGCTTCTCGCTCCCACTCCCCTTACATACATACTGCTCGTATAGCGAGCTCCGTACTGAGGCACAACAAACGAGGGGACGTATGCCGCAAGCGAACGGAGGTCGGTGGCACCGACACCACGCAGGTCGGCAGCAGAAAACATATTGCTGCCTACGGCCTGGCGGCGAAGAAGAAACGACTCTTTGGGCTGTGACACGATGATAATCTCATCGAGGTCGATGACACGGGATGTGTCGGCAATCCCTGTCACGTCGGCCGGCAACGGGTCGGCATACGCGGTAGAGACTACCATAGTGAGCGTCATCAGTAGATATTTTGCATTCATAATCTATGCAGATGTGTTAATTGATGTCTGCAAAGATACGACGAATGGCTCAGTTATGAAATCCTAATTTATGAGGAAAAATGCGCTGCCTATCCGTTCAGTGTGCCACAGTTGGGGCATCGTCCCTTATGTTTGAGCGGTGTTCCACATTGTCCACAGGTGTAACGGAACCGGCTTCTCATAAAGTATCGGTGCAGGGCATAATAGATATAGGTACACAGAAAGAGATAACCTATATAATAGAGGGTGGTGATGCTGAACACAATGTAATTGACCGCACACACGGCGGCAAGTCCGCACAGGTAAGTATAGGCATCGCCCATCGGCAACAGCCTACGTACATCGTCCAGTGCAGCAATGCCTACAATGAGCATCGCCCATACGGAGATGAGGAAGACCGAGAGGATGGGCGGCACGTCGAAAGGGTTGAGCGTTGGATTGTAATAGAAATGGCGCCACACCTCCGGGGCAAATGTCTGGATGCTGGCATAGAAGGTGGCCGATGCCGCCACGATGAGCGCAAGCAGGGTTGGATAAAACGAACCGATATCCCGAAAGTGTACAATGGGGGCATCCATGCGCATCAACTTGCGCATGATGTAAGCTACGGTGATGATGCTAATGAAAATAAGGAAGATGATCAAGTGGGTATCGGAAAATGTGGAGATAAACTCAGATATCGGATCATCCGGAACCACTGCTGGCAACAGGGAAGATTCTCTCGCCCAGCCAAATCGTTGCATCTCGTTGGCCACTTGCACCCAAACCGAATCGACAGGGTCGCAGCCAAGGATGCGGATGTCGGCCACCACCAGATGTTCACCCTTGTAAACAGCGAAAGAGTCGGTCGGCATGGCGCTGACAAGTTCTTCGGGCTGCTGCATCAGGAGCACCAGCGAGTCGGACTTGACCGAGAAGTTGAAGTTGATGGCATAATGGTGGGTGGTGAAGAAGGATAGCGTATCTTCTTGCGGAACTTCGGCAGTTTTCCACATACCCATGGCATGGCGGGGCTGATGGTAGCATGCCGTGCAAGCCAACACCGTGAGGCTCACAAGCACCAAACGTAGTATCTGATTAGTCTTCTGCATAGATATTCATCTGACATTCATCACACATAAAGCGTAGCGTAAACCGCCTTCCGTCGGCGATACGCAGCGAGAGAGGTTCCCGCCATTGGGGTTGCTTGCCTCCGCGTCGCACACAGTAGCCCAGCGCATAGCGCAGACAGTGCCTGCACTGCATAATCAGTCCTTTCTGCTTGGGGGACAGTTCAAAAGCCTGTTCCCTGTGACGCAGTCCGGCCGCACCATAGAAATCATTTGCCCAACTGTTGGCTATGTTGAAGAGATAGGGATATTGCACATACTCACGCTGCCACCCTTGTGGCACGGGCATCGGTTGCATCGGGCTTGCCGTGGAGGGGGTAGACTCCGCCGATGGGTGGTCGAGCTGTGCCACCAAGTCACGACGCAAACGTGATAGAAGACTTGACGGGATAAAATAGTGGTCGGCTTCATCTTCTATCGTTACTTTGTCACAGACGTAGAGGGTATTGCCCATCTTCGAAAGTTGGGTAACAATATTGTCGCGCTGGTCGTTGCGTGCCGGTTGGTGCTCAAACTCCACTTCGCACGACGCACCTGCCGCTGACAAACGAAATCCCGAATCCGTCAGTCCCAATGTCATGGCCAGCGGAATGCGCCGCTCTGCTGTGGGAGCTGCCAGAATCTTGTCGAAAGTCACGTCGTTGTTGCGGTACAATGCCATTCCTGGCCGTAATTTGGCAGGCAGATGTTGCGGGAAAAGTCGGTTGCCCTCGACACGATTGACACGGAAACCTTCGAGTTCGCGGACTTTGTTGAAGAAACAGAGACCATCTCCATTGGCAAACTCGGCGATACCTGCCACCGTAAACGACTTGCCACGAATCTCCTTGACCTTTCCCACATACTCTCCCATCGCTTTGGGCGTGTCGAAGCAAGCGATATCCGGTTGGCGGCCATTCAGGAAATAGTGGGTATATCCTCTGTTGAACGTTTTATTGAGATTGGGTGAGAATGAATAACTTACACGACCGCGAGAAGCACGGACAAAGTCTTTGGGACGGCGACGCACCAGTTCGTCGATGCGTTGGGAATAAGCCGCAACCACATTCTTGACATAGGAGATGTCCTTGAGTCGCCCCTCTATCTTAAATGAGCAGGCTCCGGCATCGGCCAACGCTTCCAAAGCATCTATCTGACATAAGTCTTTGAGTGAGAGGAGATGGCGTTGGTGAACTATCTCATTGCCATCAGCATCGAGTAAGTCAAATTTTAACCTACAAAACTGAGCACACTCACCTCGGTTGGCGCTGCGATGGAAGCAATATTGCGAAGCATAACACACGCCGGAATAGCTGACACACAAGGCTCCATGCACAAACACCTCAAGTTCTACATCAGGTACGGCTTTGTGTATAGCCTGAATTTCCTCTAACGATAGTTCCCTTGCCAATACTACCCTATTGAAGCCCATCTGCTGAAGCCATTTCACCTTCTCGGCCGACCTGACATCGCATTGGGTAGAGGCATGCAGCGGCATCTCTGCATGTGTGGCCAAACCCATATCCTGTACCAGCAACGCATCTACGCCTGCATCCTGCAACTGGTTGATAAGGGATAGCGTATCTGCTTTCTCGTGCTCATACACAATGGTATTGACGGTCACATACACTTTGGCATCGAATCTGTGTGCATAATCACACAAGGCCTTGATATCAGCCACGCTATTCCCTACCGCAGCCCTTGCACCATAGCGCGACGCACCTATATACACGGCATCTGCGCCATGGTCGATGGCGGCCATTCCACATGCCAAATCACGCGCAGGGGCAAGCAATTCAAGTCTTCTCATCTAATGTCGTTGATATCGTATGGGGTTTCCTGATATACGTAATAGTCGATCCAGTTGCTATAAAACAGGTTGGCGGCCGATCTCCAAGTCACCTTTGGGGGCTGAGTGGGGTCATCGTGGCGGTAATAATGCTCGGGCATCTCCACATCATCGCGTTTGCCCAAATCTCGGCGGTATTCCATATCGAGTGTGTTGGGCGCATATTCCAGATGACCGAGGATATAAAACTCACGACCTTCACGCGAGGTCACAATGCATACGCCGGCTTCAGGCGATTCGGCAATGATTTCCAGCTCCGGCACTTTCTCCAAGTCACAGCGCCGCACTTCTGTATGCCGACTGTGTGGCATCATAAATACATCGTCAAACCCACGGAAGATGGGAAGCCGCTCATTGATGGGATGGGTCTCAAATATTCCAAACTTTTTCTTTTCCAGCAGATGCTTGGGTATCTGATAAAAATGGTAAAGGGCAGCCATGGCTCCCCAACACAGATAGAGCGTGCTCTGCACATGTGTCCGGGCCCAATCAAAGATCTCATTGATTTCACGCCAGTAGTCTACATTCTCATAGGGAACAGTCTCTACCGGTGCGCCCGTTACAATCATGCCGTCAAACTTCTGCTTCATCAGTTCTTGCGAGTCCTTATAGAAGAGCATCATGTGCTCCACAGGCGTATTCTTGGGCGTGTGGCTCTTGAGTTTCATGAAATTAATCTCCATTTGGAGCGGCGTATTCGACAACAGCCGCACCAAATCGGTCTCGGTGGTAATTTTGAGCGGCATCAGATTGAGTATCACGATGCGAAGCGGACGGATCTGCTGACTGTGTGCACGAGTTTCATCCATTACAAAGATGTTTTCTTGCTTCAACAGTTCTATAGCAGGAAGTCTGTCTGGTAGTCTTAGTGGCATGTATAATAGCTATTAATCATTAAGAGGCCGATGGCCTCCTTCTATTTGATGCTGCAAA
>JBJEAU010000143.1:0-4785 GCA_051869355.1 Prevotella sp. | reverse complement strand
CACTGTTATCACATACTGTAAGTCTTGATTCTGCTTGTATCATAATTACTTAGCTTTTTCTACGATTTGTACTAATCTCCATCTCTTTGTCTTGGAAAGAGGACGAGTCTCCATTATCTGGACGGTATCGCCAATGTTGGCCTCGTTTTTCTCGTCATGTACATGGTACTTCTTCGTTTTCTGGACGAACTTACCATAAATAGGGTGCATCTCCTTGAACTTGGCTGCAATAACAATGGTTTTATCCATCTTGTTGCTGATAACGACACCCTGTCTTACTTTTCTTAAATTTCTTGTTTCCATCTGGACCATTGTTATTTATTAAGTTCTCTCTGACGAAGTTCTGTCAACATGCGTGCGATATCACGACGAACAGCCTTAATCTGCGATGGATTCTCAAGCGGAGTGATGCTATGATTAAGTCTCATCTGCTGAAGCGCAACCCGAGCATTCTCCAATTTCTCGCGCAAGTCCTTGTCGGCGAGCTCTTTAATTTCATTCATCTTCATAGCTTAAGCGTTTTTGTCGTAATCACGTCTTACAATAAATTTAGTCTTCACGGGGAGTTTCTGTGCTGCAAGACGAAGCGCCTCTTTAGCGATGTCGAATGATACTCCCTCTACTTCAAAGAGGACACGGCCTGGAGTTACAGGTGCAACCCATCCTGCGGGATCTCCCTTACCTTTACCCATACGTACGTCAGCTGGCTTGCGAGTGATGGGTTTGTCCGGGAAGATACGAATCCAGACTTGGCCTTGACGGTTCATGTAGCGGTTTACTGCCACACGAGCGGCCTCTATCTGACGGCTGTCGATCCACTTAGCCTCAAGTGTCTTGATACCAAATGATCCGAAAGCCAGTTGTGTTCCCCTGTGGGCGTTGCCTTTGTTGCCACGTCCGTCTTGGGGTCTTCTATATTTTACTCTTTTTGGCTGTAACATGATAGCTTTCTACTTTTAACGGTTATTGTTTCTTCTACGATTACCGCGACCACGGCCACCATTGTTAGAACGGCCACCATTCTGCTTTTCCTGAGTGAAATTAGGAGTAAGGTCACGCTTTCCATAAACCTCACCACGGCAAATCCACACCTTAATACCGAGCAGACCTACCTTAGTAAGAGCTTCTGCCTGACAGTAATCGATATCGGCACGGAATGTATGCAGCGGGGTACGTCCCTCTTTGTACATTTCCTTGCGTGCCATTTCTGCACCATTCAGACGACCTGTAATCTGGATCTTGATACCCTCGGCACCAGCACGCATCGTGTTCTGGATAGCCATCTTGATGGCGCGACGATAAGCCACTTTACCTTCAATCTGACGTGCGATGTTAGTACCTACGATAGTAGCATCCAGCTCGGGCTTCTTCACCTCGAAAATATTGATCTGAATGTCCTTCTTGTAGAGTTTCTTCAACTCTTCCTTCAGTTTGTCAACATCTTGACCGCCTTTACCAATAACGATGCCCGGACGAGCCGTGCAAATAGTAATAGTAACGAGCTTCAAGGTACGCTCGATGACAATCTTAGACACGCTGGCCTTAGCCAGACGCTCATTGAGGTACTTGCGGATCTTCTGGTCTTCTACCAGATTATCTCCGAAGTCCTTGCCACCAAACCAATTTGAATCCCAACCACGGATAATACCAAGTCGGTTGCTTATCGGATTAACTTTCTGTCCCATTCTATTCTATTATTTTTCGTCGTTAGTTTTGGCATCAACATACAAAGTCACGTGGTTAGAACGCTTGCGGATTCTATAGCCACGACCCTGTGGTGCAGGTCTCATACGCTTCATGGTTACACCTTCATCCACAAATACTCTGCTGATATAAAGTTCACCATCTTCCGCCTTACGCTCATTCTTGGCCTCCCAGTTTGCGATAGCCGAACGCAACAGTTTCTCAACATCTGCGGCGGCCTGTTTTTTAGAGAACCTAAGCACTCCAAGGGCGCGATTCACCTCCATGCCACGCACCATGTCAACTACATAGCGCATCTTGCGAGGAGAAGAGGGAACACCCTTCAGTTTGGCGAAATACAAATTCTTGCGAGCTTCCTTGATTTTTTCAGCTGCTATATGTTTTCTTGCTCCCATTATTTCTTTTGTTTACTTTTAAAAGGGTTTGTCCAGCTTACTTTCTATTGCCCGAGTGGCCGCCGAAACGTCTTGTCAGAGAGAACTCTCCCAGCTTGTGGCCTACCATGTTCTCGGTGATGTAAACAGGAATAAATTTATTTCCATTGTGAACGGCTACCGTATGACCCACGAAATCAGGTGAAATCATAGACGCCCGAGCCCATGTCTTGACAACGGTCTTCTTTCCGCTCTCGTTCATCGCCAAGATTTTCTTCTCAAGCGATACGTTGATATATGGACCTTTTTTAAGAGAACGACTCATAACTTACTCTTTATTTTTTGTTTGCTCTTTCAATTATATACTTGTTTGAATTCTTCTTCGGTGCACGAGTCTTCAAGCCCTTAGCGTACAAGCCCTTGCGTGAGCGCGGGTGTCCTCCAGACTGACGGCCCTCACCACCACCCATCGGGTGATCATGCGGATTCATTACGACACCACGGTTGTGCGGGCGACGACCCAACCAACGTGAGCGACCGGCCTTACCCGACTGCTCCAGAGCGTGGTCTGAGTTACCTACACTACCAACGGTAGCCTTACAAGCAGAGAGAATCTTACGAGTCTCACCAGAGGGGAGTTTGATTACACAATAGCTGCCCTCACGAGAAGTCAACTGAGCAAAGTTACCAGCCGAACGGACGAGCAAAGCACCCTGACCCGGACGAAGCTCCAGGTTGTGTACCACAGTACCTACAGGAATGTTTGCCAACGGAAGTGCGTTACCGATTTCAGGTGCAGCCTCTGCACCAGACATCAGCTCTGCACCGACCTTCAAGCCGTTGGGAGCAATGATATAACGTTTTTCTCCATCAGCGTAGTACAGAAGCGCAATACGAGCCGATCTGTTAGGATCGTACTCAATTGTCTTTACCACTGCTGGAACACCATCCTTCTCACGCTTAAAGTCGATAAGACGATACTTTCTCTTATGACCGCCGCCCTTATAGCGAACGGTCATTTTACCGGTATTGTTACGACCACCGGTAGAGCGCTTACCGTAAACGAGAGACTTTTCTGGCACGGATGCAGTAATTTCCTCGAACGTGCCAATAATCTTGTGTCTTTGTCCCGGAGTTACCGGGTTAAATTTACGTACTGCCATTTCTTATTTTAGATATTGCTATAGAAATCTATCGAATCGCCCTCTTTAAGAGTTACGATTGCCTTTTTGAATGAGTTTTTCTGCCCTCTGACAAGCCCAGCTTTCGTATAACGGGCAGAACGCTTCCCAGCGTAAATTGCTGTATTCACGTCTACGACTGTAACATTGTACAGACTCTCGACCTCGGCCTTAATTTGGAGTTTGTTAGCCTCAGGGCGTACTATGAAACCAAAACGATTTGGTCTCTTGTCTGTAATCTTAGTCATCTTCTCGGTGACTAACGGTTTGATGATAAATGCCATAATCTACTTTTCTCCTTTATTTCATTAAGACACCGTCGATAACCTTCAGAGAATCTTCAGCCATGATGACAACATCCGCATTCAAAACTTTATACGTATTGATTGTGGATGCCAGCACAACTTCAGCGCCCTGCAGATTTCGAGCTGACAAATATACATTTTTATTGCTTTCCGGCAAAACAACAAGCGTTTTCTTGCCCTCAACTTTAAGATTTTTAGTAATATTTACAAAATCTTTCGTCTTTGGAGCATCCATTGTGAAGTTTTCTACCACAATGATTGCATTCTCCTGTGCCTTGTAAGACAGTGCAGATTTACGAGCAAGAATCTTTACTTTTTTGTTCAATTTAAAACGATAGTCACGAGGCTTCGGACCAAACACGCGGCCACCACCTACGAGCACCGGTGAGTTGATATCACCACGGCGAGCGCCACCGCCACCTTTCTGACGACCCAGCTTGCGGGTAGAACCGCTCACCTCGCTTCTCTCCTTTGACTTGGCTGTACCCTGACGCTGATTAGCAAGATACTGCTTTACATCAAGATAGATAACGTGATCGTTAGGCTCAATACCAAAGATTCCCTCGTTAAGAGCAACCTTTCTTCCGGTCTCCTGACCGTTGATGTTCAATACACTAACTTCCATTTTACTTCTCAATTAAAACAGTTGAACCATTGCATCCAGCGAAAGAACCCTTCACGATAAGGAGATTCTGCTCTGGAATTACCTTTAACACTTTCAGGTTTTGTGTGGTAACGCGGTCGCCACCCATCTGGCCACCCATGCGCATGCCCTTGAAAACCTTGGCGGGGTACGAACAGGCACCGATAGAACCCGGCTTGCGGGCGCGGTCGTCCTGACCGTGTGTAGACTGGCCTACACCACCAAATCCGTGACGCTTTACAACGCCCTGGAAACCTTTACCTTTTGACGTAGCTATCACGTCTACGAACTGTGCATCATTAAACAATTCTACCGTGATAGTGTCACCGAGGTTATACTCCTCGTCAAACTTGAACTCGGCCAAGTGCTTTTTCGGTGTTGTGCCGGCCTTCTTGAAGTGTCCCTGCTGGGGCTTGGAGGTTCTGCTCTCCTTAGCCTCGCCGAAACCCAACTGAACAGCCTTGTAACCATCTTTCTCTACGGTCTTAACCTGGGTTACAACACAAGGACCAGCTTCGATAACAGTGCACGGTATGTTCTTACCGTCGGCACTGAAAACGGATGTCATTCCGATTTTT
>JBJEAU010000142.1:0-4836 GCA_051869355.1 Prevotella sp. | reverse complement strand
GTCGTATGCCGAAATTACAGGAGATATACGATGTTCTTATCCCGAACTGGGGTAGGATTTGATAGCCCGATGCATTCTGCAGCTTCTTGAGCACGTCCGACATCGGCGCTTTCTTAAATTCTATTCTTATCTCCTTCTGCTTTCGTTGGGCTTGGGCATCCGTAGTGAAGCTCGCCAGCAGCAAGGTCAGCATAAGAACGAATGGAATCAGTTTTTCTCTCATATCGTTTAGCATTAATTGAAAATATTATTGATTGCGTTCTCCAGGTCTTTCTCGAACAGATTCTTTCCGATGATGA
The DNA here is from genome assembly GCA_051869355.1 of Prevotella sp. Classification (GTDB taxonomy): domain Bacteria; phylum Bacteroidota; class Bacteroidia; order Bacteroidales; family Bacteroidaceae; genus Prevotella. The sequence goes on along the minus strand of JBJEAU010000142.1, from coordinate 4,537 downwards.
CCCCTTGAGGATCTATCAGGAAGTTTTGGGTGATATGGTCGATGCTGTGCTCTCTGATCCACGGGCCATTGAAGCCTTTGAGATTGGTGACAAAATGCCACTTGAGTCCCATATTGGCAGGAGCCTTGATGACATTTATGAGGTCTTCGCTGAGCGAATAGTCCACCATCTCAAGCCCTTTGGCATGGTATTTCTCGTAGAGTTGCTTGCGGAGCATGAGATCCGTCTGATAGCTGCCCACTCCATAGCTTGAAATGGTGAAGAGTACATACTTCCCTTTGAAAGAAGCGAGGTTGATATTCTTGCCATACACGTTGGGCATCTCAAACGAAGGCATCGGCTGGCCCGGCTCCAAGGCGTGGTCTTTTTCGCAGAACTCCAGCATGGTGTTCCACTGTTTGCCCTTAAAGGCTCCCGGAGTCAGCTCATTGAAGTATTTCATGTATTTCTGGTAAGGATATTTGTCCATGTTGCGCAAGTTATAGATATGGTTGAGCGAGATGTAGCTGGCCGGATATTTTTTCAAGAAAGTCATAAAGGCGCTGTCCTCCATCGCCTTGTAAGTAGTCTCGACAATTTGCATCAGCGAATCATGCTTCGTCACGTCCTGCATCTGTTTCTTCAGTTCGCGTCCATAGTCCCAGACGGGTTCCAACGTACGTCTGTAGATGGCGTACTCGTCTTGTGTCTTCGAGCCTTTGATGACGGGCATGTCGTCTACTGTGGTGAAGTCGATATTGTCGTTGGCCATCCAGAAAGCACACTGCCAACGTTTACTGGAATGGTGCATAAAGACATAATCTGCCCCCTCAATAGGAGTCTTGCTCTCTAAGGTGAAACAACCCTTCTCTACCTTTGCCGAGTCGACAGCCCTTCTGCCTCCCCTGTCCAGGTACATCATACCGTCTTCCAGATTGGGCACATGGCCGTAGATTCTGTATTGCGCATGGCAGGTGTAGGTCACCGCCACGGCAAGGAGGGCCAACAATGATAATCTTTTCATAGTTTTATGGGGAATTAATGTTTGTTCAGGTAATCAACTACGGTCTCACGAATCTTGCTGCCACGAAGTTTCTTGGCGACAATGGTGCCGTCGCTGCCGACGAGGAAGATGGCAGGAATACCGTTCAGGTTGTACCACTTATAGAGTCCGTCCTTGGTACCGCGGTAGTCTACCACCTGCGGCCATGTGGGCCTGTCCTCGTCGAGGGCTTTGCGCCATGCCTCATCCTTGACATCCACCGATACGCTGATGACATCGAAGCCTTTGTCCTTGAACTCGTCGTAGACGGCACGCACATTGGGGTTCTCCTTGCGGCACCATCCGCACCATGAAGCCCAGAAATCTACCAACACACACTTCTTTCCTTTGAGGAAATCCTTGAAATGTATCTCCTTGCCGTCAGGTGTAGGCAGGGTAAAGTCGGGGGCTTCGGAGCCAATGTCTATCAAACGCAGGCTCATGTAGAGGTTGATAGCCTTCTTGCCGTTCTCCGACTCCTGCACGCTCTTCGGCATCTTGCTGATGGAGGCGCCTACATCGGTCAGCAGGCCGTTCATGAACACGAAGGTGCTGTGCTCAGCGATGACGCGCGCCGACAACTCGTTGCCTGCGGCCAGCACTTCTTTCAGCGCCGACATGAATGTGGCATCGTTCTTTAGGCTTTCCACATCGGCCGCTGCGCTAAAGGCGGCCTCTACTTTTTTGAAACTGTTTTCTGCCTGTGCCGCCTTGCCCTGAGCATGCAGCATATTGGTCAAGCATAAACTGACAAATACAATGAAAACTCTTTTCATATTTTAGCTTTTAATATCAAATTGATGCTAAATGGACGAAAAGAGTTTTAAAATGGGTACCTAAATATTAATTTTTTTTTAGCAATCTGCTTATTTTATAGTCAGTGTATTCCCTTTTTGGCTTACTTTTACCTTGCCCATGCTGTTCAGCAACTTGACGACGCGCTCCACTCCGCCGCGCTTGTCGGCGAGGAAATGGAGGTGGTAACTGCGGGCCGATGCGTTCTCGAACACGATATTGAGGTTATACCAGCGGCCAATGTCCTGCATGATGTTTTCCAACGAGATGTTGTCGAAGTAGAAATAGCCGTCGCGCCAGTAGATATACGACTCTATATCCACCTCTGCCACGCCGAGCGAGCCGTCGTCGTTGAGCATGGCATCCTGTCCGGGCACTAACCGGGCGGTATGCTCCGCATCGCTGGTCACCTCTACGCTGCCCTTGATGAGCGTCACATGCACATCGTCGCGGCCATAGGATCGTACGTTAAACTCGGTGCCGAGCACGCGCGCCTCGATGCCGTTGGCCTCAACGATGAAAGGATGCTCCCGGTCGGGTGCTATCTTGAAGTAGGCCTCTCCTTCTATCTTCACCCGGCGCTCGTTGTCTGCAAAGCGGTTGGGATAGACCAGTCGGCAGTCGTTGTTCATCCACACCTCACTGCCATCTGCCAACACGAGCTTGTAGGTCTGGCCTCGTGGGATGGTAAGCACTAACTTGTCGGGCGTTTCGTCGGCCGATGCCGTCATGGTCATCCCTTTTCCCGAAGTGCCGACACCCATGCCGGCCAGTTCTTCCCGGTCCTCGTTGCCGTCTATCACGATGGTTTCTCCACCCGAGGTGGTGAGTACAGGATGGCGGTCGGGCTTCTCCACCGCTGCCAGCACCATTCCCTCCACCGGCTTGCGCTCATGCAGCTTGATGGCGTATAGGGTGACACCCACCACCAAGGCGATGGCGGCAGCCACACTGCCTATACGTCTCATTATAATATATATAGGTGTCTTTCGCTTGTTGTCTTTGTCTTGAGCACGGCTGCGGTCTATGCCGTTGTGTGAAACAAATCTTTCCCACTCCCGGTCTATCCCTGCCCGGGTGTGGGGCGACGCGGCAATCGTGGCTTGCTTTATCTCCATCAGCGCACGAACCGAACAGGCGACCTCCTCGTCGGACATCATCGCCTCTATCGCCTCCTCGCTCATGCTGTCTCCCTGATCCATGAAGGCCAGGGCATCCTCGATAGCCTTATGGTCTATGGTTTCTTCTTGTTTCATTGCTCTTCGTAAAATAGACGTTTTAGGTTGTTGTTCGGTTACTCTTTTTTATATTTTTTAGCTATCTCCTCCCTGATGCTCTTCAGGGCGTGTACAATGTGTTTCTTGACACCGTTGGTAGACATCTCCATCTCCTCGGCCACCTCCTTGTAGCTCTTGCGGTTGATATAGCACTCTTGCAGCACCAGTTGGGTCTTGGCAGAGAGTTTGCCCATCGCCATCTGTATGTCTTCCATCCTCTCGTCTCTGCCCTCTACTGGCTGCAGGTCCTTGTGGTCTACCACGTAGGTATAAAAGTCAGCGTATTTCTTGTGTACGGCCTTATGGCGTATGTGGTCCACACACTTGTTGCGTATAAACGATACCGAGTAGCTGAACCATTGTTGGGGCGTGCGCTGTCGGTATTCTTGCCAGACGTACTCCATCACGTCAGACACAATGTCGCGGCTTGCCTCCTCGTCGTTCAACAACAAGAGGGCATACTGGTAGAATTTCTCGAAATTCTGCCTGAAAAAACATTCGAAGCTCCTGATTTCCTTTTCCCTATCCATCCAGGATTTGCTTTACATTGCCGAGATGTCTGCGGTTTGTGTCTGTCGTCATCGTCCACGGTGGTGGAAGCTGGCTTGTGTAAAGGTACAGCAAAAATCTGGATTGTTCAAATCAGGTGTGTGTCACCCATAATATTTTAAGATTTTATAACAGACACGCGCTCGCCTGTGATTGTTGGCGAATCATGTATTTTAACGACAACTGTGACAACTTAAACAACCATTGCTGTTGCCCCGGATTGTCTTCGTTGTCATGGTTGTCTTCGTTGTCGTCTTGATTTTTTTCACAACAACTGTGACAACCTAAACAACACTTGCTGTTGCCCCATATTGTCTTCGTTGTCATGGTTGTCTTCGTTGTCGTCTTATTATTTTAGCGACAACGGTGACAACTCAAACAACCCCATGCCGCACCCCACTTCCTTTGGCTATATGTGGCATTTAGGTGGGCTAAATGCCATGATTAGCTCCGTAAAGGTGGCATTTAGCTTGCGGAAAGGTGTTGTGTTACCCCCATAAGTTTTGACCAGCAAGAGCCGATATTAAAGATTGCTTGTCATACAAAAACGACATCATCACCTGTTAGAATGTTTGAGTTTAGAATTGAAGACAATAATACAGTATCGCGAATCAAATAGCCTTTGGTCGCAGCACGACTGACATTTATTTAAGACTAAATATCTTTAACTTGCGCGTATTCCATGATGAAGAATAATGGATGACGTATATTCCTAACGGTTGATTCGTCAAAACTTATTCAACAACTCTATCACCTTATGCACCTCCGAATACGCCATCAAATCCTCTGGCGATTCCTTACAGAGTTGGCACAATTTTTCCGAGTTGATCATTGCCCGTTCTAAGTCCCCATTCTCTGTCAGGTATTTATAGAGGTTGGTGCGTATGAAATACCG
>JBJEAU010000141.1:16321-26810 GCA_051869355.1 Prevotella sp. | reverse complement strand
TATAAATTTGCAGCGCTTAGTCAGGCTTTGTCGTGAGGTTTAGCTGTTGGGGAGGGTACCTTATAGGACTCACTCCGTTCATACTAAGTAGCCGCTTTCGGGTGGCTTTTTATATATCATACTTTCTGAAATTGTTCTCACCCCTTACAACTACATACACATGGTGGATTCGTTGTTCACTTCCACACGAAGGAGCATAATCTTTGTGACCATTATTGATACGGTACGCGAAACGTAAATGCCATGATTAGCGAGCTAAAGGTGGCGTTTACGATGGCTAAATGACGCGTTTACGATCTGTATCTGTCACATTGTCCACACCTTCTCCTTTCCTCTTTTCTCCTGCTGAGCGTGAGAAATCGGCAGAAAAGTTGGGCGGTGTGGCAGAAAAGTGTTACTTTTGCGCAGGCAGACGGCAGGAGCCCTGATGCGTGCTTGCGGTCTGCGATGCTATCTATATAAATGTACACGACAGCTATGATACGACTGATGTTCTGCACCCTGCTGTGGGTGCTGTGCTGCGCCCCTGCTGCGGCGCAGCGGGTGGCCTATCCCGGCGGCAAGACCTATATCTACCGCGTGTATCTCACCGACAAGCAGGGCACGGAGTATTCGCTCCAGCACCCCGAAGCCTTTCTCTCGCCCCGGGCCATCGAGCGCAGGGCGAGGCAGCATTTGGCGGTGGACTCTACAGACCTGCCCGTGTCTGCCCGCTATCTGACGGCTCTCCGCGATAGGGGCTTGCAGCCCATCGGCACGAGCAAGTGGAACAACACGGTGCTCATACGCAGCCATGAAGACGATGTGGCGGCGCGCGCTGAGGGGATGCCCTTTGTGCGGCGGGTGATGAGGGTGTTTGTATCGCCCGACTCGGTGAAGCCCGTCAAGCGCGCCACGCTGGTGGCAGACAGTACCAAGGCATCGGCCGAGAGCATCTACGGCGAGGCGCTGGCACAGATTGCCCAGTTGGGCGGTGTACCCCTGCATGAGGCCGGATATCGCGGAAAGGGGATGAGGATAGGCATCATTGATGGCGGCTATATGAACGCCGACCGCATTCCGTCGCTGGCCAAGGCGCGGGTGCTGATGGCACGCGATATGGTCTATCCCTACGCCGATGATGTGTACGGGGAGCTGTCGCACGGCATGATGGTGCTCTCTTGCATGGCGGCGGTGGATCCCTACAAGTATATGGGCACGGCACCCGAAGCCGAATATCTGCTGCTGCGGTCGGAGTATGGACCCACGGAGAGCCTGTACGAGGAAGACACGTGGGCGATGGCGGCCGAGCTGGCCGACTCGGCTGGGGTGGATGTAATCAACTCGTCGCTGGGCTATGCGCTCTTCGACGACGCGGCCACCAGCCACAGGTACGCAGAACTCGATGGGGTCTCCACGCTTATCTCTCGTACCGCCTCGATGCTCGCCCGTAAGGGCATCGTACTGGTGTGCAGCGCGGGCAACTCGGGCAACGACCCGTGGAAGAAGATTACGCCTCCGGGCGATGCCCGCGACGTGCTCACAGTGGGCGCTGTGACCGAGAGGGGGATGAACACCAACTTCAGTTCGCTCGGACCCTCGCAGGATGGCCGTGTGAAGCCCGATATCATGGCGCGGGGCGGCGCTGCCCGCATCTACAATGCACAGGGATGTTGCGGCAAGGCCAACGGCACCTCGTTTGCCTCGCCCATAGCCTGTGGCTTGGTGGCCTGTCTGTGGCAGGCGCTGCCCGGCAAGACGGCGCTGGAGATCATGGACCTGGTTCGCCGCTCGGGCGACCGCTACGCCACGCCCGACAATGTGTTTGGTTACGGCATTCCAGACTTCTGGAAGGCTTATCAGATGGGACGGTAGCCGATGGAACAGGCGGCACTGACCCTCTACGAGCTCAACCGCAGGGTGAGAGACGTGATAGAGACGCACCTCGCCGACGAGTGGTGGGTGCAGGCCGAGCTCTCGGATGTGAGGGAGCGCGGCCACTGCTATATGGAACTGGTGCAGCACGATGTCTGGGGGCACACGCCGGTGGCCAAGGCAAGGGCACACTGCTGGGCCAACCGGTGGCCGGCGCTGCGCCGCAAGTTTGAGCAGGCCACGGGGAGCCCCATGCGCCAAGGCATGCAGGTGCTGCTGCGGGTGGTGCCCACCTTTCACGAGGCGTTCGGATTTGCCTATCAGGTGACCGACGTGGACCCTGCCTACACGCTGGGCGACATGGCTCGACGCCGGCAGGAGATTGTGCGTCGGCTGCGCGAGGAGGGGGTGCTGGATCTGCAGCGCGAACTGCGGGTGCCGCTCTTTGCACAGCGCGTGGCGGTGATATCGAGCGCGTCGGCGGCAGGGTATGGCGACTTCTGCAGGCAGTTGGCAGAAAATGTCTATGGCTTCGCCTTCGGCGTAGAGCTCTTCGAGGCGGTGATGCAGGGCGAGCAGGTGGAGCCCACGGTCATCGCGGCGCTCGAGCGTATCTATAGGCGGATAGACGATTTTGATGTGGTGGTGATTATCCGCGGTGGCGGCGCCACAGCCGACATGTCGGGGTTTGACACACTGCTGCTGGCCGAAAATGTGGCCAACTTTCCGCTACCCATCATTACGGGCATAGGGCACGATCGCGACGAGTGTGTGCTCGATATCGTGGCCCATACCCGGGTGAAGACACCCACGGCCGCAGCGGCCTGGTTGGTGGACCATCTGGCCGAGGTCTACGACCGCATAGAGGAGGCGCAAGACAGGTTGCTGGCTGTGGTGGAGCGCCGCATGGAGCGCGAACACAGGCGCGTAGAAAGGGTGGCAGAGCGGTTGACCACGCTCTTTGCCCTGTACAAGACCCGGCAGGAGGCGCGGATGGATGCGCTGTACAGCCGGCTGGCATCGGCGCTCGCACGGCGCATGGAGCGGGAGCGCCACAGGTTGGCTCTGGCCGCCCAGACCGTGGCATCGCTCGACCCGCAGCGGCTCCTGCGGCGCGGTTACAGCATCACCTTGCACCACGGGCACTCGGTACGCGACCCGAAGCTGCTCCAAGAGGGCGACGAGATAGAGACAAGAATGGAAAAAGGTACGATAAAATCGGTAATCATCAAACAATGACAAAGGCACAGAAATATGAAGAGGCCGTGCAGCAACTGGAAGAGATGGTGGCGCGGATGGAGAGTGACGAGATCGATGTGGACACGATGGCCAAACAGTTGGCCAAAGCCAAGCAACTCATCGCCCTGTGTAAGGCAAAACTGACCAAGGCTGATGACGAAATACAGAAAATATTGGCCGAAAAGTAAAGTTTGGTAAGCAAAAGTTGCTCAGCATCTAAATTATTGTTACTTTTGCAGGGATAAACAGCTATAAGGCAATAACAACAAACAATATATCAAAGTTATGAAAAATATTGATTGGGGAAATCTGAAGTTCGGCTATGTGCGGACGGATTACAACGTGCGTTGCTACTATCGCAACGGCCAGTGGGGGGAAATAGAAGTTTGTTCAGAAGATAACATCAATCTGTCTATCGCAGCCACCTGCCTGCACTACGGGCAAGAGGCGTTTGAGGGACTCAAGGCTTACCGTTGTCCTGATGGCAAGGTAAGGGTTTTCCGTATGGACGAGAATGCGGCACGTCTGCAGAGCACCTGCCGGGGTATCATGATGCCCGAGGTGTCTACAGCGCTGTTTGAGGAGATGGTGACCAAGGTGGTGCGCCTCAATCAGGAGTACATTCCCACCTACGAGAGCGGTGCGACGCTCTATATCCGTCCGCTGCTCATCGGTACATCGGCACAGGTGGGTGTGCATCCGGCCAGCGAGTATGTGTTTATCATCTTCGTCACGCCGGTAGGTCCTTACTTCAAGGGTGGTTTTGCCACCAATCCCTATGTCATCATCCGCGAGTACGACCGCTCGGCTCCTTTGGGAACGGGTATCTACAAGGTGGGCGGAAACTATGCTGCCTCGCTCAAGGCCAATGATATCGCACACAGCAAGGGATATGCCTCTGAATTCTATCTCGATGCCAAGGAGAAGAAATACATGGATGAGTGTGGAGCTGCCAACTTCTTTGGCATCAAGGACAACACCTATGTGACGCCCAAGTCTACCAGTATCCTGCCCTCGATCACCAACAAGAGTCTGATGCAGATAGCCGAGGATTTGGGGATGAAGGTGGAGCGCCGGCAGATTCCCGAGGAGGAGCTTGCCACCTTTGAGGAGGCCGGAGCCTGCGGTACCGCTGCCGTCATCTCGCCCATCTCTTATATCGACGATCTCGACACCGGCGTGCGCTATAGCTATGGAGAGAAGCCGGGACCGTGGTCAGAAAAGCTTTACAACACGCTCCGCGGCATCCAGTATGGCACCGTGGAGGACAAGCACGGCTGGACCAAGGTGATTATCGGATAATCCTACCGTGGTCGCTGCCACATGTAGTCGCCCGGAAGACGATACCGCATCAGAGCGGGTATCGTCTTCCGGGCTTTTCATATTTGATTAACGATGTAGGGCAAATGATTGTCAGAATAATATTTCGTTGGCAGGCCGTGCATTGTGCATGAGCGTTGCCCGCAGTTGTTTTTTCCTATAAGAAAAGCAGTTTCTTTATCCCGAATGGCTTATCATTCGTTTTTTTTATGTATCTTTGCAACAGTATCTTTTAGTGTTAGTCATTCATCAATCATGTAAAGGAGAAAATGGATGGAACCGATTCTGAACGAATATCACAAGAGTGTAAATGCTGCAAAGCTCCAATCGGTGACCTCTTGGAGCAAACTGAAGTTGTCTCGCAAGGAATGCTCGAATCAATTCAAGCGATTGCGGGAACAACGGATTGCAAGGGAGTCCAAGTCGCTTACTTGAAGAAGTGGGCTACTCAGCATCAATGCTGGATAGATGTAGCTGATCTCGGAACCTATGAAGACCGTGGCTCTGAGAATGAGGTTTATCTGTCGGTAGATGAAAATGTGGTATTTAAGCTGAATGATTTTCGTTATTCAGATGATAATCTGTCGCCCTTTTTTGAACGTATCAAAGCGCATAACCTGTATTTTCCTGATTGTGCGTATCAATTGATTGGATTCGCTGAGAACAGAAATGGGGCTGTCTGCGCTGTATTGGCCCAACCTTATATTATCTCTGAACGCGAGGCTGCCGTCGATGAAATAGCCGAGGAACTTGACAAGTTAGGTTTTAAGGCTCAAATGGAAGGAGAATACTATACAAATGGGTGTCATGATATTTTTGATGCAACCCCTAATAATGTCCTTGTAGGTATTGATGGTTATCTTTATTTTATAGACACCATCATATACAAGTCGGCTGAAGCTAATTTGTCGGTGTATTACAGGCAGTCTCCTAAGTATTCACGATGAGTTTGTTGTGACTGATACTTTCTCATATTTCTCCGAAAGCAATTCACTGCTATCTATTTGTGTCATGTTCTGGAGTTGCCTGTTCCAACTGGCTTTTGAAAAAGAAGTGCCGGAAATGGGGGAAGTTAGAGAAAAATGCGTAAATTTGCAGCAAAAAAGAAAACTATGGGAAAAGGAAAGTTGGCCAAGTTTGCTGATATGGAAGCGTTTGAGAATGTTTTCCAGTGTCCATTTGAGACCGTGGCGCAAGCCCCGTTTGTCATGCGTGGCCATTGGCGCGACCAATATTTTAAGAATGACCATCCCATTGTACTCGAATTGGGCTGTGGCCGTGGCGAATATACCGTCGGGCTGGCGCGTCTCTATCCCGATGTCAACTTTATCGGCATCGACATCAAGGGGGCACGTATGTGGACCGGGGCCAAGCAGGCCATTGAGGAGGGGCTGGGCAACGTCGCTTTCCTGCGTACGCACATCGAGCTGCTCGACCGATTCTTTGCGCCGGGCGAGGTGCAAGAGATATGGCTCACTTTCTCCGACCCCCAGATGAAAAATGCCCGCAAGCGCCTTACGGGAACACGGTTCCTGAACCTCTATCGGCAGTTCTTGACCGATGGGGGAGTGGTGCATCTGAAGACCGACTCGCTCTTTCTTTACACCTACACTTCGTACGTGGTGGATGTCAACCGCCTGCCGCTCATCGTGCGCACCGATGACCTGTATCATACAGAAGGTGTAGGCGACAAAAAAATCCTCTCCATCCAGACTTACTATGAGAGTATGTGGATAGAGAGGGGACTCAATATCAAGTATCTGAAGTTCCGGCTTCCGCAGCAGGGCGAGCTGGTGGAACCCGAGGTAGACATTCCGCTCGACGAGTACCGCAGCTACCACCGTACCAAGCGCAGCCCTAAGGAAGTGGGACGCTAAAGGCATCCATAATCTCCGTGGGGCGGCGGTTGCTGAACGCCCCTAACCAGTAGGCACCGTCTTCCAGTTCGGGTGCCCAATAGAATACGCCGTGGCAATGGGGCTCTGCCTGTGCCTGGCGTATCAGCCGTTGCAGGAAAGCTTTCCCCTGCTTGGGCTTGCGCACATCCACGCCCGTCTCTACAATCATGGTTTCCGACCCATATTTCTCATGCAGATGGCGGATGTTGGCCATCACTTTCTCCAACGTTTCGTCTTCGCTCTTTGTGAGCTTGGCCTCCATGTCCCAATAGGGATAGACGCTCAGGCCGATCATGTCCCAGTGGGCACCGTACTTACGGAGCCCGTCGAAGATGAAGTCGTACCGCTGCTGGTCGCAGCCACCGTCGAGGTGTACGATGCACTGTGCCTTGGGGTAGACCGCTTTGGCCGCCTTGTAGCCAGCCTCGGTCAGTCCAGCATACTGCTCCATGTTGTCCTCGGCACGCCCCATCGGCCACAGGAAACCATGTGTGGTCTCGTTTCCTATCTGAATCCATTTCACGTCGATACCATGGTCTTTGAGCAAGGTAAGCACATCGGTGGTGTGTGCGGCCAACCAGTGCTGCATCTCGCCATAACTCATGTACTGCCATGCCGCAGGGATATGCTGCTTGCCCGGGTCGGCCCACCAGTCGCTGTAATGGAAATCGATCATCAGGTCCATGCCGTAGTACTTGGCGCGCTTGGCCATTTCCAGCACGTCTTCCTTGCCGCAAAAGCCGCCTCGTGGATTTACCCAGACGCGCAAGCGGATGGCGTTGAGGCCGCACTCTTTCATCAGTGCGGTGTTTTCGCGTATGGCACCGTCGCGATTGTAGAGCCGTACGCCACGCGCTTCCAATTCGGTGGTGCCACTGATGTCGGCACCCAGGGCAAAGGGCGTCTGTGCCTTGCCCGCTATCGCTCCCAAGAGGGCGATGCAGAAGATAAGTATTTGTCTCATAACTCGTTATGGTAATGAAGGTGATACCGGGAAGATGTAAAACGGGCGGATAGGGTCGTAGTCGACCATCACCTGGTCGATGATGACAGGCGAGCCCAATGCCTTGATTTCGATGTTGTGGCTGTTGCGCGTCAGACGGACGGCTATCTCCTTGACGGTCTGTCCCCGCTGCATGTCTGTCTGCCACTGCGCAGACGGGGTGGGACTGTTGGCCGTAAAGGTCTGTGGCTCCCCGTCGTCTATCGTGACTTGGAAACTGACCTCGCCGCCGTCTATGCGCTGCATGGGAATGGCGGCGATGCGGATGACGGCCTCGCCTTGCAGTTCTGAGTAAAACGAGTACGAGAGCCATCCACCCTCCGGCACGTACACAGCGCGCATACTGTGCCCGAGCATGGGGATGGCCGTCACGCCATCGGAAGCCTTGCGGTACTGGCAGGCATTGCGGGTGACGGTGTTGCCCGTGTCAAAATTGAAATCCACCGGCTCCGGCTGGGCGTAGGTGGTGAGTGCTTCCTTGGGGAGCTTGCCCGGAAACTTAGGCTCTCCGGTAATCAGCGCATTGTCGGCAATGGCCAGCGTGTGTTCCCACTTGCCGCCGGACATCTTGTCCCATTGGCTGTTAAGATGGTTGAGCTGGAGATAGGCATTCCAACTCTTCACGGCCGATGATAGTGCCTCCTCGTCTCGGGCAAACGACTGTGGGCGGCCGATGTGGCGTGCCTCCTGCGCCTGCAGTTGCTTGATAGCCATCAGTTTGGCCGCCTGCAGGGGATATTGCACGGCGGCGAAGTAGGCATCGGCACGCTCTGGTGCCACTAAGGGTGTGATGGGCTCGATGGCCTGCACCAAATCCTCGTAATTGGATATGTATCGTTCCAGTTCGTTGCCGAATGCGTCGGCCACAAACTCCACATTCATCTCTTCGGGCTTGCGGATGCCGATGAGATGGTAATACTCGGTCATCACGGGGAGCAGTTTGTTGCCGGTCACGTCGCCTATCTGCTGGCAGAGCCATTCCCTGTAGTGGTCATACAGGTTGGAGGCCGTGACATAGTTGATGTTCCACGCCATATCCATCATGAGTGACAGCGGATAAGCCGACACCTTGGGATTGGCCACCACGGCAGCCCATATCTGCGCGGCTCCTTGGCGGTAGGCCGAGGCCATCTCTGCAAACACCCGTCCCGGCTGGGTGGACGGAATCCACTGGTCGGGGAGCTGCAAGCACTTCACCCCTGTGCCGTGGGGCGCTTCGTGCAGGAGCTCGTTGCCCCTGAGGCGGAGCAGCAGTTCCTCGGTGTGGCGACGGTCAAACTGCTTGCCCGTCACCAGGATGGCACGGCGCGCCACAGAGGGCCACTGGATGGTCAGGAAGTCTTCGGCCAGTGCCAGATAGTGCTTGCGGGTAGGGTGTACGTCGCCCCACCACACCCACGGCGACACGCCGGCCAACCGCGAGAGCTCCAATATGCCGTAGGCCGTTCCGTGCGCATTGCTTCCCAGTACCACGATTTGCCCTCCATCGATACTGATGGAGAAGGCATCGGGCTTGGCAATGACCTGATCGATGGGGAGCTTGCGCTTCTGGAGCTTGCGGAAATCCTTGTCCTTGAGCTTGTCGAGCTCGTAAATCTCGATCGGTGCCCCCATACGTGCCTCTGCCCGTCGCCCTGTGAGCAACTGCATGTCTTCGGCAAACAGATGGAGTGCCATTTCTACCACAGCCGACTTCTTGCCGCTGTACATATAGCCTACGCTGCCCTTGCCGCTGTACCATACCACGTCCTTGCCGGTGGCAGAAAGGGTGCAGGCCAGCATGAGCAGCGCGAATAAATGTCTGTATTTCATGTATGCAAAGTTACAGGAAAAAATCCATTGGGCGAAACTTACCTTTGATTAATCGTCTGACCATGCCGTGAAAAATATTAAAAATACATTTTTCGGCAAAATAAAACAAAACGTATGGCCTGCCATCGTTTTTTTTGCTTACTTTTGTAGTCTTAACAGACAGAATATGATGACATTGTATCCCAAACTCATTACAGACGCACTGGCCACGGTGACCTATGCAGGCACGAAAAAGAACCTGATAGAGAGCGAGATGCTGGCCGACGATGTGCGGATAGACGGGATGAAGGTGAGCTTCACCCTCGTCTTCCCCAGAGAGACCGACCCTTTCCTCAAGTCAACCCTCAAGGCCGCCGAGGCCGCCATTCACTACCACGTGAGTAAGGACGTGGAGGTGGAGATACATACCGAATTTCGCTCTGCGCCGCGTCCGGCGGTGGAAAAACTGCTGCCGCAGGTCAAAAACATCATTGCCGTGAGTTCAGGCAAGGGTGGCGTGGGCAAGTCTACGGTTTCGGCCAACCTGGCCATCGCCTTGGCCATGCTCGGCTACAAGGTAGGCCTGCTCGATACCGACATCTTCGGTCCCTCCATGCCTAAGATGTTTGGCGTGGAAGACGTGCGTCCGTACGCAGTAGAGAAAGATGGACGGCAACTGATAGAGCCCGTGGAAAAATATGGTGTAAAACTGCTGTCGATCGGATTCTTTGTCAATCCCGATACGGCCACCTTGTGGCGTGGGGGCATGGCTACATCGGCGCTCAAGCAACTCATCGCTGATGCAGACTGGGGAGAACTCGACTACTTCATCCTCGATACGCCGCCGGGCACGTCGGACATCCATCTTACCCTGCTCCAGACGCTTGGCATCACGGGGGCGGTGATTGTGTCCACGCCTCAGAAGGTGGCGCTGGCCGATGCCCGCAAGGGTATCGATATGTATCGGAACGAGAAGGTGAACGTGCCTATCTTGGGACTGGTGGAAAATATGGCTTGGTTTACCCCTGCCGAACTTCCCGAAAACCGTTACTACCTCTTTGGCAAGGAAGGCTGTAAGCAACTGGCCGAAGAGATGGGTTGTCCGTTGCTGGCGCAGTTGCCTATCGTGCAGAGCGTGTGCGAGAGTGGCGATGCCGGTACGCCCGCCGTACTCCATACCGATACGGTGATGGCCCAGGCTTTTCTCACGTTGGCGCAGGCTGTGGTGACGGTAACCAACCGTCGCAACAAGGAATTGCCCAAGACTCGTATCGTGTCCACTTCAAAGGGATAGGCACCCCCTTTGAAATCGTAAACGCCACCTTTAGCGCGCTAAAGGTGGCGTTTACGATGGCTAAATGCCGCATTTAGCTCAGCGGTATGT
>JBJEAU010000141.1:0-16221 GCA_051869355.1 Prevotella sp. | reverse complement strand
TTACTTTTCTTCCGTTTTGGCTGTCCGTTTCATCTCTAATCGGAAAACCAGAAGAGCCGTGGCCAGATATACGGCCACCTGAATCCACAATGCGGTACATACAGGCTGCAGGTCGGCGATGGTGGCACCCATCGAGTTGACTTGCAGGAATCCTCTGATGCCGTAGGTAGAGGGAAACAGCATGGCAAAGTACTGCCAGAAAACTGGGAAGTTGCTGAGTGGCCAACTGATGCCCGAGAGGAAGAGCAGGGGGACGGACGTGAAGACGACCATGAGGATGATGTCTTCGCGATGGCGTACGATATACGACAGGGTAAGTCCCAAGAAGACGCATGCCAGCAGGTATGGGATGAGCAGATACAGCAACGGACCTGCCGTGGAGAGGCTGGTAAAGTGGAAGAATCGGGGAACGCAGAGCGTGATGTAGGCTGCAATGGCAGCGTAGATCATGAAGTAGCATGCCGATTTGCCGGCTACGATGCGGAGGATTCCTCCCCGGCGCCGGGCAATGGCCAGCAGCGGCGCATAGCCACGTCGCTCATGGGCGGTTCCGGCCAGCAGGCCGATGCCAAGGAAGAGGGTCTGTTGCAGGATGAGTACCAATACGCCGGGCAGGATGGCATTGCCATAGCCGCCAGTGGCATTGAAGAGCGGTATCTCGTCACATGCTATTGGGTGGGTGGCAATCTCGCCGTCGCGCTCGGTCACGGCTCCTGCCTGTGCCACCTGTATGCGGGCGTTGAGGTCGAGTGCCACGGCCTGGGCTGTCTGGAAGATGGCCTTGTAGGTGAGCATCAAGCTCATATCGCAATATACGCCCACCTGTGCTTGCTCTCCACGGTTCAGACGTACTGCAAAGTCGGGCGGAAAGTAAAGCACACCATTGACTTGGTGCTTGCCCACCAAGCGCTGGGCTTCGCTCAGATGCTGGCAGTGGTAAACGGCGCGTGTGTCGGGACTGCTGTCGAAGAGGCGGATAAACTCGCGGCTCTCATGGCTGTGCGAGAGGTCGACGATGGCCACGGGAACTTCGCGCACCACCTCGTTGTTGTAAATCCAAGAGTAAAGCAGTGGATATAACAAGGGGACAAGGAAGAAGAAGAGAATCACTCCCTCGTCTTTGAAGATGGTGCGCATCTCGTCTACCCATACATCGCAGGCATCCTTAAGCCCCTGCAGGGCGTGGTATGATGGTCTTCTCTTTTCCATAACTTACGGTAGATAAACATATTGGAGCATGGCACGCTTGAGTGGGCGCAGCACCAGAATGGGCAAGGCGGCAAACAAGACGAGCGCCGCGAGGTTGAGGTAGCAGTCGGACAGCGGATAGCCGCCGAAGATGCTGGTCTGGTACACCATATAGTAGTGGCGCAGCGGGAAAAGCTGGGCCATTGCCTCTATCATCGAGTCCATCGCAAAGACGGGGTAGGTGGCTCCGCAGACCGAGAAACTGAGTACCGCCCACAGGGAACATACGCACATGGCCATACGCAGCGAAGGCATGATACCGAAGATGAAGATACCGAATCCTTGGCTGGCGAGAACGGCCAGAAGACCAATCAGAAGAATGGGGACAATACCACCGGGGTGGGGGAAGCCAAGGGCATGGTACACATACAGTTCGTAGGCAAAAAAAATGGACAGGAAGACCAGCGTGTGGGGCAGGAGTTTGCCCACCAGGGCTTTCTTAATGTCGCCCCCGGCCATGGCCAGCCACTCCTTGGAGCGCCCGAACTTGATCTCAGTACCGATGGCGTATGGGGTGAGCAGGAAGATGAAGAGCAAGAGCAGTCCCGGCACCATGATGGTGGAAAGATAGACATTGTAGTCGGCCTGCGGATTGCCAATCATGTGCAGATTCACCACGATAGGCTGCAAAAAAGTCTGTATCTCGCGCTCCGTCTTTCCCAAGGCTGATAATTTGGCCGCACCGGCGTTGGCCGAAGCGAGGGTGCAGGCGGTCTTGAGATCCTTGAACAGGGTGGAGCCTGCCAACAAGGTGACGCTACTGTAATAAAAGGAAATCTTGGGCTGTCTCGAAGACTTCAAGTCGCTGGTGGTTCCTTTCGGTATCAGGATAAAAGCATAAATCTCGTTTTGCTGGATGCCCTTGCGTGCCTCGGCCATGGTGGCATATCGGGCGGCGACATGCGAGTTCTGGAAAGCATCGAGCTGCCTGATTAAGGCGCGTGAGGTAGAGGTGTTGTCTTGGTCTACCACACCGATAGGCATATTGGTGGGTTGCCCTTCGGCCATGAGCGAGGTGAAAAGCAGGGTGATAAAGACGGGAAACACCACCATACAAAGCAGATAGATGGGGTGCGACCGTAAGATCGCACATTCGCGCAACGCTATGTCGTAGATTTGTCTCAACATGTCGATAGGTGGGATGCAGCCGCGTCTATGGCTGGTCTTTACGGATGAGCGTCATGCCCGGGCGTAGGCCATCGAACTGCTTGGTAGGGCGCGCCTTGACCTCGAAGGTCTTGAAGTCGTATTGGCCGTTGGCTTTGGTAGCCTTCCAAACGGCATAGCTGCCTTGGTCCTTGATATAGAAAACTTTCAGTTGGATGTCTTTCTTGAATGCCGGGCAGTATGCCGTGAATGTGTCACCAACTTTCATCCCGTTGAGCTGGTCTTCGCGCACATTAAAGGTGCCCCACAGGTCGTCCATCTGCGAGATGCTCATGATGGGCGAGCCCATGCCTACCAGTTCGCCTACGCGGGGATACACTTCGCTCACCTCACCCTCTACTTGGGCTGTCTGGATAGTCTCACGAAGAAGCGATTTCACCACGTCCACCGCGCTTTCTGCCGCTTGGGCATTCTTGCGGGCTATGCGTTTCTCCTGTTCGCGTGCTCCGTTCTTGGCCATCTGATACTGGCTCTGGGCTGCTTTTACCTGAGCCTCTGTGGCTTTGTAGGCGGCAAAAGCCTCGTCGCGCTTCTGGCCGCTGATAACCCCCTCGTTGTAGAGGTTCTGCATACGATTGTATGTCTTTTGGGCAATGTCGCAGGCGGCTTGGGCCTGTTGATAGAGCTGGTAGGCAGCTTGTACTTGCTCTTTGCGTGCCCCGGCATCGGTAAGGTCCTGCAGGGCTTGTGTAGCTTCGCCTGTGGCTTCGGCCACTCTCTTCTGTGCGTCGACCTCGGGAACCTCGAGGATGGCAAGTGTGTCGCCCTTGTGTACGAAGTCGCCTTCTTTCACCCTCAACTCGACAATGCGGCCGGGGAGTTTACTCGACACGCGATATTCGGCTACCTCTACTTCTCCCTGGATAGTCTCTGTGTCCTTACCCAGCGTGAGGAATCCTATCAAGGCAACAATGATGACCACTACCGTGAATCCCATCACGGCAAGGAGTATGTTGTTATGCTGTTTCTTTGCTGACATGTTCTTCTTAGTTTAAAATACCTAACGCTTTCTTTACGTTTACGCGCGAAATGTTGACTGCCACTTCCGCGTCGATCTTCTGGCTCAGTGCCATCTGCCAAGCTGTCTGTGCCGCCATGACATCTGACAGTTCCATCACACCCTCCCTGAAACCAACAGTGGCACAGCGGAGGTTTTCCTCGGCACTCTTCATGTTTTGTTTGGCCATCTTATATCGTTTGAAGGCCTCTTTCAGTTTGTATTGGCTTTGGGTGACTTGCAGATTTATCTTCTCTTTCACATCCGTCAGTTCCATGCTTGCCATATTGGTAGCGATCTTGGATGCCCTCACCTTGTAGGTGCCCTCAAACCAGTTCCATACGGGAATCTGCACCATCACGCCGATGCTCCACACGCCGGAGAAGTTGCGCTGGAAGCCATTGAAGACATTGGGGTTGGAGACCAGATAGCCTCCGGTTATGGCGATGTGGGGCAGATATTCCGAACGCACCAGCCGAGTGGCCTGACGGCTCATGTCGATGGTGTTTTCGAGAATCTGTACTTCAGGCCTCTTCACGTAGGTGGTGTCGTGAGTGTAGGTTTCTACCGTCAAGTCGGGCGTAAGACTTTCCTTGCGCTCGTCGGCCAAGGTAATCTGGCTGTCCATCGGCAGTCCGCATAACTGGCAAAGCATCATGCGTGCCAATGCCAGACCGTCTTCTACCTGGGTAAGCTGCATATCGGCCTCGTTTACCTTGACATCCACCCTCAGACCGTCGGCTTTGGTGGCCACACCCTGCTTGATCATCTTGTGGACATCGTCGCTCAGCCGGCCTACCAGTTCCCGATAGCTGCGCGAGAGCGACTCTTTCTGTCTCAGCGACACCACCAGCCAGTAAGCTTGGTCGATATCGTATAAGGTGGACTGCGTCTTCAGGTCCACTTCGTTGGCCGCCATCTGCTTGCTGATGTCTGCCATCTTGTTGGCAGCCTGAATGGCACCGCCCATGTAGACAGGCTGGCGCACCATCGCGGCACCGGTCCACACATTCTTGGTGTCTGTCTTGAAAGCATCGGTGATGGCATTTCCCACTTGGTCTCCGGCTTGCGAAATCAGCGGGCTTATTTGTCCGATGACGCCTCCCAGTTGCTGTGCCATCTCAGCTGAGATGATTCCTTGCTGCACCATGCCCGTCAGGATGTTGCCCATCTGTCCGCCCATGCCGGCCACAGCGGTGGAACCAAGGCTGTTGATGGCGGAAATCTGGCCATCGCTGAGCAGGGAGATTTCCTTGCTGGTGTAGGTGTAGCCTCCTGCCACATCGAGCTTAGGCAAGTACTTGGTACGTGCTGCCTTTTGCACGTTTGTGGCCATCTTCTGCTTGAGTTTGGAGATGTTCAGCTGCTTGTTGTTGCGCAAAGCCAAGGCCCGACAACTGTCGAGCGTCAGCATCTGCTGCGCCCCGGCAGGCGAGAAGACGACGGTGAGTAGGAAGAGAGTGAGATATACCTTCATGCCCCTTAATCTATGGTGTAGCTCTTAGACCCGATCATATTGCCGTCGGCAAAGATGCTGACGGTGTAAGTACCCTCAACCAGTGCCTGTGTCACGTTCCAGTACATAGTCACCGGAGTCTCTTGTCCACCGTATTCCACGGTCTTCTTCATCGAAGCCTGCAGGCTCTTGTTCTCGTAGTTGAAGTTGCCGGCGTTGCCGAGTAGTCCGCCCGTAGGCGTGACGATGCGCACGTAGACCGTCTTCATGCCGCTGGCGGCCGTTACGTTCTTAGCCAGGCTGAAGTCTACCTGTATACTCTTGCACTTCTTAATTTTCTTGGTTGCATGCCCACGCTTGTCTTTGGCAGTTACGGTGATGCCGATGGCATCGAGTTGGGCAGCGATGGCCACCTTTTCGGAGAGCGAGGCTTTTTCCGAATTCAGGCCCTGTATCTGGCGGGTGGCCTCTTCGTATTGGCCTTTCACACGGGTGTTTTCCTCCACCAGATTCTGGTTGAGGCGGTTCAGGGAGTCTATTTCCAGCACGTAGCTTCTCAATACGGCCCTGACCGTGGCCAGTTCCTTCTTGAGACGGGCTATCTCCCTGGCATCCGAACTCTTCGTTTCTTGCAGTTCTTTGAGCAGACGCTGGGTCTTTTCTTGCTCGGCAGTGAGTTGGGCGACGATAGAATCGTTGTTGATCTTGGTCATCATCTCACTATATTGGTCAGAAAACTGCCTATACTCGTTTTCCATCTCTTTCTTGTCTATCTCCGCCAGTTCCTGCATGGCTTGGTTGGCCTGTTTTTGCTTGTTGAGGCTCATGGCCAGATACACGACGCTACCGATGAGCAGCACGCCGATAACAATCAGAGGAATCAGAATCTTCTTTTTCATATCCTAAAGGGTCTGTGTTGATATTCTAAATTGTCTTGCAAAAGTATATTTTTTATCTTAATTGATAAAAGAAATCGCCTTATAAAATCTTTATTATATGAAAAATTAGCAATTTTGCGGAAATTTAGAACAACATTAAAATAATTTATGTATATTTGCAGACATCATAAATAGTCGATTTTACTATGGACAAGCGAGGTGTCTTGTATCGCGTCTACGACCTGTATTATGACGGGTTCCGGCGGATGACGTTGGGCAAAGTGCTATGGGCGGTCATCCTTGTCAAACTATTTGTGCTGTTTGCGATCCTCAAGGTCTTTTTCTTTCCCAATTTTCTCCGCACGCATGCCGAAGCGGGGCAGGAAGACGACTATGTGGCTACCGAACTGGTAAATAGAATCCACTAAATAATCTATACATCATTATGTTCAATCATCTTTTATTAGACATTTCAGCCGCGACGGTCGACTGGTCGAGGGCACAGTTTGCCCTCACGGCCATCTATCACTGGCTGTTTGTTCCCCTGACCTTGGGACTGGCCGTGGTCATGGGAATTGTAGAGACTTGTTATTATCGTACCCGTAAACGATTCTGGAAGGATGCAGCCCGCTTCTGGCAGCGGTTGTTCGGTGTCAATTTTGCCATGGGTGTTGCCACGGGTATCATCCTTGAGTTTGAGTTCGGAACCAACTGGAGCAACTACTCCTGGTTTGTCGGCGACATCTTCGGAGCACCGCTTGCCATCGAGGGAATCGTGGCCTTCTTCATGGAGTCTACCTTCGTGGCCGTGATGTTCTTCGGTTGGAAGAAGGTTTCGCCAGGTTTCCATCTGGCATCCACATGGCTTACCGGACTGGGAGCCACTATCTCGGCATGGTGGATTTTGGTCGCTAACTCGTGGATGCAGTATCCGGTAGGCTGTACGTTCAACCCCGACACCATGCGCAACGAGATGGTGTCGTTTGTCGACGTGGCGTTGTCACCCTATGCCATCGACAAGTTTTTCCATACCGTCACCTCGGCTTGGATCATCGGTGCGGTCTTCACCGTGGCGGTAAGCAGCTACTATCTGCTCAAGAACCGCGAGCGCAAACTGGCCATTGAGAGCATCAAGATAGGGTCTATCGTGGGACTGTTTGCCTCGCTCATGGCAGCCATGACGGGAGACAACTCGGCCTACATGGTAGCCAAGGTGCAGCCGATGAAACTGGCCGCGATGGAGGCGCTCTATCAGGGTGGAACCGACCAGAGTCTGACGGCCATTGCATGGGTGAACCCGTTTGGACAGCCCGATTACCGCGCCGAGAAGGAGCCGCCTCTGCGCATCGGCATCCCCAATGCGCTCTCTATATTGGCCACACGCGACCTGCATGGCTATGTACCGGGCGTAAACGACCTGTTAGACGGCTATGTGGCACCCGATGGCACGCGCGAACTGTCTGCTGAGGAGAAGATGGCCCGTGGCAAGAAGGCCATCGAGGCTTTGGCGCAATACAGGGCCTTGAAGAAAGACCCTGCGACGGCAGAGAGTGATAGCCTGCGGGCGCTGGTGGAGACCAATAAGGCCATCGTGGCAGAGAATATGCCTTACTTCGGCTACGGATATATCAAAGATACCGCCGAACTGGTGCCGAGCATCCCCCTGTGTTTCTATGCTTTCCGTGTCATGGTGGGTTTGGGATGCCTCTTCATCCTCTTCTTTGCCGTGGCCCTGTTCCTGGTCTACCGCAAGGACATCGCCCGCTATCGCTGGTTCTTGGTGGCAGCCATCATCCTTGTGCCTCTGGGCTACATAGGCAGTGAGTCGGGATGGATTGTGGCAGAGATGGGACGCCAGCCGTGGACCATCCAAGACATGTTGCCGGTCAATGCGGCCATCTCCGATATCCGTGCCGGCAGCGTGGCGCTCACCTTCTTCATCTTCCTCGTTCTCTTCACAGCCATGTTGGCTGTAGAGGTGAGCATCTTGCTCAAACAGATCAAGCGAGGCCCAGACCACCCCGTGGCAGAGGCCGGACAAACGATAGAAAAGTAGTCACTCTTTAAATGATTCGAGTCATGACATATACATTTTTTCAGCAATATTGGTGGTTCCTTGTATCGCTGCTTGGAGCCTTGTTGGTCTTTCTGATGTTTGTGCAGGGCGCCAACTCAGCCATCTTCTGCTTGGGACGCACAGCCGACGAGCGCAGGTTGCTCATCAATTCCACAGGACGTAAGTGGGAATTTACTTTCACCACCCTCGTTACCTTTGGTGGAGCATTCTTCGCTTCTTTCCCCTTGTTTTACAGTACCAGTTTCGGCGGAGCCTACTGGTTGTGGATGATTATCCTCTTCTCGTTTGTGGCACAGGCAGTGAGCTACGAGTTTCAGAACAAGTTGGGCAACTTCTTGGGACCCAAGGTCTTCCAGGTGTGCCTGGTCATCAACGGTGTGGTAGGTCCGCTGCTCTTGGGCGGTGCCGTAGCCACTTTCTTCACAGGTTCCAACTTCTTGATAGACCATACCAGCCTGCTCGACAGCCTGCAACCCGTCATCAGCCGATGGGCCAACGCCTCGTGTGGCCTCGACGCGCTGCTCAATCCGTGGAATCTCATCTTCGGCGCAGCTGTCTTCGTGCTGGCGCGCATCCTCGGTGTGCTCTATATTATTAATAATGTGGACGATACCGACATCCGTCTCCGTGCCCGTCGCCTCCTGCGGATAGAGACGGTGATTTTCCTCGTGCTGTTCCTCACCTTCTTCGTCTATCTGTTGGTCAAGGATGGCTATGCCTACGACCCTGCCACCGGCGTCATCGTGATGGAACCGCTGAAGTATCTGCACAATTTCCTCGACCAGTGGTACCTCGTCGTACTGCTGCTGGTGGGCGTGGTATTGCTGCTTTTCGGTATTGGCAAGACTGTCTTTGCCCAAGGCTTCGTGTATGGTATCTGGCCTGCCGGCGTGGGTGTGGTGCTCGTTGTGCTGTCGCTCTTGCTCTGTGCCGGATGGAACCATACCGCATACTATCCTTCCACCGCCGATCTCCAGAGCAGTCTTACCATCGCCAATAGTTGCAGCAGTGAGTTCACGCTGCGCACCATGAGTGTGGTGTCGTTGCTCGTTCCCTTTGTGTTGGCTTACATCGTCTACGCCTGGCGTGCCATTGACAAGCGCAAGCTTACGCACGATGAGATAGAGAGCGGCGAGGCATATTGATTAGGAAGCCTATCCCAAGCGGATAGAATCAGACAGATGAAAAGAAATAGACCAATGAAGACATTCTGTTATCTCTTGTGGATGCTGATGTTGCCCCTCCCGGGCATGGCGCAGACCGATACGTTGCGCCATGAGGTGCTGGTAGAGACCAATATGGGCAACATACGCATGGCGCTCTTCAATGAGACGCCTGTGCATCGCGACAATTTCATCAAGATGGTCAAGGAAGGTTACTACGATGGCATCCTCTTCCATCGCGTAATCAATCGGTTTATGATACAGACGGGCGATTCCACCACCCGCCATGCGCTTCCCGGCGACTCGGTGGGCGAGTTCTCTCCTCCCTATACTCTCCAGCCCGAGATACTCTTCCCCCGCTACTACCATAAGCGGGGTGTGGTGGCCGCTGCCAGGGAGCCCGATGATGTCAATCCGAACCGCGAGTCGTCTCCCGCCCACTTTTATATTGTCTATGGCCGCCGGTACACCGACGAAGGACTGGACAAGGTTCAGGAACGTATCACCAAGGCCACGGATGGTAAGGTGACGCTGCCGCCCGAAGTGCGACAATGGTACAAGGATCATGGCGGCACGCCTCATCTGGATGGTCAGTACACCGTCTTCGGCGAAGTGCTCGAGGGCATGGATGTGGTGGACCGCATACAGACCGTGGAGACCGACAAGCGAGACCGCCCGCTGCAGGACGTGCGTATCATCCGCGCCACCGTCATCAAATAGCAGCGCACGCGGTCGCTACCACCTTTCCAAATCCTAAACGCCACCTTTACGGAGCTAAACATGGCATTTACGAGTCCTAAATGCCATGTTTAGCTCCGTAAAGGTAATTATGCTTGAGCGCATGATGACAGACAAGAGCGACCAGATGATACAGGGCTTCTTTTATCTACAGGCCGAAAGTTCGCATGGCATACGTGCGATAATCCTTTGTTACTCCAACCCATGAAGCAAGAATCGTCTGAGATGTAGATGAATGATGCCGTCTGAATCTGCGCGTGTGACAAGTGGGGTCATGGAAATGACATATTTAGGATAGTTGTCCTTGATGGCGCGTAGATTGCCAAATTCTCTTGTTCTTGTGGCCTCATCGGCAATGATATACGAAGCCTGTACGTATGCCCTTTGGTTTCCGGGCTTCTCGCAAACGAAGTCAATTTCTCCTGCCTGCAGTTGGCCGACCGTGACGGAATATCCCATCCGTTTGAGATGGTTGCAGATGATATTCTCAATAACCTTTTCTATATCCCCTTCGCGTGTGCCTCCTGTCAGTGAGTTTCTCAGACCGGAATCCTCGAAATAATACTTGTCGCTGCTTTCAAACAATCTTTTACCGTGTATATCATATCTGTTGACTTTCTGGATGATATACGCCTCGCATAGCAGCGTGATATAGTTGATGATGGCGGTTGAAGTGATGTTTTCTCCTTGTGATTTCATGTATTTGGCAACGCTGTTGGCAGAAATCATCTTACCAGTATTGTCGGCAAGAAATCGCACAAGATTCTCAAGGAATGGTACATTCCGTATTTGGTTGCGCATCACCACATCCTTTAGCAAGACAGAGTGGTAGACATCCTTTTGGTATTCGCGTGCATCCTGCTCGTCAAGGCCGATTTTGGCCAATCCGGGTAACCCGCCATATTGTATGTATTTTGCTAATGAGTCGTCGCTATCGGGCAGTTGATGGAATTTCAGGAATTCGTCATAGCCAAGCGCATGGATGTGTATTTCTTTATATCGCCCGCCGATGATAGTGCTTAAATCGCTGCTAAGCATCTTAGAATTGCTTCCAGTGATGATGATTTCTACATCAGGCTCTTCCCGATAGTTACGAACGCTTCGCTCAAACTCCTTGATGTCTTGGATTTCGTCAACGAGGATATAGTTGTGTTGGTTGCCTTTCCGATGACGGTCTATGTGATCGTTCAGGTCTTTGTACGTCTTAATGTTGTCAAATTCATATTTCTCTTTGTCTATGAAAATGACGTTGTTGTGATGGTCTTTTTCCAGCTTCTCCCTGAGTAGCCGTAAGATATAACTTTTTCCGATACGCCTTTGGCCGGTAAGGATGATGATGGTGTCCTTGCCGAAACTTCTTTCTATAGCCTCTAAATATTGTGGTCTTGCTATGATATTCATATCTTTTATACTTTAAATATATTGCAAATATAGCGATTTTATCTTTTATAGAAGATGAAATTCTGATTTTTATGATTTTTATCTTCTATAATTAACAAAAGGATGGCGCTTAATTGCTTATGATACGGTTGGTTGTGAGTTTCATGAGGGGGGAATGGTTGAAGTGAGTAAGGGGCAGCGAGCAGGTATATGCTATCCCGAAGCTACATGATATGTGTCATAAAGATGGGGGTCGCGTGCCAAAAAATGGGGTTGAAAGCTTTGGCTGTCGGCGATTATTCGTATCTTTGCACCATGCTGTTGGCGAGAGCCGTATAGGGAAAGTGAACTATGGTAAGACAATGCTTTATACTTTTCGGATGCCTGGCATTGGGTGAACTCGTGGTGATGGTCACGGGACTGAAATTGCCAGCCAGTATCATTGGTATGCTGCTGCTTACGCTCCTGTTGCAGTTGCGTATCGTCAAGTTGGAATGGGTGAGAGGACTCACCGATTTCCTGATAGCCAATTTGGGGTTTTTCTTTGTGCCGCCCGGTGTGGCCCTGATGCTTTATTTCGACCTGATCAAAGCTGAGATAGTGCCTATCGTGGCTGCCACGGTGCTGAGTACCATCCTGGTGCTGCTTTTGACGGGACATACCCATCAGGTGGTGAGCAAGGGAGAACGTAAAGTGGTGGACAGGTTGCGCAAACATAAGGAGAAAGAGTGATGGAGGCGATACTGACCAATGAGTATTTCTTGCTGGCGCTTACCTTTGGCGTGTTTTTTGCGGCCAAGGCGCTTCAGCGGCGTGTGGGCTGGGTGCTGCTTAACCCCATCCTGATAGCCATTGCTGTGATTATCGGTTTCCTGCTGTTTTTCGATATCCCCTATGATACCTATCATGAGAGTGCGGAGCTCATCGAGTTCTGGCTCAAACCGGCCGTGGTGGCGCTGGGCGTGCCGCTATATCTGCAACTCTCGTCTATCCGCAAGCAACTGGTTCCTATCCTCATGTCGCAGATGATAGGCTGCGTGGTGGGAATCGTAAGCGTGGTGGCCATCGCCAAACTGTTTGGCGCATCCCATGTCGTGGTGGTCTCCCTGGCCAGCAAGTCGGTGACAACGCCCATTGCGATGGAGGTGACTCAGGCACTCGAAGGCATCCCTTCGCTCACAGCGGCTATCGTGGTGATTACGGGACTGATAGGTGCCGTGGCCGGATTTAAGATGCTTGCCGTTGGGCATGTGCGAAACCCGATGGCGCTTGGCCTGTCGATGGGCGCAGCTTCGCATGCGCTGGGTACATCGGCGGCAATGGATAGAGACGGATTTGTGGGGGCATACGCCAGTCTGGGACTTACGCTCAATGGCATCCTCACAGCCCTGTTTACTCCCACGGTCATCGAGATGATGTACTGCCTGGGACTCTGACGATAAAGGGGGCAGCCCTTTTCCGACTTAAGCCTACTCGGGAAAGGTGCTGTGTGTAGCATGACCCTACGATAAGAAGCTACAATAAGACTATATATTTAACATGTGGACAAAGATTATAAAAGGTGGCAGCCTTGGGTTGTCGCGCCATTTTTCGTTTAGATGGGTGATGCTGGTGCTGTGTGCAGGCATCGGCATTCCGGCTTGTGGCCAGCAACAGCATGGCAACGGTGTGGATGATGTGCTGGAGCATGTGCCTATGGCGGTATTGCTGACCATGAAGGCTGCTGGTGTGGAAAATGGTAAAAGTTGGGGGGAGACGGCCGTGGGGGTCGGTATGAGTTATGTGCTCACAGCCGCTGTGGTGTGCGGACTGAAGCATACGGTGAAGGAGTGGCGGCCCGACCATAGCGACCGTCGGTCGTTCCCCTCCGGACATGCTGCTCTGGCCTTTGCCGGTGCCACGGCACTGCACAAGGAGTATGGGCATGTGTCGCCGTGGCTGAGCGTGGGAGGCTATGGCGTGGCTACGCTCACGGCGGTAGACAGGGTGCTGCGCGACCGTCACCACTGGTACGATGTAGTGGCAGGAGCAGCCATCGGTGTGGCTGGCTGTGAACTCTCATACCTGATGACACGCCGCATCTTTAGACGAAAGCAGGTGGATGTGGCGGTAGCGGCCAATGGACTGAATGTGACGGTGAAGTGGTGATTCGGCCAGCCTCTGCAACATCCCGCATGGGGCGATGCTGACAGGCCGCCTTAAGTGTTACCGCCGCTTGTCGGTTAACCTCTGGAGGGCTGATTTGTAACCTTCGGTCAGTTCTTGCATGACATCAGCCACACTTTGGATACCCTTGTGCCCGATGAGCGAGGCCACCTGTCCGATTTCGAGTTCTCCTTCGTCCAAGTCTCCTTCAAAAATGCCCCGCTTGGCGCGACCTCGCCCTAATAGCGCGGCCAGTTGCTCGGCGGTGGCACCGGCCGATTCGGCTTCTTCCACCGCGGTGCGGAATCCTCCGGCAGCCAATCGGGTAGGGGAGAGCTTCTTCAGCAACAGGCGGGTGTCGCCCTCTTTCAGATTGAGGCAGTGACGCTTAAAAGCTTCGCTGGCCGAACTCTCCTGAGTAAGTGCAAACCGGGTGCCAATCTGGACTCCGTCTGCTCCCAAGGCTTGCATGGCCACGATAGCTTCGGCGGTGGCGATGCCTCCGGCGGCAATCAGCGGGAGCTGGGTGGCCTGGCGTACGGCGGGGATGAGGCAGAGCGTGGTGGTCTCTTCGCGCCCGTTGTGTCCGCCGGCCTCAAAACCTTCGGCCACGATGGCATCCACTCCTGCATCCTCGGCCTTGCGGGCAAAAACAGATGATGCCACTACATGGACCACAATGATGCCGTGCTCCTTGAGCCATCCCGTCCACCGCTTTGGGCTTCCGGCGGAGGTGAAGACGATGGGCACCCGCTCGTCGACAAGGATATTCATGACTTTTTCCACTTCTGGATACATGAGGGGCAGGTTCACGCCGAAGGGCTTGTCCGTGGCGGCCCTGCAGTTGGCGATGTGTGTCCTCAGCACGTCGGGGTGCATGGAGCCGGCACCGATAAGCCCCAAGCCGCCGGCATTGCTCACGGCAGAAGCCAGTCGCCAGCCGCTGCACCATGCCATACCGCCCGCGATGATGGGATGCTCGATGCCGAAGAGTTGGTTGATACGATTGTGATTGAACATGTTACATCTGTTGTATGGTGATACTTGCAGATGCAAATATAGCGACGAAAGCGCTTCCATGCAAGCATTGCGAGGAGAAATGTGAGGCTAATGGGTAGTAAAATAAGGTTAAATCGTTGCGATTTGGCAACTTTTGCCTTATCTTTGAAGTCAATATCTGTAAAAAGACAAAACTTGTATGAATATGACATGGATTATCATTCTGGTAGTTATCGTACTACTCGTGTTGTGGGCCATCAGCCTGTACAACAATCTTGTGAGATTGAGAAACAATCGTGAAAACGCATTTGCCAACATAGACGTGCAGCTCAAGCAGCGCTACGACCTGGTGCCACAGCTTGTCGGTACGGTTAAGGGTTATGCCGAGCATGAGAAAGAAGTGTTTCAACGGGTGACAGAGGCACGTGCTGCCGCAATGGGCGCGCGTACGATTAATGAGAAGATTCAGGCCGACAATGCGCTGACAGGGGCGCTGGCCGGACTGAAAGTGTCGCTGGAGGCTTATCCCGAGCTCAAGGCCAACCAGAATTTCCTGCAACTGCAGCAGGAAGTGGCTGACATCGAGAACAAGCTTGCTGCCGTGCGCCGTTTCTTCAATTCGGCTACACGTGAGTTGAACAATGCGGTACAGTCTTTCCCGTCCAATATCTTCGCCAAGATGTTCGGCTTCCAGAAAGAGCCTATGTTTGAGATTCCGCAGGCCGAGCGTGCCGTGCTCGACAAGGCTCCTGAAATCAAGTTCTGAGGCCATGCGGTATGTAGGAATGTTGACCCAGATTAGGCGCAACAACATGATGAGCATCATCCTGCTCATCATGTTTCCCGTCATTATTCTGGCTACGGTGTGGGTGTTTCTTGCCCTGCTCAACTATTTCGGAAACGGCTACTATAACCAGTACGGCGAGATGGTCTACCAGCTCGATGCGGCCACGGTCAATGCCTATTTCCTGTCGGCAGTGCCTTGGGTGGTTGGCGGTGTGGGCTTGTGGTTTCTCGTTGCCTACTTCTCCAATGCCTCGATGGTGAGGCTTGCCACAGGCGCACGGCCTCTGGAGCGCAGGGAGAATCCTCGGGTATATAACATTGTGGAGAATCTGTGCATGACATGCAATATGGATATGCCCAAGATCAATGTGGTGGACGATCCGCAACTCAATGCCTTTGCAAGTGGTATCGACAAGGGGAGCTATACGGTAACGGTCACTACCGGCATACTGAATGCGCTCGATGATGACGAACTGGCCGGTGTGATAGGCCACGAGCTTACCCATATCCGCAACCACGATACACGCCTGCTTATTACGAGCATCGTCTTTGTAGGTATTATATCTACGATTATGAGTATGGTGGTGCAGATGATGTATCACACGGCCTTTTGGGGTGGTGGCAACAGGCGGAGCGATGATGAGAGAGGCAATGGCCTGTCGGTGATAGTGGTGCTCTTTGTAGGCCTCATTTGTTGTGCAGTAGCTTATTTCTTCACCATGATTACCCGTTTTGCCATCTCGCGTAAGCGCGAGTATATGGCCGATGCCGGTGGTGCCGAATTGTGTGGCAATCCATTGGCATTGGCGTCGGCCCTGCGCAAGATTTCGGCGCAGCCGGGATTGGGAGGTGTGTCACGTGAGGATGTGGCGCAGCTGTTTATTGTTCATCCCTCGAGCTTGGCAAGCGGAGTGATGGGTTTCATGAACTCCTTGTTCAGTACCCATCCCGATACGGCCAAGCGTATCGCTATCTTGGAACAGTTCTGAAAAGAAATACCATCAGGCAATGGCCGGCACGAGATTTTGATGCTCTGCCGGCCATTTTTTATTTTATGTATCTTTCTTCTGAGTTTTTCGGTTTGCTGATGAGTTAGGTAAATATACCTCGACATATTGTTTCTTCCCCGTAAACGCCACGTTTAGGTAGGCTAAACGTGGCATTTGGCTCACCTAAACGTGGCATTT
>JBJEAU010000140.1:0-4982 GCA_051869355.1 Prevotella sp. | reverse complement strand
CGCCATTTTTTAAGTCAGGGTCTTCAGTTGTGAAAACAGCTGGAGACCTTTTTTTGTTTGATGCCGATTCTGTTTTTCTTTTTGATCACTATGAGATTTTTTGATATACTTACTTTTGTAAAGTAGGCTTTGCAATTCTGATTTCTTAACAGATGTTTTGTGGAAATGATTGTATATGAAGACTTTACATAAATCAAGAAAACGATAAAACTTGTCGTTTAGCGTGCGTTTTGCTTGTGGGTGTTGCTGTTTTTTCGTACCTTTGCATCGGTAAAAGGAAAGGATATGTTTTCTCTTTTTGTTTTAGAGAACATCATCCGAAGGAGTAACAACTGGCATCCAGGTTCGGTTTAGTTTTTTTCTCGTTGGAACCGATTACCGCGAACCTTTTCATTATAGGGTTTAGATGCCAAAAATCAGTAAATATGGAGAGAAAGTTTAGAAGAGTATTTTATTTATCAATCGTGTTATTAATGTTACCTATGGCAATAACTGCCAAGGATACAAAATCGGTAAACAAAAGAGTGGACTGGAATCCAATCATGGAAGCCATCATACAAGTAGAAAGTGAGGGAAACCCGCGCGCAATCAGCGGACAGTCTTGTGGAGCTATGCAGATCACCCCAATTTTGGTCAAAGACTGCAATAAGATTTTGAAGATGCGCAACAGCAAGAAACGATATACATTGGCAGATAGGTTCAGTGTCAGCAAATCGAAGGAAATGTTCTTGCTTATACAGTCACACTATAATCCAACCAATAATATAGAGCAGGCTATTCGCTCTTGGAATGGAGGACGCAATTACTCAGTGCGCACTACACAACAATACTATAACAAGGTGTTACGCCATTTAAAATAAATTTTACACATGCAAAAAGGTCTGCCGATAAGATGATTGGCAGACCTTTTTGTCTTTTAATGATAAAGTCCGTTTATTTACTCCTTTCCTGCCAATGGTGACGGAGTGGTATAGGTACGTGACCCAAGCTCTTTGTCGAGCATATAGAGGCCGTAACCGTTGTCCTTAATCATCTTGATGTTGTCAATGATGGTCTGAGCGTTTTCCTCTTCCTCTACTTGCTCGTCAATAAACCATTTGAGCATGCTCTGGGTGGCATAGTCGTTCTCGGCAGTGGTAAGCGCAAAAAGATTATTGATCAGGCTCGTCACTTTCTGCTCATGTGCGAGTGTGCTCTCAAATACATCGAGAATCGACTCCCATGTCGTAGGAACGGCCTCGATGGGACGGAGCGTTACATTGGCACCACGTGAGATGACATAGTTATACATAATCTTGGCATGGTCTTGCTCTTCACGGAACTGTACCTCAAACCATTTTGCCATACCCGGCTGGCCGATAGCATGACAATGGGCAGCCATAGAGAGATAAAGGTAGGCTGACCACATTTCTGCGTTGATTTGGGCGTTGATAGCCTCTTCAATTTTTTTGCTTAACATAATCCTTCGTTTTTAAATTGATGTTGATACTGATAATGCAAAGATACAAAAATGGCATGAATAATGGATTAATTCCATCGTATTTTATTACTCCTTAACGTAACATGTGCTGCTTTAAAATAATGGTGTAGACGATAGTAACAGCTCGACAGCTCCGCTGTATGTGCTGTATGGCAATGGGTTTGTCTCATGCAAGGTTTGTCCCTTTACAGACGCAGTAAAAGCAAGAAGCCCACCAGAGGCAAACATTTGCTCTGATGGGCTTCGTTGTGTATGTGTAGTGTCTTTTAGAACTTAGCCATCTTGATGGCATCGATGGCGCACTCACTTCCTTTGTTGCCGAGTTTGCCGCCGCTACGCTCCTGAGCCTGCTGCAAGTCGTCTGTAGTGAGCAATCCGAAGATGACAGGGATGTTCTGGCTGGCGTTGAGGTGTGCAATGCCGTAGGTTACGCCCTGACAGATGTAGTCGAAGTGGGGAGTCTCTCCCCTGATGACACTTCCCAAAATGATGACAGCATCGAATCCATCGTTTTTGGTCATCTGTCGTGCGCCATAAACCAGTTCAAAACTTCCGGGCACCGTCTTCACATGAATGTTTTCGGGCAGTGCACCATAGTTTTCAAGTGTCGATACCGCTCCGTTAAGCAGCGCATCGGTGATTTCCTTGTTCCACTCAGCCACTACGATGCCGAAACACATGTTGCTTGCATCGGGCACGTTGGCTATGTCTTCTTCAGATAGGTGGTGTAGTGCGGTAGCCATTTACTTGTTCTGAGCGCGTTCGATATACTTGTCAATCTCCATGCTCTGTACGAGCGCAGAGTTTACGTACTTCTGCTTGATGTCCTGATAGAGTTTCAGAGCTTCAGCGGTCTTGTTCTGGCTTTCGAGAATCTGGCCAGCCTGCAACAGGAATACCGGAGAAAGACTGTTGTTCACGCCGTCGTGAGCCTTGGCATCAGCCTTACTGGCAGCCTTTTTCAGGCAACTGATGGCTTTGTCGGCCTGGTTCACGTGTGCATAAGCATTGCCCAAGGCAGCGATGGCAGCAGGGCTGATCATGGCATCATTGGAGGGTGAGAACTGATCCAGATACTTCACAGCCTCGGTCCATTTGTCCATGTTGGCGTAGCACAGACCTGCATAGAGGTTGGCCAAGTTGCCGGCATCGGTACCGCTGTAGTCTGAAGCAATCTTCAGGAAACCACCGTAAGTGGCACCATCGCCATTGAGCGCCTTGTCATACATTTCCTGGTTAAAATACTGCTGTCCGGCGCCGAGTGCGGTGCTGGCTTTGTCCTCGCGGGGACCGGAGATGAAATATTTGTAGCTGAAAGTACCCAAAACGATTACCAACACAGCTACGACAGCGATCACGATGGGCTTCTTGTACTTGGTAACGAAAGCCTCAGAAATGTTGAGCACCTCATTGGCAGGTGCCTGCTCTTTTTTGTTTGCCATTGTTTTATTATTCTTTTTTTTGTTTTTGTCAATACCCAATATTGCCGCACGCAGGCAGCGCGTGGCGCATATACTTTGCAAAAGTACTGAAATTATCTCAGATGCTGAAATTTATGCCCTACTTTTTTCGTTTTTCTTGATAAAAGGCGTAACTTTGCAGTGCATTTTGCCTTGCAAAGGCGAGATTTACAGACCGACTACAGCATGAATCTGAAGCATATATCCATCGTCAACTATAAGAACATCCGCGAGGCGACCTTAGACCTGTCGCCCAAGATGAACTGTCTCATCGGCCACAACGGCGAGGGGAAAACCAATTTTCTGGATGCGGTCTACTATCTCTCTTTCTGCAGAAGCGCTTTTACCGCCATCGATTCGCAGGTCATCACCCATGATCAGGATTTTTTTGTCCTCGAAGGTCACTATACAGATGATTGTGGGGAGGAAGAGCATATCTATTGCGGTATGAAGCGTGGGGTGAAAAAGCAGTTTAAGCGTAACAAGAAAGCCTATACACGGCTGGCACAGCACATTGGGCTGATTCCCCTTATCTTTATCTCTCCCTCCGACACCATCCTCATCGAGGGTGGAAGCGAAGAGCGCCGCCGGCTGATGGATGTTGTCATCTGCCAGTACGACCATGCTTATGCCGATGCCCTGATATGCTACAACAAGGCGCTGCAGCAGCGCAATGCCCTGCTCAAGATGGAGATGGAGCCAGATCCGGCGCTGCTGGATATCTGGGAAGAGGAGATGGCACGGCATGGCGAAACCGTCTATCGCAAGCGCGACGAATTTGTACGCGAACTCGTGCCCACCTTCCAGCATATCTATCAGGTCATCTCCGAGTGCAAGGAGACCGTCAGCCTTTCCTATCAGTCGCATTGCCAGCGCGGGCCGTTGTTAGAGGTCATCCGACGCGACCGTGCGCGCGACCGTGCTGTGGGCTATTCGCTCCACGGCATCCACCGCGATGACCTTGAGATGCTGCTTGGCGGCTATCCCGTGAAGCGCGAGGGTAGCCAAGGCCAATCCAAAACTTTCGTGTTGGCGCTTAAACTGGCCCAGTTTGAGTTTCTCAAGCGCACAGTCTCGTCCACGGTTCCCCTGTTGCTTCTTGACGATATTTTCGACAAGCTCGATGCGCGTCGCGTAGAGCAGATTGTGCGTCTGGTGTCAGGCGACAGCTTCGGACAGATATTCATCACCGACACCAATCGCGACCATCTTGACCGAATCTTGCAGCATAGCGGCTTCGATTACAAATTGTTTACCGTCGAAGAAGGCCGGATAACCGAGCGAAAGGAGGCCGACCATGTTTAGGCGAAGCGTCCAGACCCTCGACGAGGTGCTCATGAAGATGCTGCGAGCCCAAGGACTGGAGACACCGCTACTCCAGAAGCGACTCATCGATGCATGGGAAACGGTGGCAGGTCCCACGGTGGCGCGTTACACCACCCAGAAGTTTATCAGAAACCAAACTCTCTATGTCAGGATTGCCAATCCGGCCCTGCGTCAAGACCTCAGTATGATGCGCACCCAATTGGTACAGCGTCTCAACGGCCATGTCGGGGCCATGGTCATTGCCGATGTCCGCATCGGGTGAGCCTTCCCTGCGCCATCCATCACCTTCATTTTCCTAAAGATGGCCTTTAGCCCTCCTAAACATGGCATTTGGCACCCGTAAAGATGGCCTTTAGCCCTCGCGTTTGCCGTAGGTGTGTGGATGATTATTTCAAGCTTTCACCTTTTCGGATATCGATTGCGCATGCGTGTGATGAGCAAATATATAGTCATTTCCATCTTTTTTCCGCCCAAGGTGCATGTACCTCATTATTTTTCTTTATCTTTGCAGAGCCCAATGTAAGGGTAATCATAGTTATAAACATCGCGTTAGCTGATTATTCGGAATGTCCTTGAACCTCGGAAATTCAAATGACAACCGTATACGAATGAGTAAAGCCTACGCCCGCGTAATGCGTGGGTGTTACTTATCGTATGGTTGGGGTTTTCCGAGGACCTAAGGACATAGATAAGGTGCAACCACGCTTGAACCTAAA
>JBJEAU010000139.1:0-27322 GCA_051869355.1 Prevotella sp. | reverse complement strand
CTACCAACTTTTTTGCTTGATTTTTACAGCATTTCTTATCCCGAACTGGGGTATTCAGTACACGTATTGTAATCTGTGATGATGGGTCTGTATTCAAAACCGGCTTGAGCACAGAAGAAGCATATCCAAACCCATTGAATCGTCTCTCTACTACACCAGACGAGACGTTTCGAGCATATCCTTGCGTATATGGAAATATGAGCAATTTTTTTGGTGGAGCAGGTTTGTATGACATGGAACACAACCAATTTGTCTGTTTCCGAATAACAGACTTGACATGTTCACCGTTATCCGATAAAGCAACTGATGTTTTCCCATGGAAACAACCGGAGGGGCGTGTGATGATATATTCGGAGAATACGCCTGGAAAGGCTTCCCTCGCGTTAATGAAAGATGAAGGTACAGGGGATTTCCATATCTACAATTTTTCAATGATGGGAATTTTTAATAGTAAATATGGTTATTATGCAGTGGATAAATCGTTGGCGACAGATATGGATAAAGCGGATATGTTTGCTTTTTCTTCTTCCCGTACATTACTTTTCTATGCAGTAGGAAAAACATTGTACGCCTACGATTACAATCCGGGTAACGAACGTTTGTATACAATGTCATTAGAGGATGATATTACGATGGTGAAATTTGATTATAACTCTTCATGGAACTATAATGGTCTTTATGTAGCTACTTATAACGAGAGTGAGGGTGGTATATTGCAAAGATATGAATTAGGTGGCAATCCGAATATTTTAGATTTGAATGCAGACCCAAAATGCCGCTGGAGTGGACTTGTGAAGATAGTTAATATGGATTGGAGAAATAGTGCAAATTAATGATAATTAAATATTAACCAGATAATGAAAAAGATAATGCTTTTTGTACTGTGGCTTGTGGGAGCAGCCACAGCTTTCTCTCAAACTAAATTCCGTAATATTACGTATGAACAGGCATTTGAAGCGGCGAAGGCAGAGAAAAAGTTTGTATTTGTGGATTTCTATACAACTTGGTGTGGACCTTGTAAGAAAATGCTTAATGAAGTGTTTCCGCAGAAGGAGGTGGGAAATTTTATGAACGATAAGTTCGTTTGTATGAAGATTGATGGAGAAAGCGAGATAGGTCGCAAACTGACAAAAGATTTCCATGTGATAGGATATCCTACTTTTGTAGTACTTTCCCCAGATGGACAAGTAATGAAGCAGATTGTTGGAGCGCAAAATGTAGATAATTTCCTCAGTGTGCTGAATGAAAGTTTGGATTTGGAGAAGACACCTTCACGAATGAAAGAACGCTACGAGGCGGGCGAACGTACTGCAGACTTGGTTGCCGCTTATGCGAAATACACATTAGGCCAAGCATTTATAACTCCTCGACCAAATGAGCAAAAAAGGAAGGAGGCATACGCAATGGTTCTGGATTATTTTGACGGGCTAACTGATGTGCAACGGGTATTGCCTGAGAATAAGTTTATGTATATAGATTTTACCAACGATGTGGAAGATCCAAAAGCGGTTTATATGACGAAAAACCGTAACCGTTTTCCTGCAGAAATACGTTCCGAGGTGAATAAGCAAATTGAGTTCCTATATAATAGGAATGTGCTGATGCAGATGATGGGGTCAAATTTGGAAAACGATAATGTACAGAAAACAAAAAAAGATCTTGACGAACTTGGACTGAACAAAGATGGGAAGTATGATTCCTGTCTCGAACTGATAGATTCATATAAAGCTGGTGATATAGAGGCGTATTTGAATCTGTGTGAACAAAAATATGATCTTCTGACCAATGAACAGAAAGAATATATGATGTATGGACTTTCCAATTGGATTCCCCAAATGAAAGAGCAGAATAAAAAACATGCAACATCATTTTTGCGTAGTAATCTGACTGACATGCATTACAACTTGCTGCCTCAAGTAGCAAACATCTTGCGTGCCTTGGATAATGGAAACGTCTCTAAATAGATAATCTCGTATGTAGAACCATATGTACGGTGATGTAAGAAGTCAGTGAGCATGAAAGTAGGGAAAAAACGCCTATGATTAGTGCTCACGTTTACACTATTCAACCACTAAAATAGTTTTGTATGATAAAGGAATTGAACTGATTTTCTTAGTGAGGGTTTACGATAACACCCTAAATTCTCTTGTTTAACTTGAGCTTACGTGATTTCGACGAATTCCAAACAAGCTCAGGTATATCAATGTACAACGTACGTTAGATACACAGCTGAGTCTATTTTGAATTCAACGAACTCACGTTATATTATGCTGCAGCAATCTGTGTAAAAGTGGAGTTGGATGAACTTTTGGAATTTATTTCACCACTTTTTTTGTTGGTTCCGAAGTTTTGGTGTATCTTTGTAGCGGAGAAGTTGGGTGCGGCTTCTGAGCGTTTGGCAGCAGATTGTTGTGCAGGAGCCATTTTGCTATTACCACCATTACATTATGTATAAAAAGAAATATTGATGATTATTATGTTTAGAAGGATTCAATTATTGTGTTGCCTCGTCCTTTTCTGTGCGACAGGAGTGGTGCGTGCTGCTACGCCGCTGTCGTTGTGGTACAATGCCCCTGCAAAGGATTGGGAGAAAGAAGCGTTGCCGATAGGTAACGGACGTATCGGAGCCATGATTATGGGAGGTGTCCAGCAGGATATCATCCAGTTTAACGACAAGACATTCTGGGAGGGAAGTCCTACTATGCGTGGCGCCTATCAGAATTTTGGGAATGTGCGGATAGAGTTTGATACCTCGGGTGAAGTTGCAGACTACCGGAGAGACCTGGACCTGCAGCAAGCCATTGCCTCTGTGTCTTATCGCCAAAACGGCGTGAAGTATCGTAGGGAATATTTGGCCAGTTTTCCGGATAGGGTGTTGGCCGTCCGCCTGTCTGCTGACAAGAAAAACAAGTTGAGTTTCAAGGTTTGTCTGGAAGGTGTCCATCCCGGCAAGGAGCAGGTGACGGTCCAAGGCAATATCCTCTGCCTGTCGGGCAAACTTACGCTGTTGTCTTATGCGTCTCATCTTACCCTGCAGGCAGAAGGCGGTGAGGTTTCTATTGGGAAGGACTGTATCACGGTCCGTGATGCCAGTGCTGCCACCATCGTATGGGGTGCTGCGACCAACTATGACCCCAAGCAGCCCGGATATGTTGCCAAGGATGGCCGGTGGAGGACATCGATGGCTGCCGATGTGCAGTCGGCTATACAGAAGGGATATGCCCAGCTGAAGAAAAATCATGTGCAGGATTACCGCCAGTTGTTCGACCGCATGGTTTGGGAGATAGAAGGTTATGACGCCGTGGATATGCCTACCGACCAACTGTTTACCGACTATATGAACGGTCATTTTCATCCACAGGTAGACATCCTGCACTTCCAGTACGGACGTTACTTGATGATATCCTGTTCTCGGGACGGACTGGATTTGCCCTCGAATCTGCAAGGATTGTGGAACAACCGAAACGACCCACCATGGGAATGTGACCTACACTCCAATATCAATGTGCAGATGAACTATTGGCCAGCAGAGGTCACCAACTTGTCCGAGTGTCATTGGCCGTTGATAAACTATATCTATAATGAGTCGCAACTGCAGCCCTCGTGGCGTAAGATGGCGGCACAGTGTGGTGCCAGAGGTTGGACCATGCGCACCCAGAACAATATCTTCGGTTATTCAGACTGGAACTGGAACCGTCCTGCCAATGCCTGGTACTGTATGCACATCTGGGAGAAGTATCTTTATACCGAGGATATGGATTATCTGAGGAGGGTGGCCTATCCCGTCATGAAGTCTGCCACAGAATTCTGGATGGACCGTATGGTCAAGGACAAGAATGGCAAGTGGGTGGCTCCCGAGGAGTGGTCGCCCGAGCACGGACCTTGGGAAGATGGATTGCCTTATGCCCAGCAGGTGATTACCGACCTGTTCGCCAACACGATGAAAGCCTCTGAACTATTGAATTCGGATGCCGATTTCCGTGCTTCGGTTCGTGAGAAGTTTATGTCTTTGGACAAGGGACTGACCATCGGGTCATGGGGGCAGTTGCGTGAGTGGAAGATTGCAGATGATGACCCGAAAGATACACACCGTCATTTGTCTCACCTGATAGCCCTGTATCCCGATGATGCCATCTCTGTTTTCAAGGATAAGGCATACGCCGAGGCGGTAAGAAAGAGTCTGGAAGCCCGTGCAGATGTGGGAATGGGATGGAGCCTGACATGGAAGGTGGCCTTGCGTGCCCGCCTGCTGGATGGCAACCGTGCTCATTCGTTGTTGGCGAAAGCGATGCGTATCGTACACGGCGAACCTGAGAACTGGGGTATCTATACCAATCTGCTGAATGCACTGCCTTACCAGATAGACGGCAACTTCGGTGCAGTAGCCGGTGTGGCCGAGATGCTGATACAGAGCCATCATGATGAGATACACCTGTTGCCGGCCCTGCCCGACGTATGGGCTGCGGGCAAAGTAAAAGGCATCCGTGCACGCGGCGGTTTTGAGGTGGATGTGGAGTGGAAAGACAAACTGCCGACCACAGCCGTAGTGAAATCTTCGTTGGACCACAAGTGCCGTATCCGTTGCCGTGTACCAATGCGCGTCAGTGGATGTACTTATGAATGTAAGTCTGATTCGGAGGGATATTATATCATCACCTTTGATGCACGAAAGAATAAGGCATACAAATTAAAGCGCACCAGCATCGGCGGGTGAAGGTAGGAGTGCTTGCATCCGAGCGCTTGCCGTATGAAAATATTGAGAAAAGTTGCAAAATTCTTGCACGGATGCAAAATAATGCGTAACTTTGCAGCGTTCAGTGGAATGAGGGGCTTTGAGAAGCTCCTCATTTTATTTTAATATTATTCTGTATGATAGACAAAAATGTCGTAAAAAGCCTGGTAGAAGAATGGTTGCAGGACAAGGACTATTTCCTTGTCGACATAGAAATCAGCCAGGATAGCCGTATCGTGGTGGAGATAGACCACGCCGACGGTGTGTGGATAGAGGACTGCGTGGCGTTGAGCCGGTATATCGAAGACCGGTTGAGCCGTGATGAGGAAGACTATGAGCTGGAGGTAGGTTCGGCCGGTCTTGGACAGCCCTTTAAGGTGCCGCAGCAATACCTGAACTTCATTGGTGAAGAGGTGGAGGTGCTGGATGCCGACGGCAAGAAAACCAGAGGCGTGCTGAAGAGCGTTGACGGCAACAATTTTGTGGTGACAGCTACCGAGAAAGTGAAGGTAGAGGGAAAGAAGCGCCCCCAGCTGATGGAGGTGGACCACGACTTTGAGATGGATCATGTAAAATATACTAAATACTTAATAAGTTTCAAGTAAAGCTATGGCAGCAAGAAAAACAGCGGAAGAGCCAATCAGTATGATTGACACCTTTAAAGAGTTCAAGGAGACGAAGAATATCGACCGCACCACACTGGTCAGTGTGCTGGAAGAGAGTTTTCGTAATGTACTCGCCAAGATTTATGGCAGTGACGAGAACTTCGATGTCATCGTGAACCCCGACAAGGGCGACTTTGAAATCTATCGCAACCGTACGGTAGTAGCCGACGGTGAGGTGGAGGATGAAAACAAGGAGATCAGTCTTAAGGATGCGCTCAAGATAGAGCCCGACTACGAAGTGGGCGAGGAGGTGTCGGAGCGTGTCAACTTCGCCAAGTTCGGTCGTCGTGCCATCCTTACACTGCGTCAGACGCTGGCATCAAAGATACTGGAACTGGAGCACGATTCGCTCTATAATAAATATAAGGACAAGGTGGGTCAGGTGATTTCCGCCGAGGTCTATCAGGTCTGGAAGCGCGAGGTGCTGCTGGTGGATGACGAGAACAATGAGCTGATTCTGCCTAAGTCGGAGCAGATTCCCGCAGACGTTTACCGCAAGGGTGAGACCGTAAGGGCCGTCATCGAGCGGGTAGACAACGAGAACAACAATCCGAAGATTATCCTCAGCCGTACCAGTCCCCGCTTCTTGGAGCGTCTGTTGGAAGCAGAGGTGCCGGAAATCAACGATGGTCTGATAGCCATCAAGAAGATAGCCCGCATGCCGGGCGAGCGCGCCAAGGTGGCCGTGGAAAGTTTCGACGACCGTATCGACCCGGTAGGTGCCTGTGTGGGTGTGAAAGGTAGCCGTGTGCATGGTATCGTGCACGAACTGTGTAATGAAAATATCGATGTCATCAACTGGACAGCCAATATCAAGCTCTATATACAGCGTGCGCTGAGTCCGGCTCGCATCAGCAGCATCACCGTGAACGAGGAGGAGCACAAGGCAGAGGTATATCTGCAGCCCGAGGAGGTGAGTCTGGCTATCGGCCGTGGTGGTATGAACATTAAACTGGCTTCCATGCTTACCGAATATACCATCGATGTGTTCCGCGATGTGCCCGAGGGCGAGGAGGAAGAAGATATCTATCTGGACGAGTTCTCGGATGAGGTCGACCAGTGGGTCATCGACGCCATCAAGAGTATCGGTCTGGATACTGCCAAGCAGGTGATCAACGCGCCGCGTGAGATGCTGATTGAGAAGGCCGACCTTGAAGAGGAGACCGTAGACCATCTGTTGGCCGTACTGCGAGCAGAGTTTGAACAGTAATAATAGCAACCAAGACATATTTTAGAAAGAGGTATATTAATGAGTGTCAGATTAAATAAAGCTTTACGGGAGTTGAATATAGGAATTCAGACGGCAGTTGAATTCCTTGAGAAGAAGAGTGAACTGGGTGAGGTGAAGCCCGAACTGAGTTTCAAGCTCAACGACCGGCAGTATGCGGCACTGGTCGAGGCGTTCAAGCAGGATGCTGCGGTGCGTACCGAGGCCGAGAAACTGTTCCAGAAAAAGCCTAAGGAGAAGAAACGCACTGCCGAGCCGCGTGAGACCAGTGCCGAGGGATTGCTGCCCTCGTCTGGACAACAGAAATATAAGGTGTTGGGCAAGATAGACTTGGACACCCTCAACAAGAAACCGAAGCCTGCTGAGTCTGCCGCTCCCCAACCGAAGGCTACAGAAGCCCCGGCTGCTGCCGTCAGCCCGGAACCCGTGGAGGAAAAAGCTCCGGTTGTAGCCCAGCCGCAGGTTGAGGCTCCCAAGGAAGAGCCGCGCAAGGAACCAGAGGTGAAGAAGCCCGAGGTAGTAGCTCCCAAAGTGGAGGAGACTCCGAAAGCCCAGCCGGCACCGAAAGCCAAGGAGGAACCCGCAGAGGAACCTGTCTCAGAGGCGAAAGAGGAGCCTAAAGCAGCGTCGCAGGGCAGTTCTATCTACCAGCTTAACAGCGAGAAGAAGATTCTCAATGCTCCTAAGGTGAATGTGTTGGGCAAAATAGACCTCAACGCCATCAATCAGAGTACTCGTCCTAAGAAAAAGACCAAGGAGGAGAAGCGTAAGGAGCGTGAGGAAAAATCGCAGCAGGCCAATGGCGAGAAGAAGAAGCGCCAGCGTATCGGTAAGGAGCGTGTGGACATCAACGCCGAGGCAGAGAGCAACCGCAAGAAGAAAAACAACAACAATGGTGGCGCTAATGGTAACAACGGCGGCAACAATGGTGGCAAACAGAGTGGCAAGAACCGCAAACGCAACCAGAAACCGCTGGAGGTGGATGACGAGGCGGTAGCACGTCAGGTAAAAGAGACGTTGGCACGTCTGACCAACAAGCAAAACCAAAACAAGAAAGGTGCCAAGTACCGCAAGGAGAAGCGCGAGGCTGCCCAGGAACGTCTGGACCAGGAGGCACGTGCAGAGCGCAGAGAGAGCAAGACGCTGAAACTGACAGAGTTTGTGACCGTCAGCGAACTTGCCACGATGATGGATATCAGCGTTACGCAGGTCATTTCCACCCTCATGGGTGTAGGCATCATGGTGTCTATCAACCAGCGTCTCGATGCGGAGACCATCAATCTGGTAGCCGAAGAGTTTGGGTTCTCCACCGAATATGTGAGTGCCGAGGTGCAAGAGGCCGTGAGCGTGGAAGAAGACGATGAGGCAGACCTCGTGCCGCGTGCTCCAATCGTTACCGTGATGGGTCATGTGGACCACGGTAAGACTTCATTGCTCGACCACATCCGCAATACCAATGTCATTGCCGGTGAGGCCGGTGGTATCACGCAGCACATTGGTGCGTATGGTGTGACACTGAAGAATGGCCGCAAGGTGACATTCCTTGATACTCCAGGACACGAAGCCTTTACAGCCATGCGTGCCCGTGGTGCACAGGTAACGGATATCGCCATCATCATCATTGCTGCCGACGACTCGGTGATGCCTACCACTAAGGAGGCTATTGCCCACGCCCAGGCTGCGGGTGTGCCTATGGTGTTTGCCATCAACAAGATAGACAAGCCAGGAGCCAATCCCGACAAGATACGCGAGGATTTGGCCAACATGAACCTTCTCGTCGAAGAATGGGGCGGCAAATACCAGTGTCAGGAGATAAGCGCCAAGAAGGGAATTGGCGTGGAGGATCTCATGGAGAAGGTG
The DNA here is from genome assembly GCA_051869355.1 of Prevotella sp. GTDB lineage: Bacteria > Bacteroidota > Bacteroidia > Bacteroidales > Bacteroidaceae > Prevotella. The sequence continues at coordinate 18,837 of JBJEAU010000139.1, read as the reverse complement.
CTGCTCGAGGCCGATATGCTCGATTTGAAAGCCAATCCCAACCGTAAGGCTGTGGGTACCATCATTGAGTCGTCGCTCGACAAGGGTCGCGGCTACGTAAGTACCGTACTTGTGAGCAATGGTTCGCTCAAGGTGGGCGATTATGTGATAGCCGGTACCAGTTGGGGTCGCATCAAGGCCATGTTCAACGAGCGCAATCAGCGTATTGATGGTGCCAAGCCAGCAGAGCCCGCCATCATTTTGGGACTCAACGGTGCTCCTACGGCCGGTGATGCTTTCCACGTACTGGAGACTGAGCAGGAGGTTCGCGAGATCGCCAACAAGCGTGAGCAGTTGCAGCGCGAGCAGGGTCTGAGAACCCAGAAGCGTCTCTCTCTCGACGATATCTCACACCGCATCGCCCTCGGCTCGTTCAAGGAACTTAACATTATTGTCAAGGGTGATACCGACGGTAGTATCGAGGCGCTCAGCGACTCGTTTATCAAACTCTCTACAGAGAAGGTGAACGTGAATGTGATTCACAAGGCTGTGGGTCAGATTTCCGAGAACGATGTCACACTGGCCGATGCTTCCGATGCCATTATCGTAGGATTCCAGGTACGTCCCTCGGCTGCTGCCCGTAAGTTGGCAGACCAAGAGGGTGTGGATATCAACACCTATTCGGTCATCTACGATGCCATCGACGATGTGCGCTCAGCCATGCAGGGTATGCTTGACAAGGTGAAGAAGGAAGTGATAACCGGTCAAGTAGAGGTGCGTCAGGTGTACAAGATTTCCAAAGTGGGTACAGTTGCCGGCTGTCTGGTGATAGAAGGCAAGGTACACAACAAGGACAAGGCACGCGTGGTGCGCGATGGAATAGTGGTGAAGACAGCACCTATCGACTCGCTGAAGCGCTACAAGGACGATGTCAAGGAAGTACCGATGGGTATGGAGTGTGGTATCAGTCTGGTCAACTATGGCGATATCATGGAGGGTGACATCCTTGAGACCTTTACAGAGATAGAGGTGGAGCAGAAACTGTAGGAGCAACTGTCTGACGACAGACGCTATACGGTTTGCAGACATATATAATATAAGGTAGTGGCATCCTGTATCGCATAGGGTGTCACTACTGCACTTTTGGCAAGTATGTATCAGAGCGATGGTCTTTGGTATGAAATTTGCTGGTGTCATTGATAACAGACAAGAATGGCAGAGAAAGAAAAAAATGAGTTTGTAAGGAAGGTGGCAGACCAGAAGTATGAATTCGGGTTTACTACTGATGTGCATACGGATATCATTGAGAAAGGACTCAATGAGGATGTGGTGCGGCTGATATCCAGCAAAAAGGGAGAGCCTCAATGGCTGCTCGATTTCCGCTTGGAGGCGTTCCGCCACTGGCAGCAGATGAAGCAACCCACGTGGGGACATGTGCATCTGCCTCCAATCGACTATCAGGAGATTTCCTATTATGCTGACCCGTTGGCCAAGAAGCCGCAAAACAAGGAGATAGATCCCGAATTGGAGAAGACATTCGACAAATTGGGTATCCCTCTTGAGGAGCGGTTGGCGCTGAGTGGTACGGCGGTAGATGCCATCATGGACTCGGTATCGGTGAAGACTACCTTTAAGGCGCAGCTTCGTGAGAAAGGCGTGATATTCTGCAGCATCGGTGAGGCGGTGAAAGAACATCCCGACCTGGTGCGTCAGTATCTGGGTACTGTCGTGCCCTATCGCGACAATTTCTATGCGGCTCTCAACAGTGCGGTATTCAGTGATGGCTCGTTTGTCTATATTCCCAAGGGGGTCAGATGTCCGATGGAATTGAGCAGTTATTTTCGGATCAATGCCCGAAATACCGGACAGTTTGAGCGTACGCTGATTGTGGCAGACGATGACAGCTATGTGTCATACCTCGAAGGCTGTACGGCACCGATGCGCGACGAGAATCAGTTGCACGCAGCCATCGTTGAGATTATCGTCATGGACAGGGCCGAGGTGAAGTATTCGACGGTGCAGAACTGGTACCCCGGTGACGAAAAGGGTCGTGGCGGCGTGCTTAACTTGGTGACCAAACGCGGCGAACTACGTGGCGTTGACAGCAAGTTGTCGTGGACTCAAGTGGAGACAGGGTCGGCCATTACATGGAAATACCCCTCGTGTATCTTGCGTGGAGACAACTCTGTGGCCGAGTTTTACAGTGTCGCAGTGACCAACAACTATCAGGAGGCTGATACCGGCACCAAGATGATACACATGGGAAAGAATACCAAGAGCACTATTATCTCTAAAGGAATCTCGGCTGGACATAGCCAGAATTCGTATAGGGGTCTGGTACGTGCTACGGCCAATGCCGATAATGCGCGCAACTATAGTTCGTGCGACTCGTTGCTGTTGGGTTCAGACTGTGGTGCGCATACTTTCCCCTATATGGACATTCACAATGACACGGCCATCATCGAGCATGAGGCCACCACTTCCAAGATTTCCGAGGATCAGTTGTTTTATTGCAACCAGCGCGGTATTCCCACGGAGCAGGCGGTGGGACTGATTGTGAATGGATATGCCAAGGAGGTGCTCAACAAACTCCCGATGGAGTTTGCTGTGGAGGCACAGAAGTTGTTGAGCGTGAGTCTGGAGGGCACTGTGGGATAGCATGATGCGATATACCATCTATATACTGCTGTGCTGTCTCTGCACATTGACGGTCGCAACGGCTCAGACCAGCCAAGGACATAAACGGCAAGGCGAGTACAAGGACGACTTTACCCCGCGATGGGCCATTGATGCCCACATCGGCGGCAACGCCATAGCCCATGCTGGAACCTATGGCGGCAATCTGCCCCTGTACCGGAGTGGATCAACATCGCAGATAGGCATGGCAACCCGGCTGCGTGCCGAGTATTTTGTGCCTGGCACACAGATGGGCATCAAGGCTGGATATGAGCACGAGAATCTGACGTTGCTCAAGGGAGATGCCAGTTACAGCCTAAGCGAGATCTCGTTGGGTGGCCGCTGGAGACCGGCACCCACATACTGGTGGATACAGCCCTATCTGGGAGCAGAAGTGCTCTGGGCTCTCAATGCCGAGTGCGACCATTTAGACATGGGAGTTACGCAAGGGGCAGTTAATTACACGTACCATGTGCAAGGCCAGATACGCACACCGCGGTTCAGCACGGGATCTGTCGTAGGAGCAGATATCTATATCTTCTCCTGCATTGCTCTGCAGGTAGAGTACAGCTATCGTTTGGCGTTGGCCTCACACTACCACACCACTTATACTGACAGCCGGCAGAGTAGCCCCACAACCTATCACGGTCAGCCCCACCGCCAAGTATTCAGCATGGGTCTTAAAGTTGACTTTCCCTTTCACTTCTCTGAAGGAGACAAACGAGGGCTCATACAAGAACTGCTTGATTTGTATTAACAGAATTAAAAAGACAATATATCATGTTGGAAGTAAGAAATCTACATGCGGAAATCGCAGGTAAAGAAATATTAAAGGGCATCAATCTTACCATCAACGACGGTGAGATTCATGCCATCATGGGTCCTAATGGTTCGGGCAAATCCACGCTCTCTGCTGTGCTCACGGGCAATCCGCTCTATACGGTGACAGCGGGCGAGGTTTATTTCAATGGAAAAGACCTCTTGCAGATGAAGCCGGAAGAGCGTGCGTGCGAAGGATTGTTTCTCTCGTTCCAATACCCAGTTGAGATTCCTGGCGTTTCCATGACCAACTTCATGCGGGCGGCTGTCAATGCCAAGCGCGAATACTGGGGACAGGAACCACTTAACGCCAGCGACTTCATCAAACTGATGCGTGAGAAACGCAAGATTGTTGAATTGGACAGCAAACTGTCACGACGCAGCGTGAATGAGGGATTTTCAGGAGGCGAGAAGAAACGTAATGAAATCTTCCAAATGGCGATGCTGGAGCCCAAACTGAGCATTCTTGACGAGACTGACTCCGGGCTCGACGTAGATGCCATGCGCATAGTGGCCGATGGTGTCAACAAGATGCACACTGCTGAGACTGCCGCCATTGTGATAACACATTATGAGCGGTTGTTGGACATGATCAAGCCGAGTGTGGTACATGTGTTGTACAAGGGTAGGATTGTGAAAAGCGCAGGCCCCGAACTGGCCAAGGAGATTGAGCAGCGAGGCTACGATTGGATAAAGGCTGAGGCCGAAGAAGAAACAATAGGATAAGGCGAGGTGACATGAGTAGCGAGCGACAATATATCCAACTCTATGAGCAATGTGCCCAGATAATCAAGGCACATTCTTCCGCTCCTCTTAACGAGTTGCGTGACCGGGCTTTCATGGATTTCAAGTCCACAGGATTCCCCACCCGCAAGGAGGAACGCTATAAATATACGGATATCCCACGGCTGTTTGAGCCCGATTATGGACTCAACCTCAACCGTTTGGATATCCCTGTCAATCCTTATGATGCTTTCAAGTGCGATGTTCCCAATTTGAGCACATCCCTTTATTTCATTGTCAATGACAGTTTTTATACCCGACAGGTTCCGCAGGCTCGTCTGCCCGAGGGAGTCATAGTCGATTCGCTATCCAAAATTGCCACGGAGCAGCCTGAGTTGATTTCCCGCTATTATGGGCAATTGGCTCGAACCGATAGTGATGGCATTGTGGCGCTGAACACGATGCTGGCACAAGATGGACTGTTTATCTATGTACCCAAGAATGTCAAGGTAGACCGCACCATTCAAGTGCTTAACATTCTCCGTTCTGATGTCGACCTGATGGTAAACCGTCGTGTGCTCATCGTCTTGGAGCAAGGGGCAGAGGCAAAATTCCTTTTCTGTGATCATGCAGCCGACAATAGACGCTTCCTTGCCACTCAGGTAATTGAAGCTTTTGTGGGGGAGAATGCAAGTCTCGACCTCTACTGTCTGGAGGAGACCCATATACAGAACACACGTACCAGTAATGTCTATATTGAGCAGCAAGCCGACAGTAGGGTTAACCATAATGTCATCACGCTTCACAATGGTGTGACCTGCAATAGGCTTGACCTGGTCTTTAAGGGCGAAGGAGCGGAGTGTCGATGCAATGGTTGTGTGATTGCCGATAAAGACCAGCGTGTGGATAACAATACGCTTATTGACCATCAGGCTGGCCACTGCACCAGTAACGAGCTCTATAAATATGTACTTGACGGCGAAGCTGTGGGTGCTTTTGCAGGAAAGGTATTGGTGCGCCATGGGGCACAGAAGACGGTATCGCAGGAGACCAACCAGAATCTCTGTGCTACGAAAAAAGCGCGGATGTTTACCCAACCGATGCTGGAAATCTATGCGGACGACGTAAAATGCGCGCATGGCAGTACGGTGGGCCAGCTCAACGATGCCGCCCTCTTCTATATGCGCCAGCGTGGCATCAGCCTGAAGGAGGCCAAACTCCTGCTTGAGTTCGCCTTTGTCAACGAGGTGATTGACAGCATCCAGCTGGAACCGCTCAAAGACAGATTGCACTACCTGGTTGAGAAGCGTTTTCGTGGTGAACTCAACAAGTGCGACGGTTGTAAATTGTGTAAATAGTCAGTCAGTATGTACGATATACAACAAGTGCGTGAGGATTTTCCCATTCTCTCACGCCAGATTTATGGCAAGCCATTGGTCTATTTGGACAATGGAGCGACCACGCAGAAACCCCTGTGCGTGCTCGATGCCATGCGCGATGAATACCTGAATGTCAATTCCAATGTGCACCGCGGCGTACATTGGATGTCGCAGCAGGCTACGGAGCTGCATGAGGCAGCCCGGGAGACCGTGCGCCGGTTTATTCATGCCGCAAATACCACCGAAATAGTTTTTACCCGTGGCACCACCGAGAGCATCAACCTTGTGGCGGCCACGTTCGCCGAGTCTCAGATGCACGAGGGCGACGAGGTCATCGTGTCTGTTATGGAGCACCATTCCAACATCGTACCCTGGCAGTTGCAGGCCGCCAAGCGTGGCATTGTCATCAAGGTGATACCGATGAATGATAAGGGAGAACTGCTCATAGACGAGTACGAGCGACTGTTTACAGACCGTACACGCATGGTAAGTATATGTCATGTGAGCAACGTGTTGGGAACGGTCAATCCCGTCGAACGGATAATTCGTATCGCCCATGCCCACGATGTGCCGGTTTTGGTGGATGGTGCACAGAGTGCTCCCCACATCCCGATAGACGTGCAGCAGATGGACTGCGATTTCTACGCTTTCAGCGGCCATAAGATGTATGGTCCCACCGGTGTGGGTGTATTGTATGGCAAAGAGGCTTGGCTGGAGAAGTTGCCTCCCTATCAGGGCGGCGGCGAGATGATAGAGAATGTCAGTTTTGAGCGCACCACATTTGAGCGTCCACCGTTGAAATTTGAGGCAGGCACGCCTGATTATGTGGCAACCAACGGCTTGGCTAAGGCCATCGCCTACATGGAGCAGTTGGGGATGGACAATATTGCCCGGCATGAGCAAGACCTCACCCGCTATGCCACCCAGCAGCTCCAGCAAATTGACGGATTGCGTATCTATGGTAACGCAGCCGACAAGGATGCTGTCATCAGTTTTCTGGTGGGCGATATCCACCACATGGATATGGGCACACTGCTCGACCGTCTGGGCATTGCCGTGCGCACTGGGCATCATTGCGCCCAGCCGCTGATAGACAGATTGGGCATATTGGGCACTGTACGGGCTTCGTTTGCACTGTACAACACACGGGAAGAGATAGACGTGCTGGTAGACGGCATCCGTCGCGTGGCTCGCATGTTTTGATTTCCCGAATGCTTGCCGTGCCGGTCTCCTTTGCAGAGACCGATGGGTCAGAGTTCCTGCTTGCATTTCAGCACGGCATGTGCGAACCAGCCGCAGCAGAGGGCGCGTAGTGCGAGCGGGCAGTCGGCCGGAAGCACAGCAAAGACAAAGGCTGCTTGGACGTTGAGTAGCAGCAGGGTCTGCCGGATGCTGATGTCACGCTCCAATACATGGCTGTAATACTTGGCAAGAGCTGCGAAAGGCACCTTGGCCATTGTTTGTAGCTGATGCAGAATGCTCCATGAGCAGGGTGTTTGGGATATTGCCATTTCTCTTTTCATCTTTTCAGGTGTTATGTTTCTTGTTTACAGGGGCAAAGCTACAGGTATAGTTTGCACAAAAAGTTCAATAAACAAACTTTAATTGTTAAAAGAGAGCGGTTGTAAACGTTCTTTAACTAAAATAGATATGAAGACGCCACTTCAGAGCCATTTTTATACAGATTGCATCGAGGCTGGGTGCGATGAAGCCGGTCGCGGATGCCTGGCCGGCAGTGTCTATGCGGCCGCAGTGATTTTGCCTTCCGATTACGATAATCCCTTGCTCAACGATTCCAAGCAGATGTCTGCCAAACAGCGTTATGCTCTTCGCGACCAGATTATGCACGATGCTGTGGCATGGGCCGTAGGAATCGTGACACCCGAGGAGATTGACCGCATCAATATCCTCAACGCCAGTTTTCTTGCGATGCACCGTGCGCTCGACCAGTTGGCCGTGCGCCCCGAAGCCATCATCGTAGATGGCAACCGATTCAGGCCTTACCATGACCTCCCTTACACCACCATCGTCAAGGGAGATGGCAAGTTTCAGGCCATAGCGGCAGCCAGCATCCTTGCCAAGACTTTCCGCGACGATTATATGGACCGTCTGGATGAGGAATATCCCATGTACGACTGGCGCTCCAACAAGGGATATCCTACCCGTAAGCACCGCGAGGGCATCCGTCTCCACGGCATCAGTCCCTACCATCGCAAGAGTTACAATCTGCTGGGCACCGAACTGAGTCTTGATTTTCAGGATTAGGCCATGAGACACGATAAACTTGGATTGCAGCTGGACCTATTGCTGCTGATGACCGAGAACCACGATTACACGGCGGCCCAACTTTGTGACCGTCTAGGTATCTCCCTGCGCAATCTTTATTATTACCTCGATTTTTTCCGAGATGCAGGTTTCCGTGTCATCAAGTCTAGCACCTGCTATCGTCTCGATCGCCATTCTCCGTTTTTCCGCAAGCTCCACGAACGTATCGATTTTACCGAGCAAGAAGCCATCCTCCTGCGCCGGCTCACCGATGGTGCCGACGAGACCAATCCGCTCGTAGAGAGCATCCGCAGGAAACTCGATAAGTTTTACGACCTTCGCATCCTCACCGATGTCAAATACCAGGAGCGGATATCGCGCTGCGTGTCCAGATTGTATGAGGCCATCAAGTACAAGCATATTGTCAAGTTGTGCGGATATTCCTCTCCCCACAGCCGGACGGTCACCGACCGGCTGGTGGAGCCGTTCCTGTTTATGAACGACAATATGGATGTACGCTGTTATGAGATTTCCACGGGCATGAACAAGACCTTCAAGGTCTCGCGTATGGCCGATGTGCAGTTGGTCAATATGCTTTGGAGCCACGAGTCGCAGCATCGGCAGGTGTACACCGATGCCTTCATGTTCAGCGGCGAAGACACCTATCCCGTCAGTCTTGTCCTCGGACAGTTGTCTGCCAATCTTTTGGGCGAGGAAGTGCCCCGTGCTGCCACGCATCTTACCCCCAATGGAGATGGCCGTCAGCGTCTACAGCTCGATGTGTGCAGCTATGTAGGCATAGGCCGCTTTGTCCTTGGTCTCTATGACGATATAGAGGTGTTGGGCGACGATGGTTTCCGCCTTTATTTGCGGGAACGCATCGCAAGGATGCAACAACAGGAGGAGACTGCTGGCAAGATTTAATTTTTCTCTTTGCAGTTTAGATATGTTGAAGTTCTTTCGCAAACCATCCCTTCAAATAATCCATGAAGTTTTTTGTAGGGTTTGACAGTATGGTCAATTGTTTTTTCCTCCAGAAGCCCCTTTTCATATATGTTGTTAAAAAGGCGTATTAAAGAACGCCCGATAGCCCAGGCCAAATTAACAGGTACAGCATTCCCTATTTGTTGATATTGTGCAGAGGTATTTCCTGCAAAAAGCCAATTGTCTGGGAATGTTTGAATTCGTGCGTATTCCCTAATGGTTAACGGCCGCGTTTCCCAAGGATGACAACGTTCTGTTTGTTTCTGGGCAGGAGCGCAAGTTAGGGTGAGACTTGGCTCGTTCATGGCAAGCCGACGAGCCATACCGGTCTTTCCTCCGCCTAAATGGTAACTTCCTTTCATATAATCACGCGCCACATCATCTGGCAAATCTCGCCAGTCGCCCCCTTCTGGGACTAACTCCATTACTTTTCGCTTGTTTTCTGGGTACGATTGTCCTTCTGATTTGGGAACATCTGTGTCGAATAAGCTACCTTTGAAAAAGGCATCGTATAGCGTACGTACCTCTTCGCAAACATCAGGCCAATAAAAATTTACTTTCGGTGCGATATCGTTACGAATAGCTATAAGTATAAGCCTTTCGCGCTTTTGTGGCACATCGTATTGTATGGCTCTGAGAACCCGTGGCTCTATAAGAGTGTAACCCAATTCAGATATCACGGTTTTTATTGTTTGCATTGTTCTTCCTTTGTCATGCTCCAGCAGTCCTTTAACATTCTCTCCAAGAAAAACTTTGGGATTCATTTCTTTTACAGCGCGCGCCAACTCAAAAAAAAGAGTACCTCTTGTTTCCTCAAAGCCAAGTCGTTTTCCTGCATAAGAAAATGCTTGGCAAGGGAAACCGCCAGAAAGGAAATCCACCTTTCCATACAGGGGAGAGAAATCGATCTCATGAATGTCACCTTCGACAATATTCCATTCAGGACGATTTGTACGTAAGGTTTCACAAGCCTCGTGGTTAATCTCGTTTAATAAGATGTGGTGGAATCCTGCTTTCTCCATTCCAAGTGCCATGCCGCCAGCTCCTGCAAATAGTTCTACAGAGGTATAGGTTTGGGCAGGTTTTACGTATTTTTCTTCTTGCCACTTTGTCGTGAGCATGGCTTTTATTTCCTGGAAATCTGTTAGCTCATCGATATAAAGAAATTTATCATTGTTGTCATCTGTATAAACAGATAGTTTGCCGTTTTTAATCCATGCATCCACGGTAGCCCTTGATACACCGAGTAATGTGGCAAAGTTATTGATAGATATAGTGCGTCTGTGGATCATGCTCATTTGGTGGAATTTGTTGTGAAACCCTCATAAGTTGAAAAAGCCAGCAAATATAGTGCAGTAAGCAGGTCCTCACTGTCTTTTCTTAAATCTTCGTAAACAGTATTCCGTAAAACCAAGGCACCGTCATCGTGTACGACATCTTCTATAATTGTTGGCAATGTCGTACACAGTCTGAAAAATGCTGTCGAGTCATGAAAAACAAGTTCATAAAACTTATCCATTGACATCCTGCGAATCCGTTTATGGGAACAAGATTTTCCATCAATGCTTATTTTCCAGATCTCGTCTTTAGATTTTTTTGCGATTGCCTCGACAAGATAGCAGGTTGCCTCGTCGTCTTCAAGCAAACGAGCTTGCATCTTCATATAAGTTTTCTGCGAAGATGCAGAATTCATCGTATTGTGCTTATTCTTGAGTTCTGCATAGAGATGCAAGTCTGGGTTCTCAACATCAAAACCTTGTTTGGGTACAATCCATCCGTTACCTGCATAGGCAAACAGATTCTGATGGAAATATCCAATTCTATTTCCATTTGATTTATCAATCTGTCTAAAACACTCGTCTGCAATTGTCTGTTCTATAGTCTTACCATAAACTTTTGCATCAAATGTTAGTTTAATAGGGTCAACAATACTTTCGTTGAATTGTTTTAAAGTGATTTCACGTCTATACGATTCTACCGTCGTATGGACATGCTCATATATTTCTTTATCGGAAATGAATCCTAAGTTGTATGTTCTCATTTTATACTAATGTCTTTATCTTTGTGAAGTTATGTTTGCCTTACATGTTAATAATGTAGAGTTACAAAAGTAGCAAATATTTAAAAAATTGGGATGTTTTACACCCATTTTTTGAAATATTTAACCCGCATAACATATAAATATAGTTATAGAGGAAACATGTTGGCAATGCATATAACCTCATATGTTTTTACCCTACCTCTTCTTCTCTATCCGCACCGTATAAGCTTCTGAGATGGAGAGGATGGAGCCACTCATGTCATAGCAGTGGTTTTGGGCATTCCAGCGTTGGCGGCTGGGGTCGATACATTGGTGTGCTTTCTTGACCGTAAAGCAAGGTTGGTTTTTGGCTTTTCCCTTACTGATGTCAAAGCCAGCCGCTATTTCCTTCATCTTTTGTGTAAACGTGTCGATCAGGTAGAGTGCCTGACCGTCTGTGGCGTAGTTGTTGCACAGCGTACCGCGGTCTACCGTCACAAAGAGCAACCGTCCCTGCTGGGCCACGTGCGTGTCTCTGATCTTCAGGTAGCCTTTGGTGAACCGTATCTCTTCACATTTGTCCCTGAATACATCGAAGCGGTAGAGGCGGTTGTTCTCTACGAAGTACACGCAGTGGCGTTGCCTGTCGGGGTACCGTGCGGCAATCCGTGCATCTTTGGACAATCGGCTTGCCACAGCCTCCACGCGGTTTGCCACGGGAGTCTGTCCGGCCATCTGTACCACACCTGTCAGGGCGAGAACGAGGGTTATATACCATTGTCTGCACAGCATGTCTATAGGGTAAAAGCGATTGTTGGTGCCGCGATTGGTTTCTTCTGTATGTCGTAGCCTATGTGCTACAGATGGAGAGGCACACCTGTCGTTTTGCAAAGATAGACAAATCGGCTGGTTCGGCAAAACCTTTTGGCAAAATCTTTGCGATTCATGTTTCCTTTTTGGCAGAAGCACCTTACCGCACACGATAATCCCCGGGGGTCATTCCGACGATGCGCTTGAAGTATTTGCTGAAGAAAGAGGGATTCGGAAAGTGCAAATCGTCTGCTATCCGTGCAATCGGCTTGTTGGTATGTACCAGTTCTGCCTTGATTCGGGTGATGAGGGCCCGGTCTATCCACTCCTTGGCCGTCACCCCGCTTGTCTGGCGGATGATGGTGCTCAGGTATCGCTCGGTGAGACAGATTCTGTTGGCATAGTAGCCTATCTGATGCTGCTCATGACAGTGCTGGTTCACCAACTGGATGAAGCGGTCGAAGATGGTCTGCTCATGCGATTTCACATCCATCCGGTGCTCGGAACTGCGCCGATACAGTTCGTTGTAGTGGTGCATCAGTGCCGCCACCAACGAAGAGGCTACCGTGCGCGGATAGTCGGGCTGATGCACCACCTGCCACAATGCTTCCAAGATGCTGCGGGCTATCTGTAGGGCATCGTCGGCCACAGGTAGCAGGAAGTCGCGCACCTGCCCGTTGAAAGCCGGCGATATCTGTTCGGGTGGAAACAGCCATGTGAAACCGGGGAACAGGGCGATGCCGTAGATTTCAAGGTCATCGGAGAAAGTGATGGGGTTGATGATGGTGCCGGGAGCGAGATAGATGATCATTCCTGCTCGTATTTGCTGGTCTACAAGGTTGAGATTGGTGATACCCTCGCCCTTTGCGACGAAGCCCAGCCGGTGGTCGTTGATGACGAAGGGCGCTTTCTGCTGGATAACCAGCCGAAACAGTTTGGGATTTCCATGCAGGATGCCGATTTCATCGTTGAGGAAGAAATGCGCATCGTCAGTATTGCGATTCGGCATGAGCAGCTCGTTCATCGCTGCCATGTCCATCAGTTTGGGTTCAGCCTTGCGGGTATGCCTGTTGCGGTTCATCTCGTTGTGTCTTTGGGTACAAAGATAACGTTTCTTGGCCAATTACGGACATCTGAAAGTACAAATCGAACAAAAAGAACATATTCTCCACTCTATAGGTAGCGAATGTTTGAGAAACAAGCACTACTTTTGCAAACGATAGACAAAACGACAATGATGAGAAAACTGATTTTTTTACTCCTGATGGTACCCATGTTGGCCTTGGGGCAGACGCTTGAGGAGTGCCAGCAGGCTGCCGAGCGCAACTATCCGCTCATACGGCAGTATGGGTTGACCGAGAAGACCACGGCCGTCACGGTGTCCAACATCCAGAAAGGATGGTTGCCGCAGCTGTCGGCCACGGCTCAGGCCACCTATCAGAGTGCTGTGACCGCTTTTCCTGACGACATGCAGTCGCTGTATCAGCAGATGGGCATCACGATGGAGGGACTCCGCAAGTCCCAGTACCGCATCGGCCTCGATGTGCAGCAGCCGGTCTACGACGGAGGCCATATCCGGAGTCAGAAAGAGATTGCGCGCCGGCAGGGTGAGGTGCAAGCAGCGCAGAATGAGGTCAATCTGTACAATGTCCGCAAACGCGTGAACGAACTGTTTTTCTCGCTTCTCATGGTCGAAGAGCAGATCAAGCTCAACAGCGACCTGCAGGCGCTGCTCAGCGGCAACGAAAAGAAACTGGCCTCGATGCTGAAGGGAGGCACCGCTGCCGAGAGCGACTACCAGAACGTGAAGGCCGAGCGGCTGAACGCAGTCCAACAGATGACCGGCCTGCAGTCGCAGCGCACATCGCTCGTACGTATACTCTCCCTGTTTTGTGGCATGGAGATTAAGACTGTTGTCAAGCCGGCTGTTGGCTACCCCACACCCTCGGCCCAGACCTGCCTGAGACCCGAACTGAAAGCTATCGACGCCCAACTCAAGTTGGCAGACAGTCAGGAAAAAGCACTCGACGCGGCGCTCCGACCACGGTTAGGCGTGTTTGCGCAGGGCTACTATGGCTATCCCGGCTACAACATGTTCGAGGACATGATGCGGCATCGCCTGTCGTGGAACGGCATGATCGGCGCACGTCTCACATGGAACATCGGCGCCCTCTACACCCGTAAGAACGACAAGGCGAGGCTCCAGCTCCAGCGCGAGACGGCAGCGGTGTCGCGCGACCGCTTCCTCTTCGACAACCGTCTGGAACAGATAGGACAGCAGGAGAACATCGAGCGTTACCGCAAACAGATGGCCGAAGACGACGAAATCATCGCCCTGCGCTCGTCGATACGCAAGGCGGCAGAATCAAAACTGGCGCATGGCATCATCGATGTCAACGACCTGGTGAAGGAAATCAACAGTGAGAATGCAGCCCGCGTGCAACAGGCCATGCACGAGATAGAGATGCTCAAAGAGATATACGACCTGAAGTTTACAACGAATCAATAAACCGATATGAAAAAACTATTGGCAATGGCAGGTGTGGCACTGGTGCTCCATGCCTGTGGTAATAAAGAGACAGACTTTGACGCTACCGGCGTGTTTGAGGCCATCGAGACTACAGTGTATGCCGAGCAGAGCGGTGCCCTGATGACCTTTGGCGTGACCGAGGGCGACACCCTCGCTGCCCACTGCGAGGTGGGGCTCATCGACACCACCCAGATCTGGCTGAAGTTGCAGCAGACGGATGCCACCAAGCGTGTCTACCAAAGCCAGAAGCCCGAGATGCAGAAGCAGATTGCCGCCACGCGCCAGCAGTTGGCCAAGGCACTGCAGGATAGGCAGCGGTACAAGGAACTGGTGGCCGACGGTGCCGCCCCGAGCAAAATGTATGACGATGCAGCCAGTCAGGTAGAGGTGCTCCAGCGCCAGCTCGATGCACAGATTTCGTCGCTGCGGGTCAGCACCAACGCCCTGGACCGCCAGACCGATGCGACCGATGTGCAGGCTGACCAGTTGCGCGACCAGTTGCGCAAGTGTCATGTCCTTACCCCCACCCGGGGCACTGTGCTCGAGAAGTATGTGGAGCGAGGCGAGTACGTGGCCACCGGCAAGCCGCTCTTCAAGATGGCCGACACGGAGCACATGTATATCCGTGCCTATGTCACCTCAGCCCAACTGCAGACCATCAGGGTGGGACAGCAGGCCACGGTCTTTGCCGACTATGGCGACGGGCAGAAGCGCGAATACGCCGGCAGGGTGAGTTGGATAGCCAGCAAGTCGGAGTTTACGCCCAAGACGATACTCACCGATGACGAGCGTGCCGACTTGGTCTACGCTCTCAAGGTGGAGATACGCAACGATGGCTATGTGAAGATAGGCATGTACGGTGAGGTGAAGTTCAAGTGAGAGCAGCAGACGCTCGGGATAGGTGATTAGAAATATGAATAAGGTGAATAAGGAAGTGCATCCCCGTCAGACAGATGGTGTCGCCCCTCTCGTGGAGTGTGGCGGAATCGTCGTCAGCAACCTGTCTAAGTCGTACGGCAAGGTCCAGGCTCTCTCCGATGTAACGCTGTCCGTGGGCAAGGGCGAGTTGTTTGGCCTCATTGGTCCCGACGGAGCCGGCAAGACCACGCTCTTCCGCATCCTCGCCACACTCCTGTTGCCCGATACCGGCGAGGCCACGGTCGAGGGATTGGACGTGACAGGGCAGATGAAGGAGATACGCCGAAGGGTGGGATACATGCCCGGCCGCTTCTCCCTGTATCAAGATCTTACGGTCGAAGAGAACCTGCAGTTTTTTGCGACGCTCTTCGGGACAACCGTAGCCGAGGGCTATGACAGCATCAAGGCCATCTACAGTCAGATAGAGCGCTTCAAGGACCGCAAGGCGGGGGCGCTCTCGGGCGGCATGAAGCAGAAACTGGCACTCTCTTGCGCTCTGGTGCACCAACCCAGCGTGCTCTTCCTCGACGAGCCCACCACGGGCGTGGACCCTGTCAGCCGCAAGGAGTTTTGGGAGATGCTCTCCCTGCTCAGGCAGCGTGGCATCACCATCGTGGTCTCCACACCCTATCTGGACGAGGTGCGCCGCTGCGACCGCGTGGCGTTCCTCCACGAAGGTAGGGTTCAGGGCATCGGCACGCCCGAGGTGATACTGGAGCGCTTCCGCGGAGTCTTCAATCCGCCGGGCTTGGCGCATCAGGACACGGTGGCGGTGCAGGAGAGCGACAATGTCATTGAGGTGTCGCATCTCGTCAAAGCATTCGGAACCTTCCGTGCTGTCGACGACATCAGTTTCTCTGTCCGCCGTGGCGAGATTTTCGGCTTCCTCGGTGCCAATGGTGCCGGCAAGACCACCGCCATGCACATCCTCACCGGACTCAACCAGCCCACTGGCGGCTCGGGCACCGTGGCAGGCTACGACATACGCACCGAGTACGAGCAGATCAAGAAGCATATCGGCTACATGAGCCAAAAATTCTCGCTCTACGAAGACCTGACTGTGGCCGAGAACATCCGCCTCTTCGGCGGCATCTACGGCATGTCCGACAAGGAGATAACCCGCAAGCGCGACCTGCTCTTGGAGCAACTGGAGTTTACCGGCCACAAGGACGATCTGGTGGGCTCCCTCCCCCTCGGATGGAAACAGAAACTCGCCTTCTCGGTAGCCATCTTCCACGACCCGGCCATTGTCTTTCTCGACGAGCCGACAGGAGGTGTGGACCCTGCCACACGCCGCCAGTTCTGGCAGCTTATCTACGAGGCCGCCCACCGGGGCATTACCGTCTTTGTCACCACCCACTACATGGACGAGGCCGAATATTGCGACCGTATCAGTATCATGGTGGATGGCAAGATCAGCGCGATGGGTACCCCCGAAGAGTTGAAAGACCAGTTGGGGCAGCCCGATATGGACCACGTATTCACCCATCTGGCGCGCAAGAGCCGCCGTGCCCCACAGAGTGAGGAGCCATCCGCTCCGCAAGCGCCCCCCCGGCCCTCGCGCCACGGGGCAGGATGGGCTTTCATCGTCAAGGAGGCACGCCACATCCTGAGAGACAAGCGCACCATGCTCATCCTCTTCGGCATGCCGGTGGTGATGATGCTGCTCTTCGGTTTTGCCATCACCACCAATGTCAAGAATGTGCGCACCCTCGTTGTCACCTCGCAGATGGACCTGCAGACGCAGCGAGCCATCGAGCGACTCTCAGCGTCCGAATATTTCACCATCGTGCAGGCGGTACCCACGCCGGCCGAGGCCGAGCGGCTGATACGCCACCAGCAGGCAGACATGGCCGTGGTCTTTGACCACGATTTTGCTTCGCGACACACCGGCATCCAGTTTGTCGTCGATGGCGCCGACCCCAATATGGCACAGCAGTGGACCAACTATGCCGCCAATGTGGTGACCAATGCCTCAGACAGCCTGGTCAACGCCAAGATGCTGTACAATCCGCAGATGCGCTCCGCCTACAACTTTGTGCCCGCCATTCTGGGCATGCTCCTCATGCTCGTCTGTGCCATGATGACCTCGATCTCCATCGTCCGTGAGAAAGAGCGCGGCACGATGGAGGTGCTCTTAGTGTCGCCCGTCAGGCCGCTGATGATTATTGTCGCCAAGGTGGTGCCCTATCTGGTGCTTGCCTTTGCCATCCTCACCACCATCCTGCTCATGGGGCGCTATGTGCTCGATGTGCCGCTGGCGGGAAGCATCGTATGGATTTACATCGTGTCGACCGTCTACATCGTGCTTGCCCTCTCGCTGGGACTGTTTATCTCCAATATCGCCACCACCCAACTGATGGCGCTGCTGCTCTCGGCGATGGTGCTGCTCGTGCCCATCGTCATGCTCTCGGGGATGATGTTCCCCGTAGAGTCGATGCCGCAGATCCTGCAGTGGATAGCCGCCGTGGTGCCGCCCCGTTACTATATCCAGGCCATGCGCAAGCTGATGGTGATGGGTGTCGGTGTGGGCGATGTGCTGCAAGAGCTGGCCGTACTCGCTGTGATGGCACTGTTTTTCCTCGGCATCGCGCTGGCGAAGTTTAAGAAGCGACTGGCATAATCGCATAACCCTAACCCATAACCGACAGACATGTTACGATACCTCATACAAAAGGAGTTTCTGCAGATTCGGCGCAATGCGTTTCTGCCCCGTCTCATCATCATCTTCCCCATCATGATGATCTGTGTCATGCCGTGGGTGATGAACCAGGAGGTGAAAAACATCCGTGTGGATGTGGTCGACAACGACCGCTCCACCCTCTCGCGCCAGCTCGTGCACAGCATCGAGGCCAGCAACTATTTCATCTTCAACGGGCAAAAGCCTACCTATCGCGCGGCACTCAAAGACATCGAGGCGATGGATGCCGATGTGGTGCTGGCCATCCCCCTGCACTACAGTCGTGACCTCACACAGGGGCTCCGGCCTCAGGTGCTTATCGCCGCCAATGCCGTCAACGGCACCAAAGGGGCGATGGGCAGTGCCTATCTCTCGCAGATTGTCACCGCCCATGTGGAGCCGTCGGTGGCTGCCGTGCAGGCCAAACTGTCTACCCTGTTTCTCTACAACAAGCATCTCAACTACAAGGTGTTCATGATTCCCGCCCTCTTTGCGATGGTCATGATGCTGATGTGCGGTTTTCTGCCCACACTCAACATTGTGGGCGAGAAAGAGGCTGGCACGATTGAGCAGATCAATGTCACCCCCGTGCCCAAGTGGGCGTTTATCCTTGCCAAACTCATCCCTTACTGGCTCATCGCCCTCTTTGTCATCGTGGTCAATATCGTGCTTTCGTGGCTCATCTATGGCATAACCTGTGCGGGACCGCTGTGGTTGGTCTTTGTCTTGGCCATGTTGCTCGCGCTTTTTTGGAGTTCTTTCGGGCTCATCATTTCCAATTACAGCGATACCATGCAGCAGGCGGTCTTTGTCATGTGGTTTTTTGTGGTGTGCATGTTGCTCCTCAGCGGCCTGTTCACGCCCGTCCGCTCCATGCCCCACCTCGCCTATCTTACCACTTACGTCAATCCCATGCACTACTTCATCGACGGCATCCGCACCGTCTTTGTCCGGGGTGGCGATTTCCACAGCATCGCCCACCAGTTGTTGGCGCTCCTCATCATTGCTTCCCTCATGGCTGTATGGGCTATCAAGAGCTATCGCAAAAACCAGT
>JBJEAU010000138.1:0-5058 GCA_051869355.1 Prevotella sp. | reverse complement strand
CTACCTGAGCAGCAGCGAGAGGGGCTGGTAAGCCTTGGTCTGGATCTTCAGTTTGCCGTCTTTGATGGCAAAGGGCTCGCCGATGGGCTCATTGCGCAGGTTGCAGTACTGGGCGGTGCGGTAGGGACTGCCCTTGGGGAGCGTCACCTCGCACTTGCCGTCTTTGCCCACCTGCTCCCAGAGCCGCAACAGGCCAGGGGTGTCGGCGCTCCCTTTCTGATAGGCGGTAACCAGCACGCCACGGCGCGAGAGCGTGATGCCCGAAGCCGTGGCCGGCAGCTGACCTGCTTCCGGTGTATCGGCAAATACGCCCATGAGCGGCACACGTGTCTCCTCGATGGGGGTGATGAGCGAGGCATCGTTGTCGTAGCGGTCGATGCCCCACAGATATATTGTGGCCGAGAGGCTGCCATCGATAAACTCTGTAAAGTTGGTTCCCCACTGGGTGTTGTACAGATTGACAAACACGTTGGGACGACGGGGGACAAACTGGCCTGAGAAACGGGCGAGACCCATCCTGTCGAGACTCACGGCAGGTGCCTGCGGGGAATTGAGTCCAAAGCCCCACTGCTGCTTGGCGAGCACCGCCATACCTGTGTTGAGGAAGAAATAATCGTGGTTGGTATTGTTGACAAAATCGGCAACAGGGTCTACCACTGCCCCGGTACGTCCCAGTCTGAAGGCGGGCTGCTCCACACGGAAGGGGAATGCGAGCCAGCCGCCCTCGGCCTGCATGGAGGCCCGCTTGTTGGTGGTGCTCCATGTCATCTCCACGTAGGGCGAATCGTGGTAGAGGGTGTACATGAGCAGATAGTCCTCGCCGTCGGTAGTGCGGCAAAAGACGGTGGCGGTGACCGAAACAGCTGTCTCGTCGTACTCGATGCGCGAAGCCTTGCCCCTCACCATCTCATATTGCAGGCGTGTGTCTGCCGGGCGTATCATCTCGGGGTCGGTCCAGTCGTGCTGTCCGTCCTTGATGTAGGTGGCGTTGTACCTGTCGGCATCGGCCTTGCCGAATCGCTCGTGTATGTACTCGCCAAATCCAAATTCTCCGTCGGTCTTGACCATCTCGCGCTGGTGCTTCTTATCCCATGCAGACAGCAGCGCGCCGTTGGCGGGATTGATGCGCAGTCTGAAATAGGGATTCTCGATGGTGGCATCGGCGCGGTCGACCGTCAAGCCCGAGGCGGGCATGCCACTGGCATCGACCACGGTGTAGGTCTTGTAGCCCAACGAGGGCACATCGGTGGCATGGAAGACCAGCCGGTTTTGGTCGTTGTAGGCCTGCACCACCTGTCCGGTGGCCTCATCGCGCAGGGCTACCACGTCAAACCGTTTCTGGTAGATATCCATGTAGAATGAGACGGTACCCGAACGGGTCCAAGGCAGCGGATTGTAGACCACCACGTGCTTGCCTTTGACACCGACCGATGTGGCCAGCCTGTGCAGGTCGCGGCGCAGGGGCGGCACCACCTCCAGCTGGGCAGCATGGGCATGGTGCCCCTTCTCGTACCACGACTGCTCGATAAAGTCGTAGGCACCCGTAGCCCGGTCTTTGACAAACTTGTCGCCATACTCCCACATGCCGCAGTGGCCATGCGAGATGGCGAGGCCAAAAGTGTGCTCGTCGAAGAGCAGCGACTGCTCCACCGCCTTGTCCACATAGCGGTCGATGCGCTGCGAAGAGCCGGTCCAGTCGGCAAGCAGCGTGTTGAGGGTCTCCTCGTTGTAGATGACGCGCTGCATCTTCTTATTGATTTTCACCTCACGGGGCATCGACATATAGCCGTGTATCCATGTGTCGGGCATGTCGCCGCGCACCACCGGCAGCTGGGGATTCTCCTTCATCAACAGGTCGTAGAAGTCTTCCAGCTGCCCGATGCGCACACGGGCCTTGGGGGCTTTCTCGTGTGCCTCGCGGAGCACGGCTTCCACCTCGGCAGCCGTGGGGGCACCCGTGTTTTCGTGTGTATGGATCATGGCCAGCCATGTCTTGTGCTTCCAGTTCTTAGGCGGCATCACGCCCGAGCCGTAGTATTCGGCCCAGTTGAGCGTGAGCAGGCGCGACCCGTCGGGGCCTTCCCACCAGAAGAGGGTGGGCACATCGGGCGAAGCCGAACCGGGATTGCAACCTATGTGCAGGAACTTGACCCCGGCGTGGGTGAGCAGGGTGGGAAGTACCCATGAGTGGCTTGGTACATCGGTCTGCTTGGCACCTCTGGCGAGCGGACGGCCATACTGCTTGTCGATGGCCGTGGTGTATGACATGCCGCGCACCAGTGTCTCGAGGTCGCTCGATTCGGTCTCGAGCGTGAACGGGAGGGCATGGGGTGCCAGCCTGCCCTCGCGCAGGGCGCGCTCTATCTTTGCCTTGTTGTCGGCCGGGGTGTGCTCCAAGATATACTTCATGGGCCATCCGGGCAGGGTCCATACAAACTGGTCTGCCTTGGGCAGCCCGGCAGTCTGATCCAGCGACTCCAGCGTGCGGTCCATCATCGTGGTGGCGTACTTCTGCAGCACCGATTCGGCCCACTCGGTATAGCCGATGTCGAAGTGCATCTTAAACACGATGACAATATCCTCTACCTGGGTGTCGGCAGAACCCTTGTCCAACTCGATCTTGGCTATCTGTGCCACAGTCGTGAGCGACAGACACCATAGCCCCATCATCATGAGGAGCCATCTTCTCATACGCATGGTCTTCATCCTATTCATATTATATCTGTTTATTGTCTTTTGTACATCCGGGGGCAGTGGCTGTAATGAGCCCCTGTGGGCACAAAGTTATCAAATTATTCACAAACCACCCCGACCCGATCCCTTTTTTCTGTCATGTATGCCCTCTATTTTAACATTATTTGTCGCATTTCGTCAGCGTACTCCATTTGGTGTACGGGCGTATCGCAATTGGAGTACGCCCGTATCGCATTTGCCGTACGAGCGTATCGCATTTGCTGTACGCCCAACAGATGCCACGATGCCGACTGCCAGATGCGTCCCGTGGCATGGCACATCGGTACTGACAGCATCGGCGCGTGTGACAGTTTGTCAGCCCCGCAATCGTGTCCCATGCCTTTGGCACACCTTTTGTTAGATGAAAGGTGAATCACATTTCAGAATAATAATAAATAAAAAATAGCATACAATTATGGGAAAGATTATTGGAATCGACTTAGGAACTACCAACTCGTGTGTAGCAGTATTTGAAGGCAGCGAGCCTGTAGTAATCGCCAACAGCGAAGGCAAGCGTACCACTCCTTCGGTAGTGGGCTTCGTAAACGACAGTGAGCGCAAGGTGGGCGACCCCGCCAAGCGTCAGGCCATCACCAATCCGCGCAACACGGTGTACAGCATCAAGCGCTTTATGGGTGAGACCTATGCACAGAGCCAGAAAGAGGCCGAGCGCGTACCGTTCAGCGTGGTCAACGAGGGTGGCTATCCCCGTGTAGACATCGACGGACGTAAATATACACCGCAGGAAATCTCTGCCATGGTGCTGCAGAAGATGAAGAAGACCGCCGAGGACTATCTCGGACAGGAAGTGACGGATGCCGTCATCACCGTGCCTGCCTACTTCTCAGACTCACAGCGTCAGGCTACCAAGGAGGCCGGCCAGATAGCAGGTCTCAATGTGCAGCGTATCGTCAACGAGCCTACGGCTGCCGCCCTCGCCTATGGCGTGGACAAGGCCAACAAGGATATGAAGATTGCCGTGTTCGACCTCGGTGGCGGAACCTTCGATATCTCTATCCTCGAGTTTGGTGGCGGTGTGTTTGAGGTGCTCTCTACCAACGGTGACACCCACCTCGGTGGCGACGACTTCGACCAGGTTATCATCGACTGGCTTGTCAACGGTTTCAAGGCCGATGAGGGCATCGACCTCTCTAAGGATCCGATGGCCATGCAGCGTCTGAAAGAGGCTGCTGAGAAAGCCAAGATAGAACTGTCGAGCTCTACCTCTACAGAGATCAACCTGCCCTATATCAGCGCAGAGGGCGGTGTGCCTAAGCACTTGGTGAAGACACTCACACGCTCACAGTTTGAGCAGTTGGCACACAGCCTCATCCAGGCTTGTCTCGTGCCCTGTCAGAACGCGATGCGCGATGCCAAGCTCAATACTTCAGACATCGATGAGGTGATTCTCGTGGGCGGTTCGAGCCGTATCCCCGCTGTTCAGACATTGGTAAAGAACTACTTCGGCAAGGAGCCCAGCAAGGGTGTCAATCCCGACGAGGTGGTAGCCATCGGTGCAGCCATCCAGGGTGCTATCCTCAACAAGGAGAGTGGTGTGGGCAACATCGTATTGCTCGATGTGACTCCGCTGACCCTCGGTATCGAGACCATGGGTGGCGTGATGACTAAGCTCATCGAGGCCAATACCACCATCCCTTGCAAGAAGAGCGAGACTTTCTCTACCGCGGTAGACAACCAGACGGCTGTTACCATCCATGTACTGCAGGGTGAGCGTCCGATGGCCGCACAAAACAAGAGCATCGGCCAGTTCAATCTCGAAGGCATCGCCCCCGCCCGTCGTGGAGTGCCCCAGATTGAGGTGACTTTCGATATCGACGCCAACGGTATCCTCAACGTGTCGGCCAAGGACAAGGCTACTGGCAAGGAGCAGGCCATCCGTATCGAGGCATCGAGCGGCCTGAGCCAAGAGGAAATAGACCGTATGAAGGCAGAGGCAGAGGCCAATGCAGCAGCCGACAAGGCAGAGCGTGAGCGTGTGGACAAGTTGAACCAGGCAGACTCGATGATCTTCACCACCGAGAACTTCCTAAAGGACAATGGCGACAAGATACCTGCCGACCAGAAGCCCGGCATAGAGGCCGCCCTGCAGCAGCTCAAGGATGCCCACAAGGCAGGCGACGTGGCCGCTATCGACTCGGCCATCAACAACCTCAACCAGGTAATGCAGGCAGCCAGCGCACAGATGTATGGTCAGGCAGGCGGCGCACAGCCCGGTGCCGGAGCCGGATTCGGCGGTGGCCAGCAGGCAGGCGGCCAGCAGTCCAACAACTCCGACAATATCCAGGATGCCGACTTTGAGGAGGT
>JBJEAU010000137.1:0-5108 GCA_051869355.1 Prevotella sp. | reverse complement strand
TCGTTAGGGACTTACACCCGTTAGATGATACACATGCTGGTCAAACCAAAAAAAG
The DNA here is from genome assembly GCA_051869355.1 of Prevotella sp. Taxonomy (GTDB): domain Bacteria; phylum Bacteroidota; class Bacteroidia; order Bacteroidales; family Bacteroidaceae; genus Prevotella. Next base: position 5,053 of record JBJEAU010000137.1, on the reverse strand, counting down.
GCTGCGCCCTACACGATGGTGGGCACAGCCTTTTTTATGAATATTTTGCTCTGCGCTTAGTCAAGCCACTTCACATAACTGAAGTCTTGACGGTGGGGCAGATTGTTGTTCTTGGGGAACATACGCACGCAAGAACGGAAGGTTCCAGCCTTGTCGGGCTCTATCACTGCCTCAAACGTGTAGAGGTTGCCCTCATGCGATACGACCTCGAAGGGATGTACGCTGTAAACCTGATGGCCTTCGGGAGCAAGCTCACTGTTGAGCGATACCAACTCGAGACCTACTGCATCTACCAGTCCCTGCTCATCGATCACATAGCGGACGGTGTACTTAACACCGGTCTCAGCACCATTGTCGAGCACAGTGGTATCCTTAGACACTACACGGATAGAATCCCAGCGCTCTGCCACGGTCTCCTTCCACTGTGCAATCTCCTTGGCCAGACGGTTGTCATCGGCAGCAAGTGTCTTGAAGCGGGCAGCCTCCTTGGTGTAGAACTTGGTATAGTAATCGTCGAGCTGACGCTTCATCGTATAATGAGGTGCGATGGTGGCAATCGAGTTCTTGATTACCTTGATCCAGCTCTCGCTGTAACCTTTCTTAGACTTGTTATAGTAGAGCGGGATAATCTCATTCTCGAGCAGGCCGTAGATGGTAGCAGCATCGAGCTGGTCCTGATAACCCTGATTCTGATAGGTGCGCTTCTCGGGAAGTGCCCATCCTGCACCCTGACGGTAGCCCTCAACCCACCATCCGTCGAGTACGGAGAGGTTGACTACACCGTTCATCTCGGCCTTCTCGCCGGATGTACCAGAAGCCTCCAACGGACGGGTCGGAGTATTCATCCAGATATCGACACCCGACACGAGGCGACGTGCCAACTGCATGTCATAGTCCTCGAGGAAGATAATCTTGCCGAGGAACTCGGGGCGCTGGCTTATCTCAAAGATCTTCTTGATGAGGCCCTGACCTGCTCCATCGGCGGGATGTGCCTTACCAGAGAAGAAGAACAATACGGGATGCTCGGGATCGTTGACAATCTTGCTGAGACGCTCAAGGTCTGTGAAGAGCAGGTGCGCACGCTTGTAGGTGGCAAAGCGGCGGCAGAAGCCGATCATCAAGGCATTGGGGTTGATGCGCTCCAACAGCGAAACCACACGTGCGGGGTCGCCCTGGTTGCGGAGCCATGTCTGGGTGAACTTCTCACGGATGTAGTCGATGAGCTTCTTCTTCAGCGCCATACGAGTGCTCCAGATTTCTGCATCGGGCACATCGTAGATGGCATGCCAGATGCTCTCGTTGCTCTGGTCGCCCATGAACGAAGCAGCGAAGTACTTGTCGTAGAGCTTACGCCACTCGGTTGCTGTCCATGACGGGAAGTGTACACCGTTGGTCACATAGCCTACATGGTTCTCCTCGGGGAAATATCCCTTCCACAACGGCGAGAACATCTGCTGGCTTACCCAACCGTGCAGTCTGCTGACACCGTTGATTTCCTGACAGGTGTTGCAAGCGAAGGTAGACATGCAGAAACGCTCGCTGTGGTCTGCCGGATTCTGGCGACCCATACCGATGAACTCATCCCAAGAGATACCCAACTTGGCAGGGTAACTACCCATGTATTTGCCAAACAGAGACTCGTCGAAATAGTCGTGACCGGCGGGTACAGGAGTATGCACGGTATAGAGTGAAGATGCACGTACCAGCTCCATAGCCTGATTGAATGTCAGACCCTCGTCTACGTAATCGCAAAGACGCTGCAGGTTGCAGAGTGCAGCATGACCCTCATTGCAGTGATATACCTCTTTCTTGATTCCCAGTTTCTTCAGGGTGAGAATACCACCGATACCCAACAGGATTTCCTGCTTCAGACGGTTCTCCCAATCACCACCATAGAGTGAGTGGGTGATGGGCTTGTCGAACTCTGAGTTCATATCGTTATCGGTATCAAGCAGATAGAGTTTGATACGACCCACATTCACACGCCATACATAGGCATGTACCTGATAGTTCATGTAGGGTACGTCAACCACTACGGGGTTGCCGTTGGCGTCGAGCTCACGCTCGATGGGCAGAGAGTTGAAGTTCTGTGCATCATACTTGGCTATCTGCTGGCCATCCATGCTCAGACTCTGTGTGAAGTAGCCAAAGCGATACAGGAAACCTACTGCACACATGTCGACATTGCTGTCGGAAGCCTCTTTCAGATAGTCACCGGCCAACATACCCAGACCACCTGAATAGATTTTCAGCACCTGATTGATACCATACTCCATGCTGAAGTAAGCCACAGAGGGACGGTCAGCATTGGGTTTTTCGCTCATGTATTTGACAAACTTGTCATAAACATCTGATATCTTCTTCATGATGGAAGCATCCTTCACAATCTCTTCCTTGCGATCGTAGCTCAGACGCTCCAGAAGCAGCACGGGGTTATGTCCCACTTCCTCATAGAGTTTTTCATCGAGGCTCTTGAACATGTTACGTGCCTCGTAATTCCATGCCCACCACATGTTGTGAGCCAGTTCGTCCAGACATTTCAACTGTTCTGGTAATCTTGATTTGACTGTCAAACTCTTCCACTGAGGTTCGTTGACATAATCAGCTTTGATTTTCATAATTGGATTGAATTGTATATAAGACTTTTATTTTTTTCTTGATTCTGCCTTGCGAAGTGCTATGTCGTAGGCTTGAGTATAATAAGCGATAAATTTGCTCCACAATGCCTTCTTCGACAAACGGTCGGCATGGCTACGGGCAGCCTTGACATCGGTGTCTGTAAGCTGGGAGTAAGCCAGCACCGTATCTTTCACCCGATCGGCCACCTCCGAATAGTTGTAGTCTGTACGGTGTATCACTTCCACACCGTCTATTATCTTGCTATCGCTCCCTTTCACCTTGTTGGCCCACAAGCCAAAGCCTGCCAAATCGGTCGTAATGCAGGGCACCTTAAAGGCGATAGCCTCTAATGGGGTATAGCCCCACGGTTCATAATAAGAGGGATATACACAGAGGTCATTGCCCAGCACAACATCATAATAGGGAAGGTTTACGATACCGTCATTGCCTGTAAGATAGCACGGTACAAAGATTACCTTCACCTTGTCTTCCGCACGGTTCTGCATGCCGAGTGCATCCATCATGCCCAGTACCTTGTCGTCGTTGAGATTGTGCAACCAATGTGTCACACGGGGATTGTGCAAGGGGCGGTCGTATGTCTTTCCGCTTTTCAGCCCATCGAGACGCTCCACCAAATCCTGACGAGCCTCTCCTACCCAACCGGGCACTTCGATGAAAGCCACCACGGGTTTCTGCAGACAGCTAGCTTCGTTCAAGCGGTGCATGGCTTCGATGAAGACATCTATTCCCTTGTTTCTGAACTCATATCGGCCACTGGTAGAAACAATCAGCGTGTCATCCTTCAGGTCTGTTCCCAACAAGGCATTGGCCACATCAAGCAACCGGGCACGCGCAGCCTTCCTCTTTTTGGTAAAAGCGCTTGCCTTGGGCACGAAGTCATTCTCAAAACCATTAGGCAACACCACATCCACAGGCTTGTCCAACAGTTCGGCACACTCGTTAGCCGTAATGTCGCTCACTGTAGTGAAGCAATCTACATGGTGTGCCGTCTGCAACTCGATGGAATGCTTCGACTGCATGTTCAGTTCGTCGGCCATCTGGCGCCCATTGTAAGCGAAGAGATACTCATAGAGGGGTTTGTTGTTGCCGGCAATGCTACGGCCAATGCTGGTGGCATGGGTCGTAAAAATGGTAGCCACTTCGGGTAACACCTTTGCCACGTACAGCAATCCCAAGCCCGTCATCCATTCGTTGCCATGATATACTACGCGCTTGTCCGCTCCCAGATAATAGCGATAGAAACTCTCCACCACCTTTCCGGCAGCGTAAGAAAACATCGAAGCTTCGTCATAGTCACCATAACCATGAAGACTGTCTACGCCGAAATCTTCCCACAAACGAGTGTAGATGGCATCTTTCTGCTCAAAGAAAGGCTTGAAATCCACAAGGATAGCAATTGGGTTACCCGGTACATTCCATCGGCCTACCCGCAAAGATAAATCCTTGCTGTCTTTCACCCACTCCTTGAATATCGTAGCATCTTCCGCAAAATAAGGGCTATCCGACCCGAAGTCCGGACCTATGAATATAATACGATCTTTGATGATATTCTGCAAAGTTTGCGCACGTGATGATAGCACGGTATATATTCCGCCCACTTTATTGCAAACTTCCCAGCTCGATTCGAAAATATAGTCTGGAGACAAAATCTCTTTTCCCATAACAAATACTAAAATTGCGGCTGCAAAGATACGATAAAAAAAAGAAAAAACCGAATTTAATTGTTATATTTTTGTAAAGCATCTTGTTTTCTTGACATAAAGTACTACTTTTGCAAAAAAAACATGCGTATGAGACGATTCTTTGTCATGTTGGCTCTGATGCATTATGCTTTTACCCTGTCCGCACAAGCCAACGAAAAGGTATTTCAGGGAAAAATCACCAACGACGAATACCATATTTATCTATGTATCAATTTCTATGAATCAAACATCATCGTACCTTCACAAGAAATCTACGGGGAGCTTCCCGGCTATCTGGGTGACGAAAAAGACAGCCGCAAATGGATCATCACTGATGTAGAATTGAAGAACGGGAAAACAGCGTTGCTGACAATTATCAACGATTATGGAAGCGAGGATCTTACAGCCACACTGACTGCCAATAACGATGGGACTTTCACACTTAAACAGGGTGAGGGAAGCACGATAAAGATTGTCAGAAATCGCAAGTTTACCAAGTTACCAAAGACACTTGTGTTCAAGCCTTTATCTACTAAAGGCCAATAGTTTATGCCAATTACATAAACTAACAATACACAATATTACAACCTCGGAAATGACACGATAATAATGGGTGCTGCAGGATTAAACTTACAAAGTTAATCAATTTATCAATAGGATTCTTGAAACATTCATCAACAAAAAAAGGTCTCCAGCTGTTTTCACAACTGAAGACCCTGACTTAAAAAATG